>CAYJDE010000090.1:0-6907 GCA_964368805.1 uncultured Desulfovibrionaceae bacterium
CAAAAAGGCATTTAATCAGCGTTTCCTTATTACGGCATGGACCATAAGAGTCCTATGCCATAATAAAAAAACTTTGTTTTCCTTGCATCTTACATTTTTTGAAGAGCCTGCAGGAAAACAATGAAAACGGCATTTCATCAAAAATTTTTTAAAAAAATTGACTTTTTCAACACTCTCATCAAACACTTTCTTATGCGCCACAACTAAATATCAATAACCACTTCCATAAGTCTGCGTGCATACGCATCATGGGTTTTAGCTATATCTTTTACATCCATAACTTCCGTTATAACGCCCATATGTGCAAACATAACTTTATTGCAAAGATACGTAACGGCTGTTAGGTCATGGGTAATAAAAACAAAGGTAAGCTTGTACTTACTTTGAAGATCGCGTAATAAATCCATAATTTGCACTTGCGTATGCGCATCAAGAGAGCTAATGGCCTCGTCAAATAAGATTACCTTGGGGTTAACGGCAAGCGCCCTTGCTATGCACACCCTTTGTAGTTGTCCGCCGGACAATTGGTGAGGAAACCTGTCTAAAAAATCTTCATTAAGGCCCACAGCGTGCAAGTATTCAAGAATTTTTTCTTTTCTGTTAATCTTGCCTTCACTTCTCTTGGCAAGAACATCCACAGATTCTTTAATGGTGTCATACACCGTAAATCTTGGATTTACCGATGTCACATAGTCTTGAAACACTATGCTGATATTTTGGCTCAATAATTTTTTATCAGCTTTATTAACATAGGGTTCTTTATCTAAAAAGAAATATTTGCCTGCGCTGGGGGGCAAAAGCCCCACAAGAATTCTTCCTAGGGTACTTTTTCCGGAGCCGCTTTCTCCTAATACGGCAAGGCAATCTCCCTCATCTACAGTAAAGGAAACATCATTGAGCACCGTTTGCCAATCTCCTGTAAGCTCACTTTTAAAGCGCATGCTGAGATTTTCTACCCTAATCATATCATGCCCCCTTCCAAGCTTTTATTAAAGGCTTCCAGTACCAATTTTTTTTGATGCACCAATTGCTTGGTGTACTCATCTTGTGCGTGATCCTTAATGTGTTCAAAAGTACCCCTATCCACAATTTTTCCTTGATTCATAACGATAACATTGTCAGAAATGAGCGAAGCTACCGCTAGGTCATGGGTAATAAATATCATGGTAACACCAGATTCTTTCAGGCGTACAAATTCTTTCATAATCTCATATTGTGTGACGCTGTCAATGGCGGTGGTGGGCTCATCGGCTATGAGAATATCGGGGTTTAATGTTAGTGCAATGCCTATCATGATACGCTGCAACATACCACCTGAAAGCTGGTGCGGATATTTTTTCATGACCTCTTCAGGTTCATCCAATTGCATTTTTTTTAAGGTTTCTATGCATTTGGCATGAATTTCCTCTTTAGACCATTTGGTATGCTCTTCAAAGGTTTCCTTCATCTGATAGCCAATGCGGTACAATCTATCAAAGCACACCATGGGATTTTGCAACACCATGGTCATGCGTTTACCACGCACCTTTCTCAACTCTTCCTTGGAGGCATGCAAAAGGTCAAGATTACCCAGCATGGCCTTACCTTCAATGGTAAAATTGTGGTCAAGCAACCCTACTATGGCCTTCATGGTCATGGTTTTTCCGGAACCGCTCTCCCCCACTATGCACAGGCATTCACTTTTTTTTAATTCAAAAGACACGCCTTTTACCAATTCCGCCGTTTTCTTTTTTCCCTTAAAGGTTACTTTTAAATCTTGAACGGAAAGTACAGGCATTACATTTCCTCCTTGGGGTCAAGGGCATCGCGAAGCACATCGCCCATCACGTTGAAGAGGGATACCACCGTTACAATGGCCACTCCGGGAACAATCATTTGCATGGGATTGAGCGCAAACACTTGCTTAGCATCATTGAGCATGGCACCCCATTCAGGTGTAGGTGCTTGTACGCCCATACCAAGGAAGGATAAGGTGGACACATTAATAATGGCCCAGCCCATGTCAATGCTGGCAAGCATGGCAGACTCTGCGGCAATACTTGGCATTAAATGCTTAGAGAAAATAAATTTATTACTATTTCCTATAACATTGGAAAAATTTACAAAATTTTCTGATCGGTATTTTATCACATTGGTGCGTATCATGCGTGCATACCATGCCCATTTAATGAGTACGTTGGCAAGTACCACGTTCATGATATCTACACCAAGTAAAGCAAGCACAGCAAATACCATAATTTGGCTTGGGAAGGACAAAAGCAAATCCACAAGGCGCATAATGACTTCGTCTACCCAACCACGGAAATAGCCTGATGCCAAGCCAGCCGCAAGGCCTATACCCATGGTGCCTATCATGGTAAGGGCCGCATAACCCAAGGTGGGGCGAATCCCCCAAATAATTCGTGAAAGCAAGCAACGCCCTAGCTGGTCGCCACCGAGAGGATAATCTCCCCCAGGAGCGGCAAAACGCTTCATCATATCGGCTTTAAGGGGATCATTGGGCGCAATCCATGGGGCAAAAATACCTATGAGGACGATGGCCGTTAAAATGCTAAGTACAATAACGGCTTCTTTATTTCGTAATAATCTTTTAAGCATTTCCTTGGTCTCCCACTCTGAGCTTTGGATCCATAACGCCTTGTAAAATATCAAAGAGCAAATTAAACACCACAAAAAGCACACCCACAAGCAACACATAAGCTTGTATGACAGGCATATCTCTGGTGAAAACAGCTTCAATACATAGCGAACCAAGACCGGGCCATGCAAAAACATTTTCTACCACAATGGTACCCGCAATAAGCTGCGGAATACTCATACCAATGGCCACAACGCAGGTTTGCAAAGAGTTTTTGAGAATATGCTTTACCAAAATATTTCTTTGTTTGAGACCACGCACATTGGCATAAAGCACATAATCTTGCTTCATATTTTCAATCATATTATTTCTAATGAGTCGAATAAAAATAGACACATAAGAAGAGGCTACAGTAAGTGCCGGTAAAATTATGCTTTTCCACCCAGCAAAGTTACCGCTGGTAGGAAGCAAGCCCATTTTTACGGAAACCACATACATAAGTACAAGGCCAATCCAATAGGAGGGCATGGCTGTGGTTAAAAAGACAAAGCCCCGCATGAGTTTATCAAACCACGTATCCTTATATACTGCGCATAAAAAGCCAATGGGTAAACTCAAGACAATAACAAAAATAAAGGATATGGCAGCAAGGTTTAAGGTATTGGGCATGGCGGTGGCCATTTTCTCAATAACTGTAAGATCCGGCGTGGCGTAGCTTATGCCAAAATCCAACTGCATGGCTTTTATGGCCCAGTTATAGTACCGCACCACATAGGGGTCATTTAATCCCAACTCTTCTCGTGTTTGCGCAATAAGTTCCGGAGAGGCTATGGGTATATTATGTACACGCAAAATAACTTCAGCAGGATCTACCGGAATGAGGTTGATAAACACAAAGGTAAATATAGAAATGGCGAACAACAAAGGAATGACGCCAAGCATACGCTTTAGTATGTATTTATTCATAATATCCCTTTAAAATGCATAATGAGAGGGAAATTTCCCTCTCATGGACTTTTAACAACATCTACAGCACTACAAGCTTTGCCAACACTCTGATCGGTGGTTCAAAACAGCTTGAGATACAAGGAAAAACAAAAAAGCAGGCAACGCCGGGTAGAGAGACATACATACGTTGTCTGCTTTTTTGTTTTGACGCAGTAGACTACCCTGTTTTGAGCCAACTATTTATATTCAAATTCCCAGAAGGGGAAGGTGTATACAGAAGGCGCAAAAGTTACTTTTTTCAGCTGACCTGTGTAGATGGTTTTATTATTACCAAAAACAAGGGGTACATGCACGGCGGAATCGTGAATTTTGGTCAAAATAGCCTTAATTTCTGCTTGTCTTTTCACTTCGTCCACTTCTACAAGCATTTCCGTAATGCCATCAAAGATTTCTTTGTGATTGGTAAGGCCAGAGAGACCTTTATAGTCACCATAGGAAGGCGCACGGAAAGAGGCTAAAGAGGCGTGTGGGTCGTAAGGTTTGCCCCAAGGAATGCCCATGATAATTTGAAATTCACCGGCTTTTTGCTTATCAAAGTAGGTGGAGCGTTCATAACCTTCTAGTTTTAAATCAATACCTAAAGGCTTAAATTCTGACTGGATATATTCCAAAGTAGGCTTATCAGTAACGGTATTGTTGTCATAAATTACAGAAAAGGCAAGACGTACGCCGTCTTTGGCGCGTACACCGTCAGCACCTTTTTTCCAGCCTGCATCGTCCAAAAGCTTTTCGGCTTTTTTCAAATCATAACCATAAGGGGTAAGATTCACGTCGCAGTAAGGAGCGGTTTTGGAATATAAGGTGCCGGCCGGTTTTTCTAAACCATAATAAATACCTTGGGAGATGGCTTCTCTGTTGATGGCATAGTTGATGGCTTGACGCACAGCCAATTCATTGAGGCCGGGAAGGTGAGAGTTGATAACCATGTGTTTGGTTAAAGATGGCTCAGAAACAGCGTATTTGATTTTATCGCTGTTTTTATACATTTGAATGGTGGTAGCATCCACCACGTTGGCGCCGTATACCATGTCAATTTCGCCATTTTCAAGGGCAAGAATACGAGTTTGACTTTCAGGGATAACACGCATGGTAATTTTTTCAATGCTAGGCTTTTTTCCCCAATAATCTTTATTCACATACATGTTAAGGAATTCGTCTTGTTTATGTTCGCCCATGACATAGGGCCCTGTGCCTACGGCAGCCGTTACTTTACGGGGTTCACCCTCTACAAAAGTTTTGGGAGATCCCATACCAAAGGGGCGAGCCATGCCAAGTTCTGCCAAAAGTGGGTAATACGGACTAGCAAGAGTTAGTTCAAAAGTATAATCATCTAAAGCTTTATATTCTTTTGTTAAAACTACTGATTCAAGCCACTTGAGAGAGTTTTTATCTTTAATAATGTTATCAAAATTTTCTTTGATAACATGGGCCGTTAAAGGAGTACCGTCAGTAAATTTTACCCCTTGGCGAATTTTAAATGTATACACTTTACCGTCGGGAGAAATGGTCCAACTTTCGGCAAGGGCAGGCTTAATACCGTCATTTTCAATGGAAACCAAGCCATCAAAAACCATTTCTTGGAACCACATTTCACCAGCTGTAGTATGTGGGCTTAATGATTCCACATCACGGAAAAAAGCAAAGGTTAAATCTTTTTTGGTTTCTTGAGCAAAGGCCGATGACACACCTGTAAATGCAGAAAACACCATGGCGCCAGCCAAAAGCAACGCTGCAATCTTTTTCATAAAAACTCCTTTTATCGTTAAAAAACTAAACATTACCATTTTACAAGGTTTTATACAACGTACTCTTTTTACTATTGTTACCCTTTAGGAAACGTCCGAACGCAGAGTAACGGTTGTGATTTTCATTGTCAATAAAATACAAAAGTATTTTTATAGACAATGAAAAGCCAATACAAAACTGCCCATACAGGCTATTCTGATAGCTTTGCTTCCACGTCTTTAATAAGCTTTCTAAAGTACACCACAAACACGCAGGAGGCCAAAAGTGCGCTGACAGGATAACAAAAAGCTAAAAGTTCAAGGCTAGGTTGTATGGGCATTATAATATATACCCAAACAAAGCGCATGCCCACAATGCAAATGAGCGTGAAGACCATGGGCATGAAGGAAAAGCCTAAACCGCGTGAAGCTTGCGAAAGCATCTGCTGCGGAATCGTGAGTAAGTACATAGGCAGGATAATAAACATAAGTTCACCGGCTATACGTATCACCTCAGCATTGGTGGTAAAAAGGGCAAAGATGGGTTCACGGGCCAAAATAAATACGCCAATGAGTACGGCTACCAACACGTAGCTGATACCAATAACAGACCAAATGGCTTCTTTTACCCTATGCATTTTTCCGGCACCAAAATTTTGCCCCACAAAGGTAATGACTGTACCACTGATGGCAGAAAGGAACATGTCCACAATGCCGTCAATACGTAAATAGGCCACCCATGCCGCCACAGTTATGGCGTTAAAGGTATTCACCGAAGCTTGCACGGCAATATTGGAAAAGCTAAACATAATACTTTGAATGCCGGCAGGAATACCCAAAAGGGCAATGTCCTTCATGGCTTTAACATCAATGCGAATTTTGTACTCGCCGGTATTTTTTAGCGTCTGTATAATAATATAAAACAAAATAACCGCACTTAAGGCTTGCGAAAACACCGTGGCAGCAGCAATACCAAAAACACCAAAATCTAATACCAATGCCAGTAAAATATCCAAAACAATATTGAGAAAAGAACAAAAAATCAGCACATAAAGCGGACGTTTGGCATCGCCAAGGGCCCGTAAAACCCCTGCCAACGTATTATAAATCACACAAAAAATGATACCGGTAAGATAGGTTTGTAAATAGGTTATGGAAAAGTCCATGGTGTCTAAAGGCGTATTCATAACCAAAAGAATTTCACGACAAAAAACAATACCTATGACGGAAAGCGCAATACCAAGAATACTAAAGAAAAACAACCCATTGCAAATGGTAGACTTTACTGCTGCGTAATCTTGCTTGCCATAATACCGTGAGGCATAGGCTGTGATGCCACTAGAAACACCTAAAAAGAAATTAGTAATAAGAATAATAACCTTAGAGGCAGAGCCCCCTACAGCAGCCAGTTCTAAGGTGCCCAAACCACGCCCCACCACAATGGTATCGGCAATGCTGTACATGTGTTGAAAAAATGAGCCAATAAGAATAGGCACAAAAAAGAATAAAATCTCTTTCCAAAGGACACCTTCGGTTATGCGATTACCTTGAAGCTTGGCTTGAGTCATGGGATATGCCTTTTACTAAAAAATTTTGA
>CAYJDE010000090.1:7007-9812 GCA_964368805.1 uncultured Desulfovibrionaceae bacterium
GATCTCTACATAAGATCGGGAACAAGAATACGCAAACCTATGGCAATAAGGATAACGCCCCCTATCATATTAGCATATTTTACAATGAGCGTATTCTTTTGCAGCAAACATCGGCTCAAAATCATACCCAGTGCTGTCATAGCAAAACATACAATACCAATGACAATGGCGGGCATCCATACATCGATGGACAAGGTGGCAAAGGTGCCCCCCACAGCCAGCGCATCAATACTGGTGGCCACGGCAAGAGTAATAGCCGTAAACCCCTTGGTGGGGTCGCTGGTGTTTGATGCTTCTTCTTCCCCATCATGCGTATAGCCTTCCCAAAGCATTTTACCACCTACAATGGCAAGTAAAGTAAAGCCTATCCAATGGTCATAGGCGCTTATTAAATCATGTACTTGATTAAAAAGAAAATAGCCCAGCAGGGGCATGAAAAACTGGAAAAAACCAAAAATGGAAGCCATGCGTACAATATGCTTCCAAGAGTTGTTGCCTTTAATGCTCACCACCAAAGCCACAGAAAAAGCATCCGCAGCCAAGGCTACAGCAATAATAAAAATTTCTAAAAAAGACATATGTACCTACAAAAAGGTTTAAGGAAACGAAAGGATAAAAAATTTCCTTGCGATGGAAACAAAAACAGGCAAGAAAGCACGCAAAGCACAATACTTCTTACCAGAGCCATTGAAAAGTACTTTCAAATTCGGAAAAACAGATAGCGCACTTACACAAAACTGTCAATATTTTAATGTAAAAAAACTAAAATACTAACATGTTATATGAAAAATTTTTATTTTGAACTTGACAATGCATTTCATCTTCTTATAGTGTGACTTTCGCTGTGTTTTGCAGAAAAAGAGACATTGCAACAGCTTGTTAGAAATACTTGAGGGATCTGCCCCACCATGGGGAGTTTTGTAGAGGACCGTGCTAAAAATGCACACCAATTATTATTTAGTATAAAGGAAAAACGGATGAAAAAACTTGCAACACTTTTACTTACCGCAGGCATGCTATTTGGGGCCGCCACCGGAGCAAGTGCCATCGACTTTAAAGCCAAGGGCGAATGGATTATGGGCTTTGGCGTGGCTGATACCATGTTTTACGGTCAAGGAGGCGGTGATAATTTCCAAGCCTTACAACGTATTCGCTTGCAAATTGACGCTGTGGCCTCAGAGTTTTTATCTGGTACCGTGCACTTTGAAATAGGAGATCAGTACTATGGCCACCAAAGCGGCGGTGGGGCCCTTGGCACCGATGGCATAGCTGTAAAAGTAAAACATGCGTATATCGATTGGGTGGTACCCAATACCGAATTAAAATTGCGCATGGGTTTGCAGTGGTTTCAAAACCCAGAAGTAGCCGGTGGCCCTGCTGTCCTTGGCTCTGACGGTGCCGGTATCGTGGCCAATTATACATTCAATGATAGTGTAGGCTTAACAGCCGCATGGATGCGCCCGTATAATGATAACTATGTGAATTATAGCAACGATTACGAAGACAGATCTAACTTTTTAGATAATTTTGATTTGTTCATGCTATCCCTTCCCATTAAGGGCGATGGCTGGCGCGTAACCCCTTGGGCCATGGTGGGTATGCTTGGTGAAAATGTCCATGGGGATGCCTTTTCCGACACGGTTACCTATGGCAAATCTAAACCTTTATTCCGTGAAGGCTTAAGTGCACTGGAAGGCTATGGTAGACATATGTCTCACCAAGACCCCTACCAATCCATGTTCTGGGTGGGTTTACCCATGAGTTTCCGGTATAATGCTTTTAATTTTGAGCTGGACATTAACTATGGTGCCACTTCGTATGGCGGCACCTATACTTTAGCAGCACAAGATGGCACAGGCTATGGTCCTATGCGTATCGATGATCAGCGTTCCGGTTTTGTTATTAAAGCACTGGCAGAGTATAAGCTAAGCTGGGGTACCCCAAGCCTTATGTTCTGGTATGGCTCTGGTGATGACGGCGACTTGAAAAATGGTTCTGAAAGAATGCCCGTGGTGGCGCCCGATGCGTGGTTTACTTCTTTTGTGGCCGACTCTGCGTGGAGTATAGCCGACGCCAACTGGGCCAACCCCGGTTATGATTTAAACCTTGACTTTACAGGTACATGGGGTTTGGCTTTGGGTTTAAGTAATGTTTCCTTCATGGACAAGCTTTCGCATACCTTCAAGATTGCCTACTGGCAAGGCACCAACGATCCCAAAAACGCTAAATATCTTGACTCAAGACGTGCTTTAGCCCCCAGCGGCCTGTCTACTTTCTATCTCACCCAAAATGATTATATTGTGGAGTTCAACTTAGACAGCACCTACCAACTCTACAAAAACCTCTCAGCCACCTTACAGCTTGGCTACATTATCAATGGTGTGGATGAAGACACATGGAATCATACCAACAGCAATGATTGGGAAAAAAGAGACGGTTATAAAGCGGCTTTAATTTTCAAATATAAATTCTAAGTATTATTTTTCTGCGCATACAGGTGATTTCATTTGTATGCGCAGTTTTTTAGTTCGGTTGAGCCTTTGGCACATTCTTGTCTTAGGTAACTGCTTGTAAACAGAAAAACATACGTCATACCTATGAGACTTTGAGATGTTACTCTATATTGCTAGACGCTTTGTAAGCCTGCTTATTATTTTGCTTGGTTTGTCTTTCTTTGTATTTGCCATGACGGCCATATTACCTTCAGACCCAGTACAGCAGCTTCTTGCCAGTATGGGTGCAGAACAAAATCCTGAAGTCATCTCTAAATTAAAAGAACAATATGGGCTGGATAAGCCTTTCTTA
>CAYJDE010000091.1:0-9787 GCA_964368805.1 uncultured Desulfovibrionaceae bacterium
GCACAATATTTTTTCAAAACAAAACTATGAAATAATTGATTTTTTTGAAAGGGAGAGTCTGAGAGGGGAAACTTTTTTTCCCTAAAAAAAGTTTCCCCTCTCAGGAAAAAGAACTAATCAGTATTTCTTTAAAAAAGTGTAAGATGCAATATAGAGACCTCTGCACTTTATTTTACATTTCTAACAAATTTTCAAATTTTAGACACAAAGCTCTATTTGAAAATAATTGTGCAGGACTTTTATACCAGTATGTTGCAGAAGGAGTATATATGTCGCATAGTCAAGATAAAACCGAACATTTACGTAATTTAGGCACAGGCAAAATGCCCACCCTTGAAGACCCGCCCGGTCTTGCACAGTTGGAAGCATTTCCCAACAGCTATCCCGACAGAGATTATATTATTCGCATTGCCTTTCCGGAGTTTACATCCCTGTGCCCTGTGACGGGCCAACCGGATTTTGGAACTATTGTTATGGAATATATTCCCGATGAAAAATGTGTGGAGTCAAAAAGTTTTAAACTCTATATGTTTGCCTATCGTAGTCACCATTCTTTTATGGAAACCATCACCAATGCCATGCTTGATCATATGTGGCAATTACTTGAACCTCGCTGGTGTCGTATTAAAGGGGTTTTTGCCGCACGGGGGGCTACACATTTGCACGTTTTTGCCGAGCGGTATAAAGATATGCCTCACGAACAAAAAATACATGTACAACGTCTTGTGCAAGAATGGAAACAAGATGTAACCAATAGCTCATGTTAAGCGCACGTACACAAAACATGGGCCTTGCGGCCCTTATTATGGGCATAAGTATTGTGCTCTCTCGTTTCATGGGCTTATTACGTGATAAGGTCATTTCTTGGCAATTTGGGGCGTCTCATGAGGCAGATTTATACTTTGCTGCCTTCGTTGTGCCAGATTTTATCAATTACCTTTTGGCCGGCGGCTATGTTTCCATAACACTTATGCCGCTGCTCTCTCGCCGCTTTGCTGAAGACAGTGAAGATGCGTGGCGGTTTTTCTCTGCCGTCTTTTGGTGGGCCCTTTTTGCTGTGGGTACCTTGACTTTAGTGGCATGGATATGGGCTGCTCCTTTAGCTAAAATAGTGGCTCCGGGCTTTGATGCGCAGCAAAGTGCTCGCTTGGCCTATTTCTTACGGCTTATTTTGCCTGGGCAAGTGTTTTTTGTAAGCGGAGCCTGTTTTTCCGCCTTGCTGTACTTACGTAAGCAATTCTATGTACCTGCCTTGACGCCGCTTATTTACAATGGATGTATTATTGTCTGCGGTTTAGCCCTTCCCTATTTTGGCCTTGCCGACGGTATGGTAGGTTTTTGCGTTGGCGTAAGCCTTGGGGCCGGCATAGGGGCCTTTGCCTTGCCTTATTGGGCGGCTTTACGTCAAGACGGTGTGCAAGGTGCCCTACAAAATGCTGCACAGCAAAGTGCGTCGCCACATACTGCGCAGCCACAAGAAAACTTAGGCGGTATAGGCCTGCGTGTCTATAGTCCACGCTGGCAAAACTTACGCCATCCGCTGTTGCGTTCTTTTCTTATTATGGCTTTACCGCTTATGCTGGGGCAATCGGTGGTTATGCTCAATGAACAATTTATGCGTATTTTTGGTTCATTGGTGGGGGATGGGGCCATTTCTTTGCTTAGCTATGCTCGTCGCATTTCACAAGTGCCCGTGGGGATGGTGGGGCAAGCCATGGCTGTGGCTTCGTATCCTTTTCTTGCGGCGTTGGCTTCAAAAAAAGATTTTGGCACCTTTCAACAAACCCTGCGGTCTGCCATGCAGACCAGCACCGTCTTACTTTTGCCCATTGCCGCTTGGATGATAGCCACGGCTTTGCCTTGCATGGGCTTTATTTTTGAAGGGGGCGATTTTTCCCATGAAAATACTGTGCTTTCTGCGCCCCTTTTGCAAATTATGCTTTTGGCTGTACCCTTATGGGGTATTCAAATGGTTTTAGGCCGAGCGTTTTATGCCCTTGGGGACACCTTAACACCGGCTTTATGCGGAACAGCTGTTACCATTGTCTCTTTGCCCATTTTTTATAAAGTATTGCCTTATGGTGCCATGGGCATTGCCTTGGTAAGCCTGTTAGGCGTTGTGGTCTATGTACTTATTATCATGTACATTTGGCAAAAACGTCAAGGCGGGGCCGCTTTTGCTGGCTTGGGTAAAAGCCTTGGTATGGCCCTTGCATTTTCTTGCCTATGCGGCGGCTTTGCTTGGTGGGTGAGTGCTGCTCTTTTGAGCTACTTTGCCCATTTACCCTCGGTATGGCCCTATGTCATGGCCCTTGGGGGCAGTGGTATTCTTTTTGGGCTAAGTTATGCGTTACTGGCCCATGCACTATGCCCAGAGCTTTTGGCCCCACTCGTGCGAAGGTGGAAAAAAAAGTAATGACCAGTTGCAAACGTTGCCTTTGATTTTGTATTGACAAGCAAGGCTTTACCAGTACATATAACCCTATGCAACAATGGTATGTTTATTTATTAAGCTGTGCCGATGCATCACTGTACTGTGGTATTACCACAGATTTACAGCGACGTGTGCAAGAGCATAATGGAGAAAAGGCTGGCGGTGCCAAATATACCAGGGGGCGGAGGCCTGTATACTTATGCGCCTATGCGTGTTGTGCCGATAGAAAATCTGCTTTGCAAACAGAAGCTTTTATTCGTACTGTGCCCAAGAAGAAAAAAATTGCCACCCTTGAAGCTTTACAGGTAGCGTATTGTGCTGAAGAAAAGTCATAAAAAGTGATAGTGTCTCTGCTCGTTTTTTAAAGGGCTGACAGGAGGCATATGAAAAATAAACATTTTTTAGGCCGGCACCCCTGTTAGCAAATATATGCATTGCTATGGGTTTTCATGGGACATCCGCATGGTGAGTAGGGTATTTTTTGGGCCACATTATAGGGGTACAGAAAAAATCCCTTTTTATGCCTTGACAGGCAAGGCGATTGCCATGTAAAAGGCACATTTCACGAGGGCTATAATGAGAAGTTTATACAAAGCAATACGCGATATTCCACCACAAGGCTGTGATGTATTTGTGGACAATGAAGCCGTATGGTCTGTGCCTATGGCAGAATTTGGTGTGGAATGCAAGGTGCTTAGCCCATTATCTGCGCAAATTCATTTGTCGTTGGTGCCTGGCGGTTGCCTTGTGCATGGCACGTTAAAAGGGCAAGTGGCGCAACCTTGTGACTTGTGTGCTGAAGATGCCATAACAACCATCGAGCACGCAATTGATACCTTTGAAGCCATTCCAGGTGAGTCTATACCTTTTGAAAATGCAGAAGATGAAGACCTTTTGGATGAGGCTCAGGAAGATATGGATAGGGACAGTCATATCATCCTTGAAAAGGGTACCCCCACACTGGACATTGCCGGTCTATGTTGGGAAGAATTTTTATTGTCCTTGCCCATGCGTCCTTTATGCCATGAAAAGTGTAAAGGCTTGTGTACTGCATGCGGGGCAAACTTAAATGAGACTTCCTGTACGTGTATGAAGGATGAGGGTGACCCTCGTTTGGCAGTACTGCGTGCAGTAAAAATTGCATCGAAATAAATTTCGATTTTTAAGGAGATTAGTATGGCTGTTCAACAAAACAAAAAATCACGTTCCAGAAAAGGAATGCGTCGTTCCCATGATCGTGTGGCTGTGCCCACCGTTATCTATTGTCAGTGTGGCGAACCCACCGTGCCTCATTCCGTATGCGGAAGCTGCGGTATGTATAAAGGGCGCAAAGTTCTTTCCACAGCTGCTGACCAAGATTAATGGACGTATGCCCCATTATCGCCGTGGACGCCATGGGGGGGGACTTTGGGCCCTCCGTCGTGGTTCCTGGTGCCATTAAGGCTGCTAAGCTCTATAAGTTGTCGGTGCTTTTAGTGGGTGATACCGCTAAAATAGAAGCCGTTTTAGAGCAAGAAAATACAGCCGGTGTGCACTATGAGATTGTTCATGCCGATGATGTGGTGCATATGAATGAAAAACCTTCTGATGTGCTTCGGCGCAAGAAAAATGCCTCCATACAGGTGGCTTGTCGTCTTGTGCGTGAAGGGGCAGCCCATGCTGTAGTTAGTGCCGGACATTCCGGGGCTACTGTGGCTTGTGGCATGTTCATCGTTGGTCGTATTCAAGGGGTGGAACGCCCTGCGTTAACAACGCTTTTACCCACAGAAAAAAATCCCCTCGTCTTACTAGATGTAGGGGCCAATGTGGATTGTAAGCCCTACCATCTTTTTCAATTTGGCCTTATGGGTAATGCTTTTGCCCGTGATATTATGGAATATCCTGCGCCCAGCGTAAGTTTGCTAAGCATTGGGGAAGAAGAAGGGAAGGGAAACACGCAAGTAAAAGAAGCTTATGAACTTTTAAAAATGGCTAAAAATTTAAATTTTGCCGGCAATTGCGAAGGTCGCGATTTGTTTATCGGCGATGTAAACGTGGTCATTTGCGACGGGTTCATGGGCAATGTGGTATTAAAAATGAGTGAGGGACTTTCCACTTCGCTTATTCGTATTTTAAAGAGAAATCTTCTTTCTGGCATACTGCCCTCTTTAGGGGCACTACTTGCTAAAAGTGCCTTCAAAAAGTTTAAAGAGACTGTAGATTATGCCGAATATGGCGGTGCGCCATTGTTGGGTTTACAGGGGCTTATTTTGGTGTGCCATGGAAAGTCTAGTGCCAAAGCCATTTGTAGTGCTGTGCGCATGGGTGGAACTTTCGTACGCAAGGGCACCAATAAGCATCTTGCACAAACTATTATGGCCAACGAAGAATTGACCCGTTTTAGCCGCGCTTTATGATGCATTTTTTCTTCAAAGACGTTCTTTTCCTCATAAAAATAAAGAGACCTTAAGCTCATGAACACCATTTGTCATATTCACGGTTTAGGAACGCATGTTCCTGAGCAAATTTTGACCAATTCTGATTTAAGCCGTATGGTAGACACCAACGATGAATGGATTACCACGCGCACAGGCATACAGCAAAGACATGTTTTGGCCCAAGGAGAACAGTCTTCTGACCTTGGCGTAATAGCGGCAGAAAAAGCCCTTAAAGAGGCCGGCCTTGGTGCCAAAGACGTAACACATGTGTTGTTGGCTACGTGTACGCCGGAATTTGTCTGTCCTTCCACTGCTAGTGTGGTGGCGCATAAGCTGGGCTGCGGTACTGTCATGGCCCTTGATTTTAATGCCGCTTGTTCCGGATTTTTATATGGGCTTTCTTTAAGCGAAGCTATTTTAGGCACTCATCCTGACGCTGTTATTTTACTTGTGTGCGCAGAAGCTTTAACCCGCCGTTTAAATTGGGAAGATCGCACCACTTGCGTTTTATTCGGAGACGGTGCAGGTGCTTTAGTGTTGCGTAGGCCTGCAGAAAATGCGCTTGCCTCAGTAAGCAACATTATTTGCCATACCGATGGTAAATTGTGGGATCTTATCACCATTGGTGGTGGCACGCATAATACTTACAAATGCGGCGACAGCATCAGCGAAGAGTTTTTCTTGCAAATGCAGGGGCGTGAAGTTTTTAAACACGCAGTACGTAATCTGGTGGCTGTAGCCCATGAAGTGCTTGCGCAAAGCAATTGCAGTTTAGATGATGTTGATTTGTACGTGCCACACCAAGCCAATTTACGTATTATTGAAGCTGTGGGGCAACGTTTGCACTTGCCAGAAGAAAAAGTTTTTGCCAATGTGCACAAATATGGCAATACTTCTTCGGCTTCGGTGCCGCTTGCTTTACAAGATGCTCGTGAGCAAGGCAAAGTGGGCAAAGGTTGTAAAGCCATGGTGGCTTCGGTAGGTGCCGGCTTTACGTGGGGTGCTGGTCTTATGGACTTCCTTAAATAATTTTTTAGGAAGCCTTATTACACCTTGAAACTTGGGCCTTTTTACGATATAGCCATGGGGCTTTAGAATAAAAGAGGAATGTTATGCAAGACAAATTAGCAACAGCACTGGTCACAGGCGGCTCTCGCGGCATAGGCAAAGCCATTGCCAAAGAGTTGGCTGTAGCAGGCTTTCAGGTGTATTTAACCTATGTAAGCAAACCACAAGAAGCGCAAGAAGTAGCTGATGCCATTGTAAAAGATGGAGGTAAAGCTGAGGCTTTTTGTTTAAATGTGGGCGATGCTGATGCCGTAACCGCTTTCTTTGCCGAACATATTAAAGATAAGGTTACATTATCTGTCTTAGTAAATAATGCCGGCATCACCAAAGATGGTTTTCTTGTACGCATGAAAGACAGTGATTTTGACGATGTGCTTGGTATTAACTTGCGTGGTGCTTTTGTGTGTTTGCGTGAATCGGCAAAAATCATGAGCAAACAACGTCACGGCAGCATCATCAATATTTCTTCTGTGGTGGGGCAAAACGGCAATGCTGGGCAAGTAAACTATGCCGCAGCTAAAGCGGGTATGCATGGTATAACCATGGCTGCTGCCAAAGAATTAGCTGCACGAAATATTACAGTAAATACCGTGGCCCCTGGTTTCATTGAAACGGATATGACGGCAAGCTTGCCCGAAGATATTCGGAAAAAATATGAAGACAACATTCCCTTAAAGCGCATGGGATCTGTGGACGAAGTGGCCCACGCTGTGGCTTTTTTAGCCTCGGAGAAGGCGCGCTATATTACAGGGCAAATACTTGCTGTTAATGGCGGTATGTATAGTTAAAAGAGTAGAGCCAATGTAGAAAAATCTTCTTTACATTGGCATTTTTATAAAATCAAACAGTATATATGGAGGCAAATATGTCTGATGTAGCACAAAAAGTAACGAATATCATTGTAGAGCAATTGGGTGTTTCCGCTGAAGAAGTAAAACCTGGTGCTTCCTTTGTGGAAGACCTTGGCGCTGACTCCTTGGACTTGACCGAACTTATCATGGCCATGGAAGAAGAATTTGACATCGAAATTGCCGATGACGATGCACAAAAGATTTTGAAAGTGCAAGACGCCATTTCATATATCGAAAATAAATAATACTTTGTATGGGGAGTTGCAGGTGTAACTCCCCCTAAGAATGTATACAACAATTTAAGCAGTACGTGGCTTAAATTGGGAAAACGGCAGGCTTTTTGGGGCATGCCGTATTGTTCTTTTTTACGTACCCTATTTTTAAGGAGTTTACATGAGTCGCAGGCGTATTGTGGTCACCGGACTTTCAGCCCTGACCCCTCTTGGCAATGATGTACAAAGCACGTGGAAAGCTCTCATTGCAGGCCAGTCTGGAATTGCCCCCATCACTCTTTTTGATGCCAGCGAGTATGATTCACGCATTGCTGGGGAAGTGAAAGACTTTAAAGCTGAAGATCATATTCCCGTAAAGCAAGCACGGCGCATGGATCGCTTTACGCAATTTGCTGTGACTGCAGGTAAGGCTCTTATTGAAGATGCCAAGTTTGTTATTGACGAAAAAAATGCTGAACGTACCGACGTTATTCTTGGTATCGGGCTTGGTGGTTTGCAAACCATTGAAACCTACCATGCCAAGTTGTTACAATCAGGCCCCAATAAAATTTCACCCTTTTTGATACCCATGCTCATCTCCAATATGGGACCGGGGCAAGTGGCTATTTTTGAAGGTGCTAAAGGCAATAACGTAACAGTAACCACCGCTTGCGCTTCAGCGCTACACGCCATTGGTACTGCCTTTAGTGAAATGCTGTTGGGCCGTTCTGACGCTGTCATTACCGGCGGAGTAGAAGCCACCGTCACCCCCCTTGGCGTGGCCGGTTTTACTGCGTTAAAGGCTCTTTCTTCCAAAAATAATGACAACCCCACCAAGGCCTCACGTCCCTTTGATAAAGAAAGGGACGGCTTTGTCATTGGCGAAGGTGCAGGGTTCTTGTTTTTAGAAGATATGGAAGATGCTGTGGCCCGAGGCGCCACCATCTATGCAGAGCTTGTGGGCTATGGCACGTCGTGCGATGCCTACCATATGACTGCTCCTCACGAATCCGGTGAAGGCATGGCAAGAGCCATGAAAAACGCCCTACGTGATGCCAATGTTAGCCCTGAAGAAATTGATCATATCAATGCCCATGGCACGTCTACCTATTTAAATGACTCTTGTGAAACCAAGGCCATCAAACTTGTGTTTGGGGAACATGCTAAAAATATTCGCATTTCTGCCACCAAATCCATGACAGGGCACTTGCTTGGTGCTGCCGGCGGTATTGAAAGCGTATTTTCTGTGCTCGCTTTACACGAAGGCGTCATTCCAGGCACCATCAACCAAGATACGCCAGACCCTGAGTGCGATTTAAATTATATGGCTGGTGGCTCAGAAAAAGTACAATGCCAATATGCCATGTGTAATTCCTTTGGCTTTGGCGGCACTAATGCCAGTCTTATTTTCAAACGCTGGGAAAAATAGGAAACATTATGTTTGAACTTTTGTTGCAAGATAAAGAAGTGGCCAAGGCCATTGGCCTTGAATCTGACCGTCAAATGAGCAAACTCGAGCTCATTGCTTCGGAAAATTTTGTTTCTCCTGCTGTGCGTGAAGCGCAAGGGTCTGTGTTGACGCATAAATACGCCGAAGGCTATCCGGGTAAACGCTATTACGGCGGTTGCGAATATGTGGATTTGGTAGAAGTATTAGCCATAGAACGGGCCAAAACGCTTTTTGGTTGTGAGTATGTCAACGTACAGCCTCATTCTGGCTCTCAAGCCAATATGGCCGCCTATTTTGCTTGCATTAAGCCTGGCGATACCATTTTGGGTATGGATCTTTCCCATGGCGGACACTTAACCCATGGTAGCCCCGTCAATTTTTCCGGCCGTTTATTTAACGTCATATCCTATGGCGTACAAAAAGAAACGGGCCGTATTGACTATGATCAATTGGAAAAAATAGCTAAAGAACATAAACCTGCGCTTATTGTGGCCGGTGGTTCTGCCTATGCCCGTACCATTGATTTCCCCCGTTTTCGCGCCATTGCCGATGAAGTGGGTGCCAAGCTCATGGTAGACATGGCCCATATTGCCGGCCTTGTGGCAGCAAAGGTGCATCCGTCTCCCATAGAGTATGCTCACATTACCACCACCACCACCCATAAAACCTTGCGTGGCCCCCGTGGCGGTATGATTTTATCCAGTGAGGATATGGGCAAAAGCCTCAACAGCCAAATCTTCCCCGGCATTCAAGGCGGCCCTCTTATGCATGTTATTGCAGCTAAGGCCGTGGCCTTTGGCGAAGCTTTAGCCCCTGCCTTTGTGCGCTATCAAGAACAAGTGGTAAAAAATGCCGCTGTTCTTGCGGCAGAACTTATCCAAGGTGGTTTTGACCTGGTTTCCGGTGGTACAGACAACCATCTTATCCTTATGGATTTGACCAATAAGAACATCACAGGAAAAGACGCAGAGCACGCTCTTGATGCTGCTGGCATTACCGCTAACAAAAACACCGTGCCTTTTGAAACCCGCTCTCCTTTTGTTACTTCCGGCGTACGTCTTGGCACGGCTGCCCTGACCACCCGCGGTATGAAAGAAAAAGATATGCAAGTGGTGGCAGGTTGGATTGTGGATGCGTTGAAGAATACCGAAAACAGTACAAAACTGGCTGCCATTCAAGCCGACGTAGAAAAATTCGCTCGTCAGTTTCCCTTGTATTTGAATGAAATAGGTGGCCCTAACTAGACGGCTTTAGCATTCTTTTATAATAAACCTTTTAAGAGGGAGAGCTTTTTTAGAAAAAGTTCTCCCTCTTATTTTTTTGGCATGAGAGCCTCTACGCATGTATGTTCTTGA
>CAYJDE010000092.1:0-9783 GCA_964368805.1 uncultured Desulfovibrionaceae bacterium
AATGATATTTTGATGGAGGATGGCCCATGGAAAACACAGCAAAACAACATGAATTTCGCGCAGAAGTGCGTAAGGTTCTCAACATTATCACTCACTCTCTTTATACCAACCGTGAAATATTTTTACGGGAGCTTGTATCCAATGCTTCTGATGCTTTGGATAAGTTGCGCTTTCAGCAAAACAAAGGCCAACAAGCAAAGTACCCTGATTTACCTTTTGAGATTACTATTACTGCCGATAAAGATGCAAAAACCTTGACTATTCAAGACACCGGTATTGGCATGGATGAAGAAGAGCTTATTGCTAATCTTGGTACCATTGCCAAATCCGGCTCGGAACAGTTTTTAAAAGATATGCAAGATGCTCAAGGTGCTGATGCCCAAGCAGGGGCCGACGCTTCTAATATTATTGGTCGCTTTGGTGTGGGTTTTTACTCCATATTTATGGTGGCCGATAAGGTAGAAGTTACATCGCGTCCTGCTTTTGGTGATGCTGATGCCTATAAATGGGTCAGTGACGGCTGCGGTGCCTTTACTGTGGAAAAAACCGATAACGCCCCGCAAAGAGGCACAGTTATTGTGGCCTATCTAAAAGAAGATGCCGCAGAATTTTTGGAAAAGTATCGCTTAGAATCTACCATTCGTAAGCATTCTGCCTTTATTCCCTTTACCATTTTGGTGGACGGAGAGCATATCAATACCACACCGGCTCTATGGCGTGAACCAAAATTCTCTGTGAGCGCAGAACAATATACCGACTTTTATAAGTTCCTCACCTATGACCACCAAGATCCCATGGATCATGTGCATTTTTCTGTGGACGCACCGGTACAATTTAATGCTTTGCTCTTTATTCCAGAAGAAAGTGCAGACATTTTTGGTTCGGGCCGTGAGCGTTGGGGCCTTGAATTGTATGCCCGCCGTGTGCTTATCATGCGAGAAAATAAAGAGCTTTTGCCGGAGTTTTTAAGCTTTTTTAAAGGCGTGGTGGACACAGAAGACTTGCCACTAAATATTTCTCGTGAAAATTTGCAAGAAAATTTAGTATTACGCAAGATTCAACAAACCATTGTCAAGCAAGTGCTCAGCCATTTGGAAAAAATGGCCACCGGTGAACAAGAAAAATATGCTGCATTTTGGCATAAGCACGGGCGTATTTTAAAGCTTGGCTATCATGATTTTGTGCATAAAGACAGAATTGCTCCGCTTTTGCGCTTTAATTCGTCTCTACACGACGATGCTCAAGGCTTAACCTCCCTTGATGACTATATGAGCCGTGGCAAAGAGGGCCAAAAAACCATTTGGTATGTGTCTGGGGCCAGCCGTGAAGCCGCACGCCTTAATCCTCACTTGGAAGTCTTTCGCAAAAAAGGTTTGGAAGTGCTTTATCTTACTGAGCCTATTGATGAATTTGTTATGGAAGGTCTTGGTAAATATAAAGAGTGGGATCTTAAAGCCGTGGAGCAAATTGGCGACGATAGTTTAAAAGACTTTGCTGATGCGCAAGACAGTACCCCCAAGGCCAGCCCTTTAGCCGACGATGATGTGCAAAGCTTTGAAGCTCTCATGAAAGACATGCAAGAAATTCTTGGGGATAAAGTCAAGGAAGTGCGTGTTTCTCAGCGACTTGCCGATAGTCCTGCCTGTCTTGTAGCTCCCGATGGCGGTCTAACGTCCTCCATGGAAAAGCTCATGCGTGTTATGCAAAAAGATGACACGGTGCCGCAAAAAGTCTTGGAAGTAAACCGAGATCATCCCATTTTACGGAATATGTTGCGCATCCATAAAAACGACAGCAAGGACACGTTGTTTACAGAGATGGTGGAAGCCCTCTTTGATACCAGCTTGCTTTTAGATGGCTACCTTAAAGACCCACACGCTCTTGTGGCCAGAACCAACAAGCTTATGGAACAAGCTGGCGCATGGTATACAGAAATTAAACATCTATAAGACAACGCTAATTAATTCTTATTCCTGAGAGGGGAAGCTTTTTTTAGGAAAAAAAAGCTTCCCCTCTCAGACTCTCCCCTTCAAAAAAACCCATTGCGCCAGCATCTTGTCTTTAAAAAGAAAAATTGTGGCGCATGCAATATGGTTTGAAAGAATACTTTAGAAAAATAATCTATCAAATCCGCCTTTCCTCATACTAAATTTTCACTTTTTTGTGCATGCTATGTACAGTACTATATATTTTGACCTTGTGAAAAATTTGCTTTTTTTGAGGAAATATCCTACATGGTAAAAAAATTTGAGAAGGAGTGCATATGAAAGTATTACTTATAAATGGAAGTCCTCGTCGTGCAAGCTGTACAGGTGTTGCCTTGGCTGAAGTGGCAAGAGCTTTGCTTGATAATGGTGTAGAAAGTGAGATTGTAAGTATTGGCACCACGCCCATTCGTGGCTGTATTGCCTGTAATAAGTGCATAGATAAAGGTTACTGTATTTTTAAAGATGATCCCATCAATGAGTGGATTGACATAATGAAAGAATGTCAAGGGCTTGTGGTGGGTTCTCCTGTATACTATGCGGCCCCTAATCCTTCGTTATGCGCTGCTTTAGACCGTATGTTTTACTATAAGTCCGGCGTATACGCTTATAAACCGGGCGCAGCTGTGGTAAGCTGTCGTCGTGGCGGTTCTACGGCAGCACTTGATTGTTTACAAAAATTCTTTACCATAGCGCAAATGCCCGTGGTGGCATCGCAATATTGGCCGCAGGTGCATGGCAATACACCTGAAGAAGTGCAGGCAGATTTGGAAGGTTTGCAAACCATGCGTGTGCTTGGGCGTAATATGGCTTGGCTGTTAAAATGCATCGAGGCCGGTAAAGCCCAAGGGGTGCCCATGCCAGAACAAGAAACACGACATTGGACAAATTTTGTTCGTTAGTTGCTGAAATAAAATAAAATTTTTCCCAAGAGGGCAGTCTTGATTTATTGTGTAAACAATGCTATAGACTGCCCTCTTACTGTTGCGGAAGTATTGTGCCTTAACTGCCATAAAACTGTCACATATGCGGGGTATCAGTTCAAAAAATGCACACCTTTTCTTTTCCTTTTAACATCTATGGTATCACAAGAAAATAATGAAGCAAGCAACTCCTCTTATTACGTTGAGTGGTATTGTCAAAAGATTTGACAATCATGTAGCACTTAATGGAATTGATTTGACTATTGGCAACGGGGAATTTCTTACTTTACTTGGCCCTTCGGGGTGCGGTAAGACGACGATTTTACGAATCCTATCTGGCTTTGAACAGCCAGATCAAGGGGTTTTGCATATTGGTGGCAAAGATGTAAGTAATGTGCCGCCAGAAAAGCGTCAGGTGAACACGGTTTTTCAAAACTATGCACTTTTTCCGCATATGACGGTATTTAATAATGTGGCATTTGGTTTGAAGATGCAAGGAATGAAGCCAGATGCTATTAAAGAGAAAGTGCAAAATGTGTTACAAATGGTGCGTCTTGAACACTTGAAAGAACGCAAGCCTGCCAATCTTTCCGGAGGACAACAGCAACGTGTGGCCTTAGCTAGGGCCATTGTTAATGAGCCTTTGGTGCTGCTGCTTGACGAACCTTTTTCTGCCCTTGATTATAAATTGCGCTGTCAAATGCAACTCGAAATTAAGAGGTTGCAACGCAAGCTTGGTATTACTTTCGTTTTTGTGACCCATGATCAAGAAGAAGCTTTTGCCATGAGCGATCGCGTGGTGGTTATGGACAATGGGCACATTGTCCAAGAGGGAAGCCCTCAAGATATTTATGAAAATCCGGCTAATTTGTACGTGGCACGTTTTGTGGGAGAAATTAATATTTTGCCCGGTATTATCATGCGCAAAAAAGAAGATGCCACCTATGATATTTTAGTACAAGATACGCTCTTTAGTGTGCCAAGCCGTGGCGAATTTGCTGTGGGCGACATGGTCAATGTGCTTATACGGCCCGAAGATTTGCGCATTTACCATACCTATGAAGACCGCCCAGACCCTCATGCACCCATATTGCGGGGGCATATAGAAGAGACGGTGTACAAAGGGGCCACGGTGGATTTACATGTGGCACTTGAAAAAAATGGCCCCACCATTGTGGGGGCAGAGTTTTTTGACGAAGACGGCCTTGATATTAACTATGTACAAGGCGAAGAAGTCTATGTGACTTGGGTAAGCGGCTGGGAAGTGGTATTGCCCCATGAAAGTTAATGTTCTTCGCACCTTAAGTATAAGCACCACCGCTTTGTGGCTGGGGCTATTTGCGCTTTTGCCCAATGTGGGTTTGCTTATTATTACCGTATTGACCAAGGGTGAGAAAGATTTTGTTATACCAAAATTCACCTTGGATAATTATTTACACCTTTTCGATCCTAAATATTCCAGTATTTTATGGGAATCTTTTTGGATTGCTTTGGTCTCTACAGCGACCTGTTTGCTGTTGGCTTATCCTTTTGCCTTTGCCATGACTAAAGCGAGCAAAAGAGCCAAGCCATGGCTTTTGTTGCTGATTATTATTCCTTTTTGGACGAATTCCCTTATTCGTACCTATGCGCTCATTGCCATTTTAAAAGCTAATGGTATTTTGAGTTCTTTTCTTATGTGGTGTGGCCTTACAGAGCAGCCCATCTCTTTTATGTACGGAAACTTTGCCACTTTTTGTGGTATGGTCTATACTTTCTTACCTTTTATGATTTTACCCCTCTATGCCAGCATTGAAAAATTAGACGGGCGTTATGCCGAGGCGGCTCGCGATTTGGGTGCCGGCATGGTGCGCACTTTTTGGTATATCACATTGCCATTGACTTTACCGGGTATTGTAGCCGGATGTATTTTAGTATTCTTGCCATCTTTAGGGGCGTTTTATATTCCTGAAATATTGGGCGGGGCTAAAAGCATGCTGGTGGGGAATTTTATAAAAAATCAATTCCTTGTGGCTCGTGACTGGCCACTGGGGGCTGCGGCCAGTACTTTTTTGACGTTGCTCCTTGTGCTTATGTTGGCTGTGTATCGTTTGGTCAATGCCTATACGCATAACAAGCAAGATATGCTGCAAGATGAGGGGGCCACCTCATGAAAAAATTGGCAAAAGTTTGGCTTTTCTTTGTGTATGCGTTGTTGTATACCCCCATTTTGTTGGTGGTGATGTATTCATTTAATGCAGCCAAGTACTCCACAGAATGGCGTGGTTTTACCTTAAAATGGTATAGCCTACTTTTTAGCAATCAAACGCTTTTGGATTCAGCCCTTAATTCTTTGCTTATTGGTGCACTCAGTGCCACCTTGGCTACTGTTTTGGGACTTTTTGCTGCTGTGGCCTTAAAACGCTATCGTTTTTTGGGCCGTAAGGTTTTGCATGGATCGGTGTATGTGCTAACGGTATCTCCAGACATTGTCATGGGTATATCTTTATTGATATTTTTCATTGCAGTACAGATGGAATTAGGGTTTTTGACAGTACTTATAGCGCATACTACTTTGTCATTACCCTTTGTCATCATTACCGTTTTAGCCCGTCTTTCTGAATTTGATGAAAGTGTGGTAGAAGCAGCCAGAGACCTTGGTGCCTCGGAGTGGCAAGCTTTTTATCATATAATCCTACCCATTATTTGGCCTGCTGTGGTGGCGGGCTGGTTATTGGCATTTACCTTGTCTATGGACGATGTGCTCATTTCATTTTTTGTGACGGGGCCATCCTTTGAAGTATTACCCTTAAAAATCTACTCCATGGTGCGTCTTGGTATGAAACCTGATGTCAACGCCCTTTCTGCCATTATGTTTGGCATAACGGTGCTCTTGGTTTTTGCTACGTGGCTCATGGGAGCAGGGAGAAAAAAGTAAGATGAAAAAACTTTTTTGGTCGGTATGTTGTTTGGTGGCATGTTTGTCTTTTGCTACGATACCCTTTGCTGTTGCTACAGCAGACGCATCGGAAAAAGTAGTCAATGTGTACAATTGGTCTGAGTACATCCCTCAAAGTGTTCTTGATCAATTTACCAAAGAAACCGGCATTAAAGTGGTGTATACCACCTATGAATCCAATGAAGCCATGTTCGCTAAGTTGAAACTTCTTGGCGGCAAAGGTTATGACATTGTGGTACCTTCTACGTATTTTGTGGATTTGATGCGTGATAATGGTTTGTTAAGCACCATTGATAAAAGCAAATTGCCTAATTTAAAATATTTAGATACCAAAATTACTTCAAAGGCTTTTAGTGCTGACGATGTCTATTCCATCCCCTATATGTGGGGGGTGCAAGGTTTTATGGTGAATAAGAAGGTGGTGGACCCTGCCAGCATTACTTCTTGGAATGATTTATTCCGCCCTGAATTTAAAGGGAAATTGTTACTCTCTGACGATTTGCGGGACACCTTTGGTGCAGCCCTTTTGGCCACTGGTTCCTCCATCAATACCACAAAGCCCGAAGAAATTAAAAAGGCCTTTGAATGGTTGCAAAAACTTAAGCCTAGCGTACGTATTTTTGATGTAACAGCAGCGAAGCAAGCCCTCATCAGCCAAGAAGTGGCTGCAGGCTTTATTTGGAATGGGGATGCCTTCATTGCCAAACAAGAAAATCCTGATTTGGTTTTTGTATATCCTAAAGAAGGTTCGCCTTTGTGGTTAGATAGTTTTTCTATTCCTGCCCATGCTGAAAATAAAGATGCAGCCCATGCCTTTATTAACTTTATTTTACGTCCGGACATTGCTGCAAAGTGTGTAGAAGAGTATAACTACACCACACCCAATACCGGCGTACAAAAGCATCTGCCTAAAGAAATGGCTGAAAGTACTCTTATTTTCCCCACAGAAAAAGATATTAAAGACAGCGAATTCACCAAGGGCCTTGGTGATACGCAAAAAGTGTATGAGCAATATTGGGAAGATCTCAAAATTGGTGAATAACTCTTTCTTACAGTTTTAAAAGTATAGCCATCATTGTTTTTGCAATGGTGGCTTTTTTTGTGCCTGTGGACATATAAACGAGACCTCTGCACAATTCATTGCGTAGAGTCCCATGGAGTATTGATGACAGTCGAACGAAAAACTACGCATAATACATTATGTATAGTCTTAAAAAAGAATTAGTAAGCGTTGCTTATGTTTTGCATAAAAGTCTTTGGCGGGGAAAGTAAACAATTCTTGACATGCCGGCCTAAGTGTGCCATGGGGAGGAAATGCTGTAATAATCTGTTTTTATTACGAGTTTTTTACTAGGTTTTTATACCCATGAAAGGGTGTGGCTAAAAAGGTGTATTATGAAATTTTTGCAAAAAAAAGTAGCAAAAAAAAGTCTGTGGTTTATGGCACTGGTGTTTTGTGCTGTTCATGTTCCTTGTGTACAAGCTACACCAACACAAGGTACGGAACAAAATAAATATGTGGGCGTTGAGGCTTGTGTGGAGTGTCATGAAGATATAGTGAAAACTTTTCGCGCAAATTCAGAAAAAGCCGTCAGTGATAAGGCTATTTTAAAGATGCGTGAAAAACTCACAGCCGCTGAATTTCAAGAGTGTTATAGTTGCCATACCACTGGTTATGGTGAGCCTAGCGGCTTTGTGAGTTTTGAGCAAACACCGCATTTAGCCCATGTGGGTTGCGAATCTTGTCATGGTATGGGGTATTTGCATACGCAAGAGCAAACAGCCGAAAGTTTACCGCAAAAGCCTACGCTGGAAGTGTGCAAAAAATGCCATGATGATACAAAAGTGACACGAATATATTTTGACGGCAGAATTCACGCTGGCGGTCATTAATAGGGGGCTATTATGTTAGCAAACAGTAAGTATATTGGCCGTAAATTTTCGTTACTTCTTGTGATTATGATGATTATTGTCTTTGGTATTACCGTTGCTTGGATAAGCTACGATAATAGGGTGCGGGCCATTGCTGAGATGCAAGAATCAACCTTGCTTTCTGAAAAGTTGATGCAAACCATTATTTATCGCCCCATGATGATGGGGGATGATGCCACAACTCGTAAAGAATTTGACTATATGGGGCAAAAATATGCCGATATCCGCATGTATATGTCAAGTTTTTTAGATAAAATAACCTATTCTACCAATGAAAGTGTTATTCGTAAACCCATGCGAGAAACGATACTGCCGCCGGAAATTATACAATTGGCAGACCGTGCCATTAGAGAAAATGTACATACATCTGCCTTGGCAAAATTTAAAGATAAATGGTATTTTGGACAAGTAAATACCATTGAAAATGCTAAAGAATGCTACCATTGTCATGGTTCTTCTAAGAAGATTTTAGGACAGTTTACCATGGTGCGTGATGTGACGCCCCTTATGCAAGGTCTTGATAGTGCCATGTATCAAACCATAGCCATGGGGGTTGTGGCCCTTGTTCTCATGGTCATTTTTTTACGTATTTTCATAAACCATGTCATAGTATCCCGCTTAAATGTTTTACGTGATGCCAGTACGGAAGTCATTGAAGGCAATCTTGCTGCAGATTTTCAAGTGACCGGTGCCGATGAATTAGCGGTGCTTAGCCAAAATCTTAGCACCATGGTGGGCAATATTAAAGAGGCCGTGGGCTTTTCGCAAAGTATTCTTTCAGGCATTCCCATTCCTTACTTGGTTATAGACACGCAAACCCGTGTTACTGCGTGTAATCAGGCTATTTTAGATAGTTTTGGCACTAGCTCCACACCGGAGCAATGCATGGGGAATTTATTGGAAGATTTTACAGCAAGAGTGGGACTTACCGAAGGGTTGCTGGCCAAAGTAGTGGGATCTGGTAGACCACTAAAGGATTATCCCCTTTCCTTTGTGAACTTGCGTGGCGAACAAAAACACTTCTTAATCACCTCTAGTGTGTTACACGACCTTGACGGAAAAGTCATAGGCGCCTTTGCCCTAGGCGTTGATATTACAGCCATGCGCATGCAGCAAGATAAGGTAGCAGCACAGCATGCGTGTATGGTGGAAAGTGCCGATGCTGCCGGTGAGGTTTCACGTATCATGACACAAAATTATACCTTGCTATCAGCACAGGTTATAGAAGCACGCTCTGCTGCTTTAAATATTTTGGAAGAAACACAAAATTCTGTGGCGGCGTGTACGCAAATGCTTGATACTTCAAGCGAAGTAAGTACAAAAGCAAGCCATGCTTCCGATTTGGCCACATCGGCATGTAGTGAAGCTCACAGTGGACGTACTGTAGTAAAAGATGTGGTGCAGTACATTGGCAGTGTTATGGAGCAAGTGAATACGCTTACGCAAGATATGAGTAATCTTGGGACGCAGGCGGCAGAGGTGACTCGTATTGTGTCTGTTATTAATGATATTGCCGACCAGACTAATTTACTGGCGTTGAATGCGGCCATTGAAGCCGCTCGGGCTGGAGATGCCGGTCGTGGTTTTGCTGTGGTAGCCGATGAAGTACGTAAGCTGGCTGAAAAAACGCAAGAGGCCACCAAGGAAGTTAATTCAAGTATTAGCAACATTGTCAGTGGTATTGGTAATGCCACCAAGGGCGCCACTAAGACTTTAGAGCTCATGAATACTGCCACGGAATACTCGCAACAGTCAGGCATGGCTTTGGAACGTATTCAGACCATGGTGGAAAATACTTCGCAAAATATTACTATTATGGCTAGTGCCACTCAAGAGCAACGAGAGACAGTAACCTCCATGACTGAAGGCGTGGACGTTATCAACACCATTACACAAAGTACTGTGGATGCCATGAATGTGGCGGAAAATGCCGTGAAAGAGTTAGAAGTCATTGTGCATAATCTCAATGGCATCATTGAAAAAATGAATGAAATTTAAGGAAAGG
>CAYJDE010000093.1:0-9724 GCA_964368805.1 uncultured Desulfovibrionaceae bacterium
CTTGTTTAAAGCGAGCAGAATAAATGCTCAAAGCCGATCTGCGCGAACGCAAGGTTCGTTCGGCGGTAGCTTGTTGCATATCCAATGATAATATTGTGAAATAAGCTTGCGCCACTTGACCTGCTACAGATAGGCGCAAGGCTTCATAGCCCACTTTTGTATGGAGCAACACATCGGTAAGGCCGGTATAGGCATTGCGATATTTACCCCACAAATCCAATTCCCACGACGCCGCAAAGCCAATGCTGGTGGTGGCGGTGGAGCGTTCTAATCCACTACCGCCAAATTGTGATGGTTTTTGGTTGGGGCCTACTGCAGAGCTTAAAGAACGAGAGCTACCACCGGAAAGAGTAAGGCTTGGGAATAGTGAAGCCCTGGCCTGACCAATTTGCGCTGCGGCACTATCTACCGATGCCAAAGAAGCGGCAATGTCTTGATTATTACGCAAAGCTTCTTCAATGAGGGCCGTAAGTACGGGGTCATTGAAGCGTTTCCACCAGTCTTGCTCCAAGGGGTTTGTGTCCAACTGCACTTTCATCCAAGCTTCAGGTAAATCCAACTTGGGTTGTTCGTATTTGGGCGCAAAGGAACATGCAGAAAAGAGCATGCTTACGCACAATACGGCGCTTAGGCCAAGACCACGATGAAAGCGACCTTGTCCTAAAAGTGGATATAAGATGTTTTTTAAGGACATTAGTTTTTTCCCTCATATTCTTTTAGTGGAAGTGTTGTTTCATTTTCTTCTTCTTCACGAGCCTTGCTATCAGAGCTAGGGGCATGGGGGTCTTTTTTACCCTGTAGCCACAAAGAGAATTGCATAATTATCTTAAAAAAGAAAGGTACAAAGAGGGTGGCAATACAAGTGGCTGCCAGCATGCCCCCAATAACCGCAGTACCAATGGCATGGCGGCTGTTGGCACCGGCACCGGCACTGATGGCCAAAGGCACACAACCCATGATAAAGGCAAGCGATGTCATGATGATGGGTCTAAAACGCAAACGTGAGGCATGCATGGCCGCCACGTCAAGACTGCGCCCACCACGCCACGCTTCTACGGCAAATTCCACAATAAGAATAGCGTTTTTCGCCGCAAGACCCACCAAGGTAACCAAGGCCACTTGGAAGTATACGTCATTGGACAGGTCACGTAAATAGGTGGCCACAATGGCACCAAATACCCCAAAGGGAACAGCAGTAAGTACGGCCACAGGCAAAGCCCAGCTTTCGTATTGCGCTGCCAAAATCAAGAACACCATGATAAGGGCAAGTATGAAGATGGTAATAGTATCTGCCGAAGCCAGTTTTTCTTGTAAAGCAGTACCTGCCCAGCCTAAAGAGTAATCCGAAGGCAGAACTTTTGCCGCTTCTTCTTCAATGGCGGCCAGTGCTTGCCCTGTGGAGTAGCCGGGGGCAGGGTTACCGATAAGGTGCGCCGCCGGTAAACCGTTATAGCGTTCTACCACTTGCGGGGCAATGCGCCGCTCTAAGGTGATAAGCGTATTAAGAGGAACCATTTCCCCTTTGTCATTACGCACACTCATGTCTGCCAAGGTTTCTGGCAACATGCGATAGTCTTCATCAGCTTGCATAAGAACTTGGAAGGTACGCCCCACATAGTTAAAGTCGTTAACATAGGTAGTACCGAACGTTCCCTGCAGCACGGAGAACACCGACGAAATGCTTACCCCTTGGGCCAGCGCACGTTCTCTATCAAGGTTAGCATAGTATTGCGGCGATGATGTGGAGAATAAATTCTGCACAGAACCGATTTCAGGACGGGCTTGAATGGCCGCTGTCAATTTGGTGGTCCAATTTTGTAAATCGTCCAAAGAACCTGTGCCGCGATTTTGCACATAGGCATCAAAGCCGCCTGTGGTACTCATACCAGAAATAGGCGGAGGTTCAAAAGCAATAGCCAAAGCCTCCGGCATGCGCATACCCATCATAAAAAATTGCTGAGTAAGGGCTGTTGGGCTCGTTTCGGGTGTTTGACGCTCAGCCCAATTTTTCAAAATAATAAAAAATGTGGAATAGTTGGTCTTGGCCCCAAAGGATGTGAGGTCAAGGCCGGTAATACCCACCACATTATCTATAGCAGGATTTTGTAACAATCCCTTGGTCATGGCATCAGTAATACGACCGGTTTTAGAAAGAGCTTGCCCGTCCACGGAAATGGTCATGCCAAGAATATACCCTTGGTCTTCACCGGGCACTAAAGACGTAGGTACTACTCTAAAAAGATAGCCCATGCCTACCAGCATAAGAACGAAAAGCAACATAGATACAATGCCCGTATTTTTTACCGAACGTACAATGCGCACATAGCGGTGGGTTACGTTGGCAAACCATACGTTAAACCACTTGAAAATAAAAGGCTCTTTATGGTCTGGAGAGTGTGGTTTTAATAACCAGCCACAGAGGGCAGGGGTTAGGGTTAAAGCCACAATACCGGAAAGAATAACAGAGATAGAAATGGTAATGGCAAATTGCTTGTACATTTCTCCGGCAAGACCGCCCATGAAGGATACAGGCACAAACACGGCGCACAATACCAACACAATGGCGATAACGGGGCCCGTTACTTCCTGCATAGCTTTGTTGGTGGCTTCTTTGGGGGATTTGTGTTCGGTGCGCATGATACGCTCCACATTTTCCAAGACCACGATGGCATCGTCCACCACAATACCGATGGCAAGCACCATACCAAAAAGTGTTAAGGTATTGATGGTATACCCCAAAGCGTACATGCCGGCAAAGGTACCAATGATAGATACAGGCACAGCCAAACAAGGAATCAACGTGGCACGCCAGCTTTGCAAAAAGATATATACCACAATGAACACCAAGACCATGGCTTCGGCCAAGGTCTTAACAACTTCATCAATGGAAGCTTGCACAAAGATATTAGTATTAAAAGGAATTTCATATTGAACACCATCAGGGAAACGTTGTGAAAGCTCTTTAAGCTTTTCTTCCACAAGGCGCCCCGTTTCGATGGCGTTGGCACCGGGCAAAAGATAAACACCAGCCATTTTTGCCGTATGCCCGTTGAGTTCGGATTCAATACTATAGTCTCTGCCGCCCAATTCAATACGGGCTACATCTTTTACATAGAGGAAGGAGCCGTCAGCCTCGGCACGTATAACCACGTTGCCAAATTCTTCGGGGGAGACCAAACGTCCTTGGGTATCAATCTGCCATGTCAATTCAATGGAAGGGTCTGCCGGAGTGGCCCCAATACGCCCGGGGGCAAATTGAGCATTTTGGTCACGAATGGCATTGGCCACATCGCTGGGCTGCAGTTGGTACTTGGTCAATTTATCAGGGTCAATCCAAATGCGCATGGAATAATCCATGGCACCAAAGATTTCACAATCACCTACGCCAGCCACGCGTTTGACTTCGTCAACAATATTGTTCCGTAAATAGTTGTTCAAATATACCGCATCATAACGCCCACTAGGAGACGTTAAAGCAATAATCAACAACATAGCTGGTGAGTTTTTGGTTACCGTTACCCCTTGACTACGCACATCGGCGGGCAAAAGGTTTTGAGCCAAGTTTACCTTATTGTTCACGTTAACCAAGGCAATATCTGGATCGGTACCTAGCTTAAAGTACACGTTAATAGTGCCAGATCCGGAACCTGAAGCAGCGTTGGAGGACATGTACAGCATATCTTCCACACCGTTGATGGCATTTTCTAAAGGCGAAATAACCGTATCAGAAATAGTTACAGCCGAAGCTCCGGGGTATGACACGTTAACGGAAATCTGCGGTGGTATCAGGTCTGGATATTGGGCAATGGGTAGGGCAAAAATGGCAAGGCCCCCCACCAAAGTAATAAGCAGAGAGATAACCGTAGACAAAATGGGTCTACGTAAGAAAAAATTGAGCTGCTGGCCTGTATCTTGTGTGGTACTCATAAACACCCCACCTTATTGCTTAGCAGCATCAGGGTTTTGATCTGTAACTGCAGCTTCAGAGCCAGCGGCAGCGCCTTGGGGGGCATCCCCATCTTTCACAGCCTTGTTTTCATCTGCGGGAGCACCAGGGGCACCAGCAGGAGCGCCTTGAGGATTTTGAGCGCCTTGGGCAGAAGCAGGAGGCGCAATGGTTACAGGCGAGCCGGGGCGCGCTTTTACAAGGCCATCCACAATAATGCGATCGCCTGCTTTAAGACCGCCATCTAAAAGATACATTTGCTCCACATTCATATTTACTTGTACGGGGCGCATTTCCACAATATTTTTCTCGTTAACTGCCATAACCACAGAGCCCATTTGGGTATTGAGTACAGCGCGTTGCGGCACAAGAATGGCATTTTTTAGCACGGCACCGCTGAGGAAAATACGGGCGTATTGGCCTGGGTAAACACCGTCTTTGGTATTGTCAAATTCGGCACGGGCTTTTACCACACCGGTGGATTGGTCCACTTGGGAGTCCACAAAGGTTACCTTGCCTTCCACAGGATACATGGCACCGCTAACCAAACGAATTTTGGCTGTATAAGCATTATCTTGAGGGAGCTCTAAACGCCCTTCACGGGCAAGTTTTGCATTGCGTAAAAAGGTGGTGCCGGGGAAAGCAAAGTTTACAAAAAGTGGATTGGTTTGGTTTACCGAAGTCATAAGAGTACCGTTGTTGACCAAGTTACCCGCCGTTACTTCTTCTTTACCAGTATAACCGGAGACAGGGGCTTTTACCTGACAGTAATCTAAATTTATTTGGGCCAAGCGCAAAGCGGCTTGCGTGGAGGCCAAGGCAGCTAGGGCATTATCACGTTCTTTTTGGCTCACGGCGTTTTTGGCATACAAGGGGCGAATACGATTCCACTCTCTTTCTGCTTGCTCATAGGAGGCTTTGGCTTGATTCATGCGTGCTTCGTACTCATCGGGCTCTAATTGGAAAAGTACTTTTCCTGCTTCTACGTATTGGCCTTCCACATAGGTTTTTTCTTTAATGAGGGCTTGCACACGTGCACGCACTTCCACGGCTCGGGAGCCTTGGGTTACAGCTTGAAAGTTCATGGAATAAGGATAATCTTGCGCTTTAACTTCCATAACGGAAACAAGCGGTGGCGGCGGTGCCCCTTGAGGGCCGGCCTTCTTTTCTTCACAAGCTGTGACTAACAAGAGAAGAGAAAATAGAAGACTCACATGGAGAAGGGTAAGAAATTTTTTCATATTTGCTCCCAAAAAGATGATTTCTTTGGATGATTCTGTATAATGACACGGTATTGTTATGCAAAGCCTACTCTGGCATTTTTATGGAGATGAGGGTAGCATTTTACAATACAAACACGACGATAAAGCCTAACTTTTTCGTCTGATGCTCTTTATTGTCCCTATGACAATATGCACTACATAACACCTCATAGTAAAACGCTTTTAAAAATAGTGCAATAACTTCTTTTCTACTATAAAGAACGTGTGACTTCAGAGAGTTTGCGTAAAGTAGTAAGCAGATTTGCCCACTCTTCATGGCTAAAATGCTCTTGTATGTTGCTTTGGGCTCTTTGTGCACATTGTAAACAGATAGGTTCTATTTCCCGAGCTTTGGGGGTAAGAATGATGCGTTTTTGTCGCTCATCTTGTTTGTCAGGCCATCGTTGTACATAGCCTTTTTGCTCTAACGAATCGATGAGACGGCTGGTGCTGGATTTTTCTTGGATAAGAAAATCCGCAATTTCTTGCTGTGTGCGATTGTCCTGTATGAATAAGGTAAAAAGTAAACGGGATTGCTCCACAGTAATATCCAACGAAGCATTTTTCAATTCACGTGCGAAAATGCGAAGAATGGAAAAGTAGCTTAACCCCACCAAACGCCCCAGAGCGTTATTTGTAAAATTTTCAATTTTAGATATGTCCATGACAGTTGCTTAGTCAACTATCCTCGTCTTGTCAAGTATAGTTCTGTTTATTTTACTCTTGGTATATTAACTAGTTTTAGAGTATCTCTAGAGAGTTTTTGCGCTGAACGCGGAAAAAAAAACTAGTTTTTTATGTCTAGAAGTGCTATGTCAGAACCAGAGAGGGATTTATTCTTTTTTTCTAGGATTATGTAATTGAGGTCTATTGGGATTTTATATTTGTTCAGAAACTTTTTTCAGGAGGAAGTTCTATGAAACGTCTACTTGTTTTTGCTTTTATGATTTTAGCTTTAGGTGCTGGTTTTGGTTGTTCTAAAAAGGCAGATAGTGGTAGCATGCAGCCAGGCCAAGCTGCCTGGAGCCCTGAAGAGCAAGCAGCCATACAGCAAATCACCAATGCTCGCGTGCACTTTGCTTTCAATAGCTTTGCTTTAACCGAACAAAGCCAAAGTGTTTTACGTCAAAAAGCAGAACTTATGAAGGCTAACCCCCGTATTCGTGTACGTATTGAGGGCAATTGTGACGAGCGTGGAACCCAAGAATATAACCTTGCCTTGGGTGAGCGTCGTGCTCGTGCGGCCTTTGAATACCTTGTGCTTATGGGCGTTAATGCCGCACAAATGGAACTCTTAAGCTATGGCAAGGAAAACCCCTTGGTGAGCGGCTCTGGTGAATCTGCTTGGGCACAAAACCGTCGTGACGACTTTAAAGTTATCGGTTACTAATTTTTCAAAATATGGTAAATAAAAAGGGGAAGGTAGCTTCCCCTTTTTTTGTTGTAAGGATAAGCATGATAAAAACGCTTTTTGTGGGCGGCGTTCGTAGTGGTAAAAGCGCACTTAGTCAACGCTATGCTGAAAGTTTAGGCAAAAAATGTGTATACGTGGCCACTGCTTCTTCTGCTTTGGCAGTAGAAGATACCGAGTTACAAGCACGTATTTTAGCCCATCAAAAACAGCGCCAAGGACATGGGCAATGGCGCACTTGTGAATGTCCAAGTCTTGATTTTTCGGCCATTGCTTTCAATGACGCTGACGTTGTGCTTATAGATTGTCTTACATTATGGTTGGGCCACATCCTGTATAAAGAGCAGAATAACGCTTTTTCTGCAGAGCAAAGGCAGATTGTTTTGGAAAAAGCACTTGATAAGCTTGTGGCAGACATACAAAATTGCCCTTTACCTTTGATTATGGTGAGCTCAGAAGTGGGACAAGGTATAGTTCCCATGCAAGCCCAAAGTCGTGCATTTTGTGATGCTCTTGGTCTTGTAAATCAACGTGTGGCCAGCGTGTGTGAGCAGGTTATTTTGGTAAGTTGTGGCTTACCCCTTGCTTTAAAAGGCACCTTACTCTTATAGGTTATCACTTAATATATTCTCTAATATGGAGGACTTATGCGTTTACTCGTTTTTTCACTTTGTTTACTGTTGTCTTTTGTCTCTGTGGCTAAAGCAGGAACAAGCCCTGTGGCTACCATTGAAGATGTAAAAAAAGCCATAGATACTGCCGACCAAACCCTTTTTGATCAGGCCGTTAATATGGAAAGCCTCATTGGTCAATGCGTAGATGTTTTTTTAGAAGATGCCCAAAAAAGCGATCAGCAAACCTTACCACCGGCTTTGGCTTTGATGTTGTCTACCATCAACTTAAGTGAAGCTGCCAAAACCAACGTACGAGCAGTGCTTTCTAAGGAAGGTGCAGATTTTGTACGTTTTGGGGTGCGCTCTGGTGCTTTTGCAGGAAAGCATAGTCAAGAAAAATCCTCTGGTGGTATGCTTTCTACACTCTTTTCTTTAGCCTCCATGGGCCGCAAGGAAATTACGCATATAGGGCAAGGTATCGAAGAAAGCGGCGCTGTATACGTGCCGTTTATGATTAAAGATCACGGTAATGGCAATAGTTATCCTGTTGAGGCGTGGCTACGCCAAGAAAATGGCCAATGGCGTGTTATTGGTCTGCGCAATGTGCGCAGCCTTATGCGTATCATTCGGGGTGAAGCGTCTAATATTCAAAGTTTGTAATTGTACGCTTTCTTGATGAAAGAGTTGTTCTAATCATTTAACCAAATAGAGAATGTCATGCGTTTAGTAAGCTTTGTATGTAAAGAGGCTCCTCAAGAGTTGCGTTGGGGTATTTGGAAACCAGAAGATGATGCCATTTTTGATGTATGTCGTGCCGATGCCAGCTTGCCTGTAAGTTTACGTATGGCTGTAGAAGAAGGCGATGCCTTGTATGAGCGCTTGCAAAAGCTTCGTCAGCAGCATGGAGATAATGCAGCGTATTGTGTTGCGCAAGGGCAGTATGCCTTACGTGCGCCTTATACCAATCCTCCACGGAATATTTTATGTACAGGCATTAACTATGTGGAACATTTACATGAGTTGGTACGTCCTTTAGAGGTGGAGCAAAAGCTGCCGGAATTTCCTTTTATTTTCACCAAACCATGTACTGCCATTGCGCATCCCTATGCCAGCATAGATGGCCATGCCAGCGAAACGGAAAAATACGATTATGAAGTGGAACTAGCAGTTATTATTGGTAAACAAGGTAAAGATATTCCCATGGAAGAGGCTTTGTCCTATGTGTTTGGCTATTCCATCATCAACGACCTTTCCGCTAGAGATTTACAACGTCGCACTAGCCAATGGTATGTGGGAAAATCCCTAGACGAATCGGCCCCTTTTGGTCCATGCATTGTGTGCCGCCAAGCTTTGGCTGACCCACAAAATTTACATTTACAAAGCCGTATTAACGGGGAAGTGCGCCAAAATTCACATACATCCCACATGATTTTTTCTGTAGCTAAGCTCATTCATATTTTATCGCAAGGCTCTACGCTTTTACCTGGAGATATTATTGCCACCGGTACCCCTGCCGGTGTTGGCATGAGCTTTGATCCTCCAAAAATGCTGAAAAAGGGTGATGTGATGGCTTTAGAAATTGAACATATTGGCGTATTGGAAAATACTATTAAATAATTTGGTTGTTATTTTGTAGATTTTTGGGCCTTTACCTCTGCACACTTTATTTGACATTTCGAACGAATTTTCAAATTTTAGACACAAAACTAAATTTGAAAGTAATTGTGCAGAGGCCTCTTAGAAAATGTTGATGACTGGTTTTGTTAAGAGGGTAAATTCTTTTAAGACCTTTACGCAATTCGTTGCATAAAGGTCTTTTTCGGCAAAGTCGTTTGCGTTAGCGAGATGAGACCTCTTCGCAATTCATTGCGTAGGGGCTCATGGGGCGTTGACGACACTCTTATGGAAGATGTTCAGCACGAGGCATAAAAAAAGACTCCAGCCAAGGCCGGAGTCTTTTAAAAAATTACTCTGTAATACTAGCCAATGAAGGGGTTAGCAAAGAGCAAGATAAAGCTTACAACCAAGGCGTAAATGGCCAAAGATTCGATAAATGCGAAGGCCAAAATCATGGTACCAGTGATTTTACCGCTGGCATCAGGGTTACGAGCAACGCCTTCACAAGCGCCTTTCAAGCCAAGACCCATACCGATACCACAACCACAAGCAGCAATACCAATACCAAGCACAGAAGCAAGGGAGGTGAAGCTGATGGATAAGGGATCGCCTGCTGCAAAAGCAAAGGAAGCCATACCAACAAGAGCCACTGTGTTCAAGGCGATCATCAATAATTTACGCATGTTAAAACTCCTTAAATAGTGTATATGTTTGGGTCCGAAGACCATTCCCCACAATATTTCGGGCCATTGCCCAAGATTCTTATTTCGCTTTCAAATATGTTTACCCTGAAGTAAAATATATTTAGAATGCACTCTGTATTCAGACACATGAAGTGGTCTGAATGTTTTTTACCGTAAGCGGCGATGCTTTT
>CAYJDE010000094.1:0-9598 GCA_964368805.1 uncultured Desulfovibrionaceae bacterium
CAAATAACCTGACTTGTGACTAATTCACGTAAGTGCTGAAAAAATCCTCGACCTTCATAGCCTTTTATACTACACATTTTGCATACGAGAAAAATATGGCTAAAACACAATCTATTTCTAGTGCAAAGAAGATAGATACTTCTTCTGACTTAGTACGTCTTGTGGGTATTTTGGACGCTTTACAAAAAAAGACCATTACCCTTGATGATGCCCTTAATTTCATTCAAGAGGTAACTCACGCTAGACGTGCCTTGCTGGTGCTGTTGTCGCCGGTGGATGGAGATTTGTATATTGAAGCAGCCAGTGGTCTTTCTAGTAAACAAAAAAGTCAAGGCCACTATGCCGTGGGCGAAGGTGTTGTGGGTAAGGTTATTCAAACAGGAAAGACCATTTTTATTGAAGATGCCACGCACAACCCTTTGTTTCTTAATCGAACCCACGCTTGGGACGCGCAAGACAGCATGTCTTTTTTATGCGTGCCCATTATTTTGCAAGATAAAGTCATTGGGGCTTTGGGTATAGATAGACCGCAGCATAAAGTGGTAGACCCTCAGCATGAAGAACGCATGCTTTGTGTCATTGCCAATGCTTTTATTCCTTATATTCGTTTGCACCAAGACAGCATGAAAGTCACGGCAGAACAGGATGAAAGCGTGCGATTGCCTCAGCGTTATAAAGTGGGCAACCGTGGTATTATTGGTACCTCTGAAGGTATTCAAACTATTTTTGAGCGTATAGAGCAAGTGGCCCCAAGCAGTACCACAGTAATGATTCGGGGCGAAAGCGGCACTGGCAAGGAATTGGTGGCTCGATCTATTCACGAAAATAGCCCACGTAAGGACCATGCTTTTCTTTCGCTTAACTGCGCAGCTTTACCAGAAAATCTGGTGGAGAGTGAACTTTTTGGTCATGAAAGGGGAGCCTTTACCGGAGCCATGCATGCCCGCAAAGGACGCTTTGAATTGGCCCACGAAGGAACCTTATTTTTGGACGAAGTGGGGGAGTTGCCTCTTATTACTCAAGCCAAGCTTTTGCGTGTCTTGCAAGAAAAATCTTTCGAGCGTATTGGCTCTAGTCAAAGTTGTCAGGTGGATGTGCGTATTATTGCTGCTACCAACAGAAATCTAGAAACCATGGTGGAGGAAGGGACTTTTCGTAAAGATTTATATTATCGCCTCAATGTTTTTTCTATGCATTTACCGGCCTTAAAAGAGAGAAAAGGCGATATTATTTTGCTAGCGCATCATTTTTTGGATGTTTTTTCCAAGGAGCATCACAAAAATTCTCCCAAATTCTCTCTGGCTGCCTCTGATATGCTAGAACGCTATGACTGGCCTGGCAATATTCGTGAATTGGAAAATGTTATAGAACGATGCATGCTGCTTATAGGGCAGGGGAAATATATTTTGCCACAACATTTACCACCAGAATTGCACAGCGATGCCTGCTGCCAATTTATGGAGGCAAGCCAAATACCCCATAAGCATACGGGCACCTTACCGGAACGTATTGAGGAATTAGAACGGGTCTCCATTACAGAAGCTTTGGCTCAATCTCATGGACATATGGGCCAAGCGGCAGATGCTCTTGGAATTACAGAAAGAATTATGGGGCAGCGCATGCGCAAATATGGTATCAGTTATAAAAATTTTAGATAGATGTTATTTTTTTTACTTAAAGGTAGAAAATGTTCGTGGCATGGAATAGCAATTTCTACAAAAATGTAAAAAACATTTTCTTGGTAAAATACCTCCTTTTCCGCTGTAAAAAATACTTTTTCGTGGCATAATAATCATTTTGTTACTATTTTCTAAAAAAACTTCTTGAATTCTTTTTTTCTTGTATACAAAAACTACTAATATGTAGAAAAAACAATCTTTTTCTTTGTTTTTTGTGTGCCTTCTTTTTTTATCTATTTAAAATAAAATAATAATTTCCTTTTGGCATCATTTATGCTGTAGGTATTGTGGTTGCAAAAAACCGCATACCTATACCATTTTTTTAAGGAGTTTATGATGCACACGGAAAGTACTGGATCTATTAAGGCAGCAAAGTTTAAAGAATTATATGCCAAAGATACCTTTAATCTCAACGTTATGCGTGAGCGTTTGCCCAAAGATATATATAAAAACATGGAAGGCATTATCAAACGTGGTGAGCGTCTTCCTTTAGATATTGCCAATATTGTGGCTAACTCTATGAAGGATTGGGCCATTGAAAATGGGGCCACCCACTTTACGCACTGGTTTCAACCCATGACAGGAAGTACGGCGGAAAAGCATGATACGTTCTTTAGCCCCAATGAGCATGGTGTTATTATTACAAAATTTTCTGGGCAAACCCTTATTTGTGGAGAGCCTGACGCCTCTTCTTTCCCTTCCGGCGGTATTCGTTCCACTTTTGAAGCCCGTGGTTATACCGCATGGGATCCCACAGTACCCGCCTTCTTAATTGACGGTAAACAAGGAAAAACCTTACATATTCCTAGCGTGTTTTACTCCTATTCCGGTGAAGCTTTAGACAGAAAAATTCCATTATTGCGCTCCATTGAAGCGTTATCTAAAAATGCTGTGCGTGTATTGCATCTTTTTGGAAAAACATCAGTAACTCATGCCCGTCCCATGGTGGGTGCCGAGCAAGAATATTTCTTGGTTGATGCCAAGCTTGCCGCCGCACGTCCCGATTTGCTCATGACAGGACGTACTTTGATAGGTGCGCCTAGCCCTAAAGGACAAGAGCTGGAAGATCAATACTTTGGTGCCACTCCCAAGCGTGTCATGGACTTTATGCAAGACCTTGAAGTAAGCTTGTTTCGCCTTGGTATTCCTGTGCATACCCGTCACAACGAAGTGGCTCCTGGACAATTTGAATTGGCCCCTTTATATGAAGAAGCCAATATTGCCACCGACCACAATATGCTGACCATGAATATTTTAAAAGCCGTAGCAGAACAACACGACTTTGTATGCCTTTTACACGAAAAGCCTTTTGCCGGTGTTAATGGTAGCGGTAAGCATAACAACTGGTCCATTTGTGATTCTGAAGGCACCAACTTGCTTGATCCAGGCGATACCCCCTTGGAAAATGCGCAATTCCTTGTATTTCTAGCAGCTACGCTGCGTGCTGTGCATAAACATGCCGATGTGCTGCGTCTTGGGACCATTGGTGCAGGTAATGACCACCGCTTGGGCGCCAATGAAGCACCTCCGGCCATTATTTCTGCCTTCCTTGGTGATTTACTTACCGATGTTATTGAAACCATCATTGCCGGTGGCACCGAGCTTTCCTCCAAAAAACAAGGCATCGAAATTGGCATTTCTGCTTTGCCAACCTTGGCTCGTGACTATTCTGACAGAAATAGAACCAGCCCCTTTGCTTTTACCGGTAATAAGTTTGAATTTAGAACCGTGGGTGCATCCCAATCCATCTCTCCGGTAAATATTGCCTTAAATGCTGCCGTGGCTTGCGCTTTAGAAGACATTGCCAATGATTTGGAAGGGATCATGAAGGGCGGTAAAGATATTAACCAAGCGTTACAAGAATATTTACCGCGCATCTTTAAAGAACATTTGCCTGCAGTTTTCAATGGTAATGGCTATGCTGAAGAATGGAAAGAAGAAGCAGAAAAACGTGGCTTACTCAATTTAAACAATACTGTTACTGCTTTAAAGCGTTATAATACCAAGGAAGTCATGGATGTATTCATTAGAGCCAATGTGCTCAATGAAAAAGAAATCTTGGCCCGTCAAGAAATCCTCTTTGAGTCTTATATCAAGAGCATTTGTCTTGAAGCTAAAGTGCTAGTGTCCATGGTGCAAGAACGTGTGTTGCCTGTGGTGCAAGATACGCAAATCAAACTCGCTCAATTGGTGACCAGCACCAGAAAGGCTGCTGGCGAAGCTGATGTGGAAGAAGGCTTATTCAAAAAATTCCGCCATGCGCATGTGAGCTTGTATACTGCTATCAAACAATTGGACGCACGTATTTTGGAAATTGAAACTGTCAATGACACGGAAGCGCAGGCTGACTTTGCTTTGGAATATCTGACAACACTTATGGATACATGCCGCCAACATTGCGATAGCTTAGAGCGTATGGTGGACCATGAGGATTGGGAGATGCCCAAGTATGCGCAACTTATGTGGACCCATTAGACAGTAAACTGAAAAAGGCGAACTACTGCGTCAGGCTCGTTTTTTCTTACGGCATGGACCAGAAGAGTCCTATGCCGTAAGAAAAAGGCATCGCCTTCCTTGTATTTCATCCTTTTTCAGTCTACTGCCCAATATTGGCACATTTTTTTGAATAGTCTGTAATGCATTGCAAAAGGCGAACTACTGCGTCAGGTGTGTTTTTGCTGAGAGGGGAAACTTTTTTTAGGGAAAAAAAGTTTCCGCCTCTCAGACTCTCCCCTTCAAAAAAACCCATTGCGCCAGTGTTTTATCTTTGAAAAGGAAAATTGTGGCGCATGAGAAATTGTTTGAGAAAATGTGGCATGCAAAACAAGCTATTAAAACAGTACTTCCTTCTTTTTCAGCTTATCACCAATATTGATGTAGCTTAGTAGGGAGAAAGCAAGGGAGTACAAAAGATACAATGCCAAAAGGCGGGAAAAATCGCCATAGCCGTGGTATAGGTACATCATGGCGAACCTCCTAAGTTGCAGGCAACTTAGGAACTAGTAAGGGGGGAACTAGCTTAAGCGGTTCCTCTCTTTTGGCCTAAACGGAAATTTTTGCAATACAGAGGTTTCCAACGGGCTGTTATGTACTATGTGAGAGTAAAAGAGTAAGAAAGAGCAAGAAAGAGCAAGAAAAGGTAAAAAAGCGTAAAAAAGCGCAAAAAAGAATTTTGACACCCTCGCAAAACCCAGATGGTTTTTTTGAGGAGGGGGTCTGGGGGAGGAACTTTTTTTTCCTAAAAAAAATTCCTCCCCCAGAAAAAACATCGAAAAGTAAAAATTTGTTTTTATTTTGGGGTTACTATGCAAGATAATTCATTATACAATGCTCAGAAAGAGCACGATGCCTGCGGTGTAGGTTTTGTGGGCAATATTAATAACGTGGCAGAACATAGAATTGTGGAATATGCGCTTACGGCCATGTCTCGTTTAACGCATAGGGGCGGGCAAGAAGATGACAAAAAGATGTCCGATGGCTCAGGTATGTTGGTGCCTTTGCCACGGGAGTTTTTTGAGCAAATTTTCCCGCAAATATTGGATAAAAATCTTTTATGGGGTATAGGTTCTTTCTTTTTGCCTTATGAAAGCTTTATGCATGAAAGCCTTATGGAATGCGTGCAAAGAGTGGCAAAAAAGCATCATTTCCACATAGTTTCTATTCGAGAAGTGCCTACAGATATTAATATTATTTCTCGTAAAGTGCTGGCAACCTTACCGGAATTTACGCAAATGCTTTTTGTGGCTGAGGGTAAGGATGTAACGGCGGAAAATGTGGAGCAACATCTTTATGTATTGCGTAAGCAGATGGAATTTGAGGCCATTAAGGTGTTACAAAAACATGGGGTGGATTTAAGTGCTTTTCATATAGCCAGCCTTTCTTCACAAAGTGTGGTGTATAAGGGTATTTTGCCGGGCAAGAATTTGGGTAAATTTTATCCGGACTTGACCCATGCAGATTTTAAAGTGCCCTTTGTCATTTTTCACGAACGTTTTAGTACCAATACCAAACCTAGCTGGCATCTGACGCAACCTTTCCGGCATATTGCGCATAATGGTGAAATTAATACTATTCGTGGTAATATGACGCATATGGCTTTGCGGGAAAGTGCTTTGAGTAGTACGGTACTTGGTGAAGCTTTGCCGCAGGTATTGCCTTGCATTCACCCGAGTACTAGTGATTCCGGTGCCTTTGATAATGTGTTTGAATTGCTTTTGCAGGGTGGTTATGATGTGCAGCATGCCATTACCACCATGATTCCAGAGCCCTTATTTTCTCAGCCTACAGAAAGTGAGGAGAGCCGTAAAAAGCATGCGTATTATGCCTATCATGAATCGCTTATGGAGCCTTGGGATGGCCCTACCACCATGGTGTTTACCGATGGACATAGTAAGGTGGGGGTAAGCCTTGATAGAAATGGTTTGCGTCCGTGTCGTTATTCCATCACCGAGGACAATATTATTATTGTATCCTCTGAAGCCGGTGTGCTTGATAGAGATGATTATGTGGAGCAGGGCCAATTGGCACCGCGCACGTTATTTATGGTGGATTTTGCGCAAAAGAAAGTTGTTTATGATGCTGAGATTAAAGAAAATCTTTTTGCATCGGCTGATTATGCGCACGTTGTGGCTGAAAAAAGAATGCCGCTTTTGGTGAAAAATGCGACGCAAAGCGTGGCAGAACATGAAGCAAGCTTAGAAAGTAGCCGGTATTTTGATTTATTCGGGTATGGTGAAAAATCGCCGGAGTCATTACTTACTTCCATGGTTATAACTAAGGAAGAGCCTGTGGGGGCCATGGGCTTGGATGAACCATTAGCGGTGTTAAGTTCTAAACCTCAGGCTTTGTTTAATTATTTTAAGCAGCTTTTTGCTCAAGTGACTAATCCTTCCATCGATCCTATTCGAGAGAAATTTTCCATGTCTTTGCGCACAAATTTGGGCGGAAAGGGTAATCTTTTTCAGGAACCTAGCGCGCAATCAGCGTATTTTTCTCATGAAAATCCCTTCCTTTTTGGGGCGCACATGGAGCAAATTTGCGCTTGTGACACGGTAAAAAGTCATGTGTTAAGTATGACCATGCCTTTGCATGCAGGGTATACAGGTTTTTGCGCCACCCTTGAGGCTCTATGTCTTGCGGCTCAAAAGGCCGTGCGTGATGGAACGAAGGTGTTGATTTTAAGTGATAAAGATTTAACAAAAGACAGTATGCCTTTGCCTGTGCTGTTGGCAGTAGCTGCAGTGCATCAAGCCTTGGTACGCAAAAATTTACGCTATGCTTGTGATATAGTGGTGGAAAGCGGGCAAGCCTTTGAAGTGATGCATATGGCTTTGTTACTTTCTTTTGGAGCCAATGCCATTTACCCTTATGCGGCCTATGCAGCCATGGGGCATTTTGTAGAAAAGAAAAAGATAAAAGAAGACTACAGCGTGGGCACCTGCATTGAACACTATGGTCAGGCTTTGGAAAAGGGTTTGCTAAAAGTGTTTGCACGCCTTGGGGTTTCTGCTTTGTCCTCCTTTATTGGGTCCAAGTCTTTTGAGTGTATAGGCCTTGATGATCATGTGATAGATACCTATTTTACCAATACCTTATCACGTATTGGTGGTATTGGATTGGAAGATATTTATACGGAAAATTATGAGCGTTTTCTTTCTTATATTATCAATACCCGTGAAACATCTAAAAGTGATAAACATATTTGGACTAAGGAAATTTGCTCCATTTTACGCAAATCTGTCACAGATAATAGCTATGAATTCTTTAGTTTATATACCAAGCAATTGGCACGACAAGAAGAGGACATCACCTTACGTTCTGTGTGGAAAGTAAAGGAAACTACCCCCATTGCCTTGGAGGATGTGGAAGATGCGGCCAGCATTCGACAGCGTTTTTTTGCCGCTCCCATGTCCTTGGGGGCTTTGAGTCAAGAATCTCATGAATGCATTGCCGAAGCTTTTAATAATTTGGGCTTGCAATCCAATTGCGGAGAAGGTGGAGAAGAGGTGACTCGCTCTCGTTCTCGTGGCAGTAAGCGTGATTTATGCTCTCGTATTCGTCAAATTGCCTCGGGACGTTTTGGAGTTACGGCGGAATATTTGGCCGCCGGCAACGAGGTGCAAATCAAAATTGCTCAAGGTGCCAAACCCGGTGAAGGGGGGCAGTTGCCTGCCCATAAGGTGACCCCTTATATCGCTAAAGTACGCCATACCAAGGCCGGAGTATCGCTGATTTCACCGCCACCCCACCATGATATTTACTCCATTGAAGATTTGGCGCAGCTGATTTTTGATATTAAAAAATTGAAAAAAGGCTTGAAAGTATCGGTGAAATTGGTAGCCCAAGCCGGCATTGGTACTGTGGCTGTGGGGGTAGTGAAAGCCGGTGCTGACAGTATTTGTATTTCCGGTCATGATGGTGGTACAGGGGCTGCACCGCTTTCTTCCATTTATCATGTGGGTTTACCGTGGGAAATTGGCCTTGCAGAAGTGCATCAGGCCCTCATTAGCAATGCCATACGCCATAAAGTTTCTTTGCAATGCGATGGACAAATTCAGTCGGGGAAGGATATTGTCACAGCCTTTATGTTAGGTGCGGATTCGGTGGCTTTTGGTACATCCCTCTTGGTGACCATGGGCTGCATTTTATGCCGCCAATGCTTTAAAGGTATGTGTCCTGTGGGCATTTGTACGCAAGATGAAAAGATGCGTGGGAAATTTGCCGGAGAAACAGCGCATATTGAAAACTATCTTACTTTCTTGGCCGAGGAAACACGCACCTATTTGGCAAAGTTTGGATTTGCTTCAGTAGATGAACTCATGGGGCAAGCGCAGCTTTTTGAAATGGATAGAGCCTTATTGCCACAAAAAGCGAAAAATCTTGATATGTCTCCATTGTTCAAGCAATTACCCTATGCCAAACGTAGTTTAGATGAAGCACGGCCCATAGACATAAACCCTTGGGAAGAAGAGTTGTATGCCAAGGCCACAGAGGCCATAGCCGTCAATAAACCTTTGGTCTTTAAGCAAAAGGTGGGCAATGTGGACAGGGCCATTGGCACTAATGTCGCTGGGCTTTTAGCTTTAAGTTATGCAGATTTTGCCGATGAATTTATTTCTTTACAATGCACAGGTACAGCAGGGCAAAGCTTTGGAGCCTTTGCCCCCACGGGACTTAGTTTGACCTTAGAAGGCGCTGCCAATGATTATGTGGGCAAAGGTCTGTGCGGCGGACATATTGCTGTAAAACCGTTTTCATCAATATATAGTTTTGAAAATCAATCGCTTATAGGTAATGTAGCTTTGTATGGTGCCACACAAGGCAAGCTTTTTGTTAGCGGCAGGGCCGGAGAACGTTTTGCCGTGCGTAATAGTGGTGCTTTGGCTGTGGTGGAAGGCGTGGGCGAACATGCTTGCGAATATATGACGGGCGGTATAGTAGCTATTTTGGGTGAGTGTGGCGAAAATTTTGCCGCTGGCATGACAGGTGGCGCCGTGTATATATACGCAAGCAAGGAAGCTGTGGCGCAAAAACTCAATAGACAAAATGTGGTGCTGACCACGCTTGATGCTGAAGATACAAGCGTTTTGCAAAGCTTACTTGCAGAACATGCTAAGGCCACAGGTAGTACAAAAGCCAAGGCCATTTTACAAGACTTCACCACGACTGTGTTAGATTTTGTCAAAGTGTGCCCCAAATAGTGTCAATATAAGTGCCTTTTCGATTAGTTTTACGGTAACAGCTTTTAAGGCTCCTGCATAATTCGAGACCTCTGCGCAATTCATTGCATAGGGTCTCATGGAGCGTTGACGATAATCAATTCATTGTGCAGGAGTCTTAAAAAACAAATCTGACGACGCAAATAGCACTTTTCAATCGCCGGATAAAATACGGTTGGTGGAAAATTTTTAAAGCTTCTG
>CAYJDE010000095.1:0-9550 GCA_964368805.1 uncultured Desulfovibrionaceae bacterium
GGGCTCTGACGGTACCAATCATTGGTTGAGCAGCACGAAGGTAGATATTCCTTTGCTAGATACCAATGGGGACGCACACGATTTGACCATCACTATGGGTGTAGTGGATGGCCTTGTGGTGACCACTGACATAGTGAGTGCTGTCAAGGAAGGTGATAAGGTAACAAGTTACGAAGCAACTCTTGCTCATGATACGCAAGGTGTCGTAAATTTAGCTGATTTGTATAATTTTGGCGCAGATGGTATGGGATCTTTTTCCTTCATGGCGGCACAAACAACGCACAAAGTGGATGCCAATGGCAATACCCAATATGATTTTGATTGGGGTACCATTTTACTTAATAAAACCACGGGAAAAATGGTCTTTGAATTTAACGAAGACTATACAGGCCCGGCTCCCGTTGTGGAAGTGTATGCTACAGATTCCGAAGGTGATGTGGCACCCCATGTTTTTGTAACTCTTACAGGAAAGGGCGTAGATTTGGATAAAACAGATATGTCTACTCTACTTCAAGAAAACAGTGCAGAGCATTTTGAAACACAGGCGGGTGATGGCAATGCAAACGAAGCCGCTGTGGAGGCGACTTTAGCCACAGAACTTGATGCTGTGCTTAAGGCAGATTCCAACACCATGGAAAGTGCTGTGAGTGACTTGGAAGATGCCGCTGCCAAAATGGAAGTAAGTGGAAGTGCAAAAGATGACGCCCTGTATGGTAATTCTTCCGAAGACCTTTTACTAGGTTTAGGGGGGGATGATGATTTGTATGGTGGTGCCGGTGAAGATATTTTGCTTGGCGGTTCCGGTAATGACGTTTTAGAAGGCGGCGAAGGTGCCGATATCATTATAGGCGGCAGTGGTAGTGATGTTATTGTTCTGGATTTGAACGATATATTTGTGGACGCTGGCGAAGATGCCAATAATATGGATATGGATATTTTGCTGGGCGCAGGCAATTATAATATGAACGATGTGGTCGACGCCATGGCGAAAAGCTCTGCAGAAATGGCCATTTATGGTGATGTAGACGTGAGCGGCCAAGATGCTGACAGCGTAATGAAAGAATTTGGCATTACTAAGGACGCTGACGGTAAGGTGAGCATGGGCGCTGAATGGGGTCAAGGCCAAACGTCGGGCAACTACACCGCCTTTACACAAAATGAAGGTACACAACAAGAAGTGACTGTGCTTATAGAAAGCATAAAGCTTACAAGTTAGTAATAGAGTATCTCATGGGGGTAGAGTTCCCCATCCCTTTTACTGGAGTGTGTTCATATAAATACTTTTTTGCATGAACACACTCTTAAAGTGTTTAGCAAGGCCTCCGTACGGAGGTTTTTGCTTTTTATGTACGCGTGGTTTAAGACCTCTGCGCAATTCATTGCGTAGGGTCTTATAAAGCGAGACTTCTGCATAATTCATTGTGCGGAGTCTTGCTTCGTGTGAGACTGCGTAATGAATTGCGCAGAAGTCTCTATTGACGAAATTTTTTTGGGCATTATTTTTATGGAGTTGAGCGTTAAACTCATATTTTGTGAAAAAAACATTATATATAAAGAGGATTTTACTGTGGATATTAGTAAATATACAGAAAAAGCTCGTGCATCCATTACTGAAGCCCAAAGTCTTGGTGCCGGCTATAAACATACCGAAATTGACGTGGAGCACGTGGCCCTTGCCCTTATCAAGCAAGAAAATGGCATAGTGCCCAGAATTTTGGAACATATGGGTATACAGGTGCGAGCCTTGGAGGTGGGGCTGGAGAATGTGCTGCATAAACGTCCTTCCTTGGTTTCCGGTACGGCTGCCGATTTAAATAAACTTATGATTACGCAAAGGTTGGCTAAGGTGCTGGCGGACGCCGAAGCCGAAGCCAAACGCATGAAGGATGAATATGTCAGTGTGGACCATCTTTTTGCATCCCTTGCAGACCAAGCGGCTTCTTCTCCTTTGGGTACTTTGTGGAAAGAATATAATATTACCAAGGCTCGTTTTGTCATGGCCATGGAAGAATTGCGCGGCGGAGCCCGCATTACTTCGGCCAATCCTGAGGATACTTTTGAGGCACTAAGCAAGTATGGCAGAGACTTGGTAGAAGCGGCCCGACAAGGCAAGATGGACCCTGTCATTGGTCGTGATGATGAAATTCGCCGTGTGGTGCGTATTTTATCACGGCGCACGAAGAATAACCCCGTGCTTATTGGGGAAGCGGGCGTAGGCAAGACCGCCATTGTGGAGGGCCTTGCTTTTCGTATAGTCAATGGCGATGTGCCTGAAAGCCTTAAGGGGAAATCTTTATATGCGCTGGATATGGGGGCACTCATTGCTGGGGCCAAATATCGTGGTGAATTTGAAGAACGCCTTAAAGCTGTGCTGGGGGAAGTGGAAAAATCTGAAGGGCAGATTATCCTTTTTATTGACGAATTACATACCATTGTAGGCGCAGGTAAAACCGATGGTGCCATGGATGCCAGTAATTTGCTTAAACCCATGTTAGCCAGGGGGGAATTACATTGTGTGGGAGCCACCACCTTAGATGAATACCGCCAATATATTGAAAAAGATCCGGCCCTTGAGCGGCGTTTTCAACCAGTAGTAGTGGATGAACCTACGGTGGAAGATGCCATTTCCATTTTGCGTGGTCTTAAAGAACGCTTTGAGGTACATCATGGGGTACGCATCAGTGATTCTGCCATTGTGGAAGCTGTAACTCTGTCGCATCGTTACATTTCTGACAGGCAACTGCCCGATAAAGCCATTGACCTTGTGGACGAAGCCGCAGCCATGATTCGCACGGAAATTGATTCCTTGCCTGAAGAGTTGGACGTGGCTAATCGTAAAGTGATGCAATTGGAAATTGAACGTGAAGCTTTGCGTCGTGAAACGGACACGGCATCTCAAGAGCGTTTGCAAAAATTAGAAAGCGAACTGTCTGAGTTACGTATTAGTCAAGGTGTGCTGCGTGAACAATGGGAAGGTGAAAAAAATGCCATTGACGCCGTGCGTCATATTAAAGAACGTATTGAACAAACCCGCCTTGCCATAGAGCAAGCGGAGCGGGCCTATGATTTAAATAGAGTGGCTGAATTAAAATATTCCACCTTGCATGCCCTTGAAAAACAATTACAAGAGGCAGAAAATGGCAATGATGGCAAGCAAAGTTTACTTAAGCAAGAGGTGCGCCCCGAAGACATTGCCGCTGTGGTAGGGCATTGGACGGGCATTCCTGTGAATCGCTTATTGGAATCGGAGCGGGAAAAATTGCTACGCCTTGGGGATGAATTGCATGAACGGGTTATTGGGCAGGAAGCGGCAGTAAAGGCTGTGGCTGATGCTGTATTACGGGCTAGGGCTGGTCTTGCTGATCCTTTGCGCCCTACCGGTTCTTTCCTCTTTCTTGGGCCTACGGGGGTGGGTAAAACAGAATTATGTAAAGCTTTAGCTCAAGCCCTTTTTGATAGCGAAGAGAATATGGTGCGTCTGGACATGAGCGAATATATGGAAAAACATGCTGTGGCCAGACTTATTGGTGCGCCTCCCGGTTATGTGGGCTACGATGCCGGCGGGCAATTGACGGAAGCTGTGCGCCGTAAGCCCTATTCTGTGGTGCTTTTTGATGAAATTGAAAAGGCGCATCCCGATGTTTTTAATACCTTACTCCAGCTACTCGATGACGGGCGATTAACGGACAATCAAGGCCGTACTGTAGATTTTCGTAATTGTATTGTTATCATGACATCTAACATAGGCTCTATGCATATGTTAGAAGGTATTGATGACCAAGGGGTACTTTCTGAAGAAGCGCAAGCAAAAGTTATGGACGAATTACGTCAACATTTTAGGCCGGAGTTTTTAAACCGTATTGATGAAACGGTACTCTTTACCTCTTTGAGCTTAGAGCAAACCAAACGCATTGTGGATTTGCAGTTAGAACGCTTGTGCCATCGTTTAGAAGAACGTAAAGTTAAGCTAGAAATGTCTGATGCCGCACGTGTCTTTGTGGCCGAGGCCGGCTATGACCCTATATATGGTGCACGGCCTTTAAAACGCTATATTCAACACCATATGGAAACTCCTTTAGCCCGTAAGCTTATTGCCGGAGAAATTCTTGATGGGCATACGGTGAAAGTGGATGTGCAAGAAGAGCAATTGTACTTTACACAAATCTAAGCCCCTATAGATAAAATAGAAAAGACCTGCGTATAATGCTATATGCAGGTCTTTTTACATCTTTACCTTGGTATGCTCTCATGGTAAAGTGCGCCTTCTACGTAATGGATGGCAAGGCTGCTGTATTTTTTGGGACCTCTGCACACGTTATGTTACATTTCTAGCAAATTTTCAAATTTTAGACACAAAGCTATATTTGAAAATAATTGTGCAGAGGTCTTTGCGTAGGATTTTATGGAGCGTTGACGACAGTCAATACGACCAAAAATCAAGAATAGGCGCAATGCACTTGCGTTGTTGACTAGTTGATTTTCAAATTTTATCTTTGTGCAGGTAAAATTATATGAAAAACAACTCATTCTATTTATATGATTTTTTGTATTAAAAATAATTGTGCAGAAATTTCACGGCGTAAAGTTTCGTGGAGCATTAATAAGAGTAAAGTAGATACTGTACCAGCCTGATAAAGAGGAAAATATTCTATGCGCATGCTTAATCTAGGTTGCGGAGCCACCTTTCATGAAGATTGGGTCAATATAGATTTTACTGACCATGGCGGTAAGGTTTTGGCCTATGATTTGCGCCTAGGCATTCCTTTTGCTGATGCCAGTTTTGATGTGGTGTATCATTCCCATGTGCTGGAACATATGCCCAAGGCTTGGGGCGAATTTTTCCTACAAGAATGTTATCGAGTGCTGCGCCCTGGGGGGTTACTGCGTGTGGTGGTGCCGGACTTAGAAAATATTGCGCGGGCCTACGTGGCAAGCCTTGATGCCGTGCGTAGTGGTGAAGCAAAAGCTAGCGAACAACATCGATGGATGATTGTGGAACTCATTGACCAATTGACCCGCACCTATAGTGGCGGAGAAATGCTTAATTGGTGGAAGCAACAGCCTGTGCCTCAAGAAGATTTCATTGTGAGGCGTCTTGGTAAGGAAGCAGAGCTTGGCATGGCGCAAGTACAGGGCCAAAAGGTGCAACAACCGCATACTGCCTTACCTCCCCTAGATACGACTTTTTTGCTTGGTGGTGAAAAACATGCGTGGATGTATGATGCATGCTCCTTAAAAGATGTGCTACAACAATGCGCTTTTACAAACATTACCCAATGCGCACACAATGAAAGTGCCTTGCCGTTCATGACGCAATATGGTCTGGATACCACCAACGAGGGTTTGGTGCGTAAGCCCGATTCTTTGTTTATGGAGGCTGTCAAAGGGATATATGTACAGCGGGATGCAGGGCTAAATACGGGGCCAAATATAGGGCAGGATATAGAGCCAGATATAGGACCAGATGCGCAACAACATAGCCATTGTGCTGCCAAGCGTGTAACCATGTTCTCCACCTCTGACGCAGGAGGCGCCGCCATAGCTGCATTGCGTTTACATAACGCTTTAAATAAAGATGCACCAATAACCCAAAAAGCAGAGCAAGTACATCTTACAGGGCAGAGTCCAAAAACAGTACATAGTCATATGTATGTGGCCCATCAGCATTTTTTTCAAAATAGGGTGCATGTGCTGCCAGCGCAATCCATAAAAGGTGCCGCGGGGGGCGTTACTGTCGATGGTCATCAAGCCCAAAAGGCTGCTCGCCGTGAGTTAGCTACGTATAATCATGGGTTGCACACAAGCCTTACACGGTATCCACAGCGCCCCCAGGGCTTGGAGCATTTTTCTGTTCCGGGGCAATGTGTCCCCTTTGAGCAGGTTCCTTTTTTGGACGAAGCCGATATTTTGCACTTCCATTGGATTGCAGGGCTTTGTGATCCTTCTTTGTGTAAAGACTATTTGCGTGGAAAAAAAATTGTGTGGACTTTGCACGATATGAATGCTTTTACCGGCGGTTGTCACTATAATAATGGCTGCAGAAAATTTGAAAAAATGTGCACTGCTTGTCCTCAACTGGGGTCTATTCAAGAAAAAGACTTAGCTTTTGAAACGTGGCGAAATCGTATGGGCGCCTATCGAGAGCTTGATATACATGTGGTGACACCTAGTGCGTGGCTGGCAGAAGAAGCCAGAAAAAGCGCTTTGCTTAAGCGTTTTCCTGTACATCATATTCCTTATGCGCAGCCTTTGGATATTTTTCAGCCCTTACCTAGGGAACATATTCGCACACAATTAGGATTCAAACCTAATGCTTTGGTTTTGCTTTTTGCGTCGCAAAGTCTAACTAATACACGAAAAGGCGGCATTTACTTGGTGCAACTTTTACACGTATTGGCACAAACGCCGTTAAAAGAGCGTATCACCGTAATTATGTTAGGTCATAATACAGCACCGGAATTCACCCATGCCGGCATTGAAGTGCAATGTCTTGGGCATATTGATGATGCGCAACATATGGCAGCTTTATACAATGCTGCCGATGCAGTACTTGTACCTTCTCTTGAGGATAATCAACCCAATGTGATTTGTGAGTCCTTGGGCTGCGGCACTCCCGTGGTGGCTTTTGCCAATGGCGGCATAGCAGAAATGATTCGCCATGAGGAAACAGGGTATTTGGCAGAGTCAAAAAGCGTGGAAGGGCTTTTGCAGGGCGTGGTGTGGGCCGATGCCATGCGCCAAAATAGCTTGATTCGTAGAATATGCCGTGCACATGCTTTGGAGCAATGGGATGCAGAACAAGGGGCGCAAAGATATGCCGCACTGTATGCACAAATTTTACAGAAAGAGATATAGAGAGTGCTATTGGTATTCCTGAAAAATTCTTTGAAATAATCTAGTTTTTATAATAAAAAAGAGAATGTTATGCATGCATCGTTATGGTCTTGGGGAGAAGAATTGAAAAATCAGCCTTTATCTATGCAAAAAATGGGTGTGAAAAAATTACGCAAACTTGCCGGAGAAGCTTTCACACAGCAGGATTTTCCACTAGTATTGCAGATGACGGCCTTGGCAAAGTCTCTGCGAATTCCTTGTGAAGGCATTGATCAATTACGTGCATTGGCTTTTTTACAATTGGGAGATTTCGCAAGTGCCACAGAGGCTTTTAAAGAGGAATTACGTTGGTTTCCTCAAAATATGTCAGCACTTGAAGCATTGAAGGCTTTATTAAAGCATCGGGGTGGTGTGTCTATTACCTTACATGATGCAGAATTTCATGCTTTATATCCACAAATTTCGCTTCATACCATGGTGGGTATAGAACGTCTACAAACACTTTTTACCCATGCTAAAAATATATGCTTACAGGGGCCAGCGGGAAATTTTGTAGAGTGTGGTGTGGCAGGTGGTGGCACTAGTGGGTTGTTGGCTACTGTGCTAAAACAACATGATACTACTGGACGCACTTTGTTTGCTTGTGACAGCTATAGCGGTATGCCTGACTCTGATGAAAATGATGTACATGCTGGTATACAGGCAGAGCAAAGTCATTGGGGCGCAGGAACGTGTGCCGCACCGGAATCTTCGGTGCTTTCTTTATGCGAGCATTTAGGAGCAAAGGACAAACTTGTTATTGTAAAAGGGTATTTTTGTGATACCTTGCCTCTTTGGAAAGAACGTATGGGTAAAATCGCTTTTTTGCATATGGATGGCGATTGGTATTCCTCTACCCGTGATATTTTTGCAAATTTGTATGATCAATTGGTGCCTGGGGCTTTTGTACAGATAGATGATTATGGACATTGGGACGGATGTCGCAAAGCCGTTCATGAATTTGAAGCAGAGCGTGGCTTGTGCTTTGATTTACATAGGTGTGATGGCACTGGTGTATGGTTTTATAAATAATAGGCGCAAGGAGTAAACAAAAGTATGAATTCCCTGACAACGTATCAAGATCATCCTTTACGCATTTTGCAAGTGCACACTTTATATCCCACTTATGTGCCATACTATTACTCTTTTTTTCCTCAAATATCATCACAAAAATACGCTACTCAAGTACAAGCTTTGTACGAACATGGTCTACAAGAAATGTATATGGTGGCTCCACTATTGCAAAAAATGGGCTGCGAAACGCAACTTATATATAGCAATGCCCATCATGCACAGCGTGCTTGGTGTAAGGAAAATGGATATGCGCTTGATGTTTTTACACGGCCTAATTGGGAACAAGAAATTGTTGCTGCTCAAATTGAAAATTTTAAGCCAGATGTACTTTTTTTTACTGATAATCACCATTTTGATGGGCACTTTTTAGAAAAATTGTCTTTTCATCCTAAGCTTATTGTAGGGTGGCGGCATGCACCCATGGACTTATCTACGTATTGGCAGGGCTTTGATATTATATTGTCAGGTTCACGCCGATTTGTAAATCTTGCGACACATCTAGGAGCTAAAAAAAGCATCGAGTACTTTTTTGGCTTGCCTACAACTTTAAGAAATAATACGGAAGAGCGCAAAAGAGATCTTTTCTTTTGCGGCACGTATTGTACGCCTTTTGCGCCTCATTGTCATAGCAAAAGGCGTCAATTGTTAGATAGGGCTGCGCATATTTGCCAACAGCAAAAAGCTCGTTTTGATCTTTTTCTTAGTGATGTTACTAAAACACTTCCTAAGCATTTACAAAACTGCACGTATGCGCCCTTATACGGTAAGGCTATGTATGCAGAAATTGCAAAATCACATATGGGCATTGATATTTTGGGTAATGCTACGGCAAAAATACAAGGGCAGTCTATTTTACAGCTTACAGCGGGGGATACTGTTAATATGCGCCTTGTTGAACATGTGGCTTGTGGCACGTTAGCCTTTGCAGAGCATAGAGGACGGCTTGCTCGGTATTTTGAACCTATGCAGGAAGTTATTACCTATACTACAATAGGAGATTTTGAAACAAAACTTCAATACTATTTGCAGCATAAAGAAGAAGCTGCAAATATTGCTGTTCAAGGAACCATGCGCTTAAGAAAAGAGTACAATCAAACAAAAACCTTACATCGCCTTTTAGAGATTTTTCAGCAAGGGCTACGTGAAAAAGAATATTATAAAGAAGAATCTGCGCAAAATTATTTATTGCCGTGGCCTACAGTAGAAAAAATGCTCAAATTGCTTGAAAAAACGCCTTACAGCATGGAAGGAAGCGCTTGGGAACTAGAAGAAGCATTATTTCATATGGCTTGCGCTTTAGCCGTAAGAGGAGAATATGCCGCAGCACAAGAACTGGACGGCCTTTTAAACAGAACAGCTTTTGTGCAAGCTGATATGGGCTATTTAGCTGCGCTTTTACCATAATTGCTTTTGTAAGCTTTTTTCATATAAAGGAAAAATATGTATAATAGCTTTTATTACATAACAGTTTATTGAAAAAGAACTTTCTACTACCTTATGCGGTCACTACCAGCCCACAGGAAGTGGGTAAGCCCCGCAGGGGAGCAAGCCAAAGGCAAGCATGGATTTATTCTATGCGCCGGCGACGCTTGCGATAGCCCGT
>CAYJDE010000096.1:0-9482 GCA_964368805.1 uncultured Desulfovibrionaceae bacterium
AAAATAGTTATTACGGTAAATTATCATGCTAGAGATAAAAATTCGGCATTAAGCTTTGTGAGCCATGCATCATCATGGCTTGAGACGACAACGGTGGTGCCTTCTTGGGCGGCGTGTTGTACAGCTTCATGGATGGTGGCGGCGCTTTTGGCATCTACGTGGGCTGTGGGTTCATCTAAAAGCAGGGCCAAAGGACGTAACACTAGCCTTGCGGCGAGGGCCACACGTTGTTTTTCTCCGCCGGAAAGTTGGTACCAAGGGCGTTGGCGAACTTGCTCTGGGCTAAAGCCCACCCGAGCCAATGCTTCAAGGGCACGGGCTTCCATATCTTGGATATCTTTTCGTAAACGTAAGCCATAGCAGACATTTTCTAAAACAGAGCGTTTAAAGATATAGGGTTCTTGTAAAAGTAGCGTGGCTTCAAGGCGGGGGGAGGTGCGAGGGGTACCATAAAAATATATATGCCCATGACTTGGCTTTTCTAAAAAAGCAAGGAGGCGTAATAGGGTACTTTTTCCTGCACCATTGGGGCCGGTAAGAGCAAGCACGGAGCTTTTGGCAATGATAAAGGGCGCGGTGCCCAGTTTTCTGTTTAGGTCAAGGGCGGTATGATTACCGTATTTTTGGATGATATTTTCCAATTTATAAAGCACAATTACCCCCTTCTTCCTTCTTTACGTAGCAGTGCCAAAAGAAAATTTAAGATAAAAGCCATGAGTAAGAGTATGAGGCCTAGGGCAATGCCTTGGGCAAATTCTCCTTTATTGGTTTCCAGAGAAATGGCTGTGGTGATGGTACGGGTATGCCAGCGGATATTGCCGCCAAGCATCATGGCAATGCCTACTTCGGTGATAACCCGCCCAAAGGCTGTGACCAATACCAGCATGATGGCATAGCGTAGCTCACAAAGAGTGCCCCAGGCCACTTGTAGGGAATTTGCCCCTAAGGTAAGTAAGGTTTGCCGACAGCGGGTATCTTGATTTTCTACTGTTTGGGCCGTAAGGGAGGTAACAATGGGCAGGGCTAAAATAGCTTGCCCCAAGGCCAGCCCTTCTAAGGTGAAGAGTAAACCCATGTGCCCTAATGGGCCTTTATTCATGATAAGTGCGTAGACAAGTAGGCCAATAAGTACGGTGGGAAAGGCTAAAAGGGTGTCGGAAATAAGGCGCAATATACGCCGACCGGGAAAATGTCCGTAGCCCAGTATGAGGCCCAAGGGTAGACCTAATACTGTGGCGAGGACCATGGCATAGCAGCTAGAAAGCAGGCTAGCCTCCACGGCAGAAAAGGTATCTGCATGGCCGGAAAGCAAAAGATGTAAAGCTTGACTAAACCCTTGAAGAAAAAAATCCATAGCTTTTATTTTTTATGCTTTGTATGGGATAGCATTGCTGTATGGCTTGGCATGGTGTTATACTCTTTATTTTGCGCTAGATTTTGCATTGGGAAAAAAAAGCTGTTTCCCCTGCATGGTATACTTGGCAATGGCAGCTTGGGTGCTGTCTAAGGTAAGCCAGGCGGCAAACTTTGCGGCTAGGGGGCTTTTAATCTTGGGGCAATGCTTAGGGTTAATTTCTACTACGGCGTATTGATTAAATAAAGCTGCATCACCTTCCACCAAGATGGTAAGGGGAGTATCAGATTTTTTTGTGCTAAAATTAATCCATGTGCCTCTGTCGGTAAGCGCATAGGCTTTTTTTTCTGCGGCAATATTTAGGGTGCTCATCATGCCTTGGCCCACAGAAATATACCAGCGTTCTTTCTGCGGCAGAGTGCCGTGTAAATTTTTCCATAATTTCTGTTCAGCTTTATGGGTGCCGGAATCATCGCCTCGGCTCACAAAGGGGGCTTTGGCTGTGGCTATGGCTTTTAAAGCGGTACTGGCGTTGTTACCTTTAATCTTGGCCGCATCGTCTTTAGGTCCTACTATAATGAAATCATTGTACATAATAGGATGACGTTGCAGGCCATAGCCTTCTTCAATAAAGATTTTTTCAGCATCGGGGGCATGCACCAAAAGGACGTCTACATCACAATTTTTCCCGTGGGCAAGGGCCTTACCGGTACCCACAGCCACCCATTTTATACCGATGCCTGTTTCTTTGGTGAACAAAGGGCCAAGCACGTCTAGTAAGCCGGAATCTTCAGTACTGGTGGTCGTTGCCATAAGTAATTCTGTTTTAGCGTGTCCAAGGCAAGGGGAAAGTAACATGGCGCATAAAAAAAGGGCAAGTATAGGTAAGCGAAGAAAAAGTAACATATAATACCTCCATGATTATTGGGATCATACCATGAGATCTTTGCACAGCGTATTGCGCAGGTTTTCAAAAGGGTTGATTGAGACCTCTGCGCAATGCATTGCGTACGGTCTCATGGCGCGTTGACGATAGTCAGTATGAGCACTTTTTGCAGTATTTCACATAGCTAATGGTCTATTAATGACAATAAAGAAAGGCCTATTTTATGTTTTTTTTATTCAAAAATCTACATAAAATAGGCCTTGTTTAGAAAATAAATAAGGCTATGGTGTTACTATGGGGAAGTAACCGCCAAAGACATCCAGCATACCTAAAAGTTCCCAGAGGCTTTCTTCTTTCCCTTGGCTTGTGGCAAGGCCCTTATCTTTCAGTTCTTTTAAAACTGTGGCAGGGTCTTTACTGTACAACAAAGCCGTAAGGGCCTGAGCCGGAAGGCTTACAGTCAATTGTGGGGTTTTTTTAGATTTTGTACTATAATTGAGCACAGAATTACCCAAGAAGAGGGTGTACGTTTTATCTGTATCCTTAATGGCAAAGTTAATGACAATATTTTTATCTTTGGCCTTTTGTGCATTTAAACGTACGCCCATATAGTCAAAGGTAAGTTCCAAGGGCATTTGCTTCACCGTGTCTTTATTGGCTGTGGACATGGTGGGTTTTGGAATGCCATTACGTAATTCAAAGGCACCTTGCAAGTACACATTACGCCATGGGCCAGATTCGGCTTGATAGCCCATTTGTTCAAAGGCATCAGCCAACAAGTGACGAGCTTCGGTATTTTTTTCATTGGCAAAAACCACATGCTTAAGCACCTCAGCAACCCAGCGATAATCCCCTTTAGTAAAGCTTGCTTTAGCTTTATCTAAAATAGCCTTTTCTCCGCCCATATATTCTACATATTTTTGTGCCGCTTCTTGGGGGGGAAGGTTATTTAAATCGGAAGGATGACCAGAATACCACCCCAAATAACGTTGATAAATGGCACGGCTATTATGTTGCAAGGTGCCGTAATAACCACGGTTGGCCCAAGTATGCCCTAAAGAATCAGGTAAATGCAGCATTTCTGATATTTCAGAAGCGGTGTAGCCTTTATTCATAAGGTTTACCGATTGATCATGCATATATTTATACAAATCTCTTTGCTTTTCAAGGGCCTTGACGATATTTGGTGTTTCCCACATGGGCCAATGGTGCGATTGGAAGCGTACTGTGGCTTGGTCGGCCCATAGCTCAATGGCTTCATTGATATATTTTGACCATACCAGAGCATCACGTACTTGGGCACCACGCAAAGTAAGGATGTTATGCATGGTGGCACACGAATTTTCCGCCATCCATAAGGCTTTAAATTGTGGGAACCATGTATTCATCTCTGCGGGGGCTTCAGTACCCGGAGTCATTTGGAAAATCATTTCCACGCCATCCACCACAAGTTTTTCTCCGGTATGGGTAATTTCTTGGGTGGGTGGAATAAGGCCTGTATTGCCAAGGGAGGTGGTGATACCAAGGCCACTACCTACGCTGCCTTTGGCGTCACGGGGCAGATAGGCACCATACATATATTGGGCACGTCGTCCCATGGCGGCGCCGGCAATAACATTTTCAGAAACAGCGTGTTCTAAAAATCCTTGGGGGGCATAGATGGGAATTTTTCCTGCTTGCACATCTTTTATGTCAACAACTCCATGAATACCTCCATAGTGGTCCACATGGGGGTGACTATAAATGACAGCCACTACCGGACGTTTGCCCACATGTTTATTAACAAGGTCAAGGGCTGCTTTGGCTGTTTCAGTGGAGATAAGTGGGTCAATGACAATCCAACCTGTATCGCCTTGAATAAAGGTAATGTTGGAAAGGTCATACCCACGCACTTGATAGATGCGGTCGCTCACTTTAAATAAGCCGTGCAGCATATTCAATTGGGCTTGACGCCATAAACTGGGGTTTACCGTGTCGGGGGCCTTGGTGTTTTGTTTAATAAACGCTTTATAGCTTTCTAAATCCCAGGCTGTTTTGCCATCTTTGGTGAGAATGGTGACAGGGTCATCGGCGGCAATAAAACCACGAGTGGCATCTTTAAAATCTTGAGTATCATGGAAGGGCAAGGTGTCGTGTACATGTTGATGGGCTTTTTGAGTGGTGGCGGTGGCCCCTTTGGGAGGTACAACATCTTTGGTTAATGCCGGGCTAACGCCTAATCCAAAGAGTGCAAGGGTAGCAACAAATAGTGACGCACTTTTTTTCATGTGAACTCCTTTAAATAAAAATGTATGATAATACCTTCTACCGAAAATATATTGGGCCTTACCTGACACCTTGTCAAGAGTGAGTACTGTACCCTGCAAGTAAAAAGATAACAAATAAAGATGATTATGTGCTTTATTAAGACAGTAAAAGCTAATATTTCTTGCTTTACTGGCAAAAAAAACAACATTTTGTTCATAAATAATTATTTGTTCTGTAGAAGTTCTATATTGAGACTTCTACGCAATGAATTGCGCAGAGGTCTCAAGTATTCATGCGCCACAATTTTTCTTTTAAAAGACAAGGTACTGTCGCAATGGTTTTTTTTGAAGGGGAGAGTCTGAGAGGGGAATCTTTTTTTTCCTAAAAAAAGATTCCCCTCTCAGGAAAAAACTTTGCACATTTATTCTCGAAAGAGGGCAGCCATGCGCAAATAACAGCGCAGGGCCCATGGATATACCGTGGGTGGGAAGAAGGAAAAAAAATAAAAAAGGCTGTTTTTTAGCGAAAAAGAACTGCCGTGTCTACGTAAAAGCTTTCGAGCTTTGCCTCCTTGCCCCTGATACCAAAGATGTAAAGCTTCTTGAAATATAGCCCGTTGTACTAAAGTGCAAACCACTTGGGCATAGCGTGTGTCAAATTGTGGAATATGCTGTCGAAATTTTGCCAATAGAGCACGTGTTTCTCGGGGCCATAGGGCCATATGGCTTTGGCTGATATTATGGGCATGAATGCGTCGACGGGTGAGCACTTGCGCTAGAAAATCCCCTTGTCCACGCGGTGTTTTTTTTTGCTCCATATTTGGGCGTTGTAAGCGTGTACGCTCTTGTAAACCGCTTCGCTGCTGTATCGCCGTGCTTTGTTGTGCCGTTATAGTGTTTTCGGCAAGGTAGGTAAGGCGATAGAGCAGGTCAGCATCGGAGCATAGCATAAAACGAGGATCAAAATACGCAATAATGCCTCTGGAGCTTGGTAGAAGGTTTTCACTATGGGCAAGATGGCGTAATGCCGAATGGCGCAACATTACTGATGAAAAGGCTATCCATTGCCCTTGAATGAGCGCTGTAAAAATGGCCCCTTTTTGCGGCGTTGCTGTACGAAAAAAAAGACCTAAGGTTTGAGAATGGCAAAAATTTTCTGTATCAGTACATAATACATCCAGATGAGGATGGGCCTGCATGTGCGCCACTTGTAGCCAAAGCTTTTGCGGATGCCATATATCATCACAATCTAGAAAAGCGATATATGCTCCTTGCGCATGGGCAAGAGCTTCATTGCGGGCTTGTCCAAGGGGGATGCGTTGCCCATGGCCAATACAGCGTATGCGATTATCCTTTGCGGCATAGTTTTGGGCTATGATAAAGCTTGCATCATCACTGGCACTGTCAAAAAAAATAATTTCCCAATACGCATAGGTTTGAGCCAAAACAGAATCAATGCTTTCACATACTGTGGCGGCGGCATTATGGCAATTCATAATAACCGACACCATTAAATCAGGTGCTTTGTATGCGCCATGTGTGGCTGAAGCAGGGGATTGCGTGGCTATGTTCAACATGCTTTTAGGGTCATATGTGCAATCATAGTGGCTGTGCGTACTTTTCTGATAAACCTTTGGCTATATAAGTAAGATTTATGCAGGGCGCCAACCATGGGTAAAGTCTGCGGCGTAAAGGCGTGAACAGGTAGGTTCTGCCTCTTGCCCAGGTAAGAGTAAGAATAAGGTTTGTCGTGTAAAACTACGTTCTTGTACCGTTTGAGCCAAGTTGTCCAAAGTGGTCCACGCCAGTTGTTGCTCTGGCCAACCCACTCTGTACGCACACAGCACGGGTGTTGTGGTGGGTAAAACGCTGCTGGCTTGTTCTTGTAATGCTTGGGCATGAGCAGCAGATAAATAGACAGCCATGGAACATCCCAAGGAGGCAAAATGGGCTATGCGTTCTTTTTCTGGCATGGGGGTGCGTCCCTCCATGCGGGTAAACACAAGGGATTGCGTGATTTGCGGTATAGTAAAGGAAATGCCCGCCGCCGCCGCCGCCGCACAGGCCGAAGTAACCCCGGGCACAACTTCGTACATAATCCCATCTTCTTCAAGAAGCCGGGCCTGTTCGGTAATGGTCCCATACAGCGAAGGATCGCCCGTATGTACACGAGCCACCATGCCGCCGTCAAAGGTTACTTGTCGCATACGTTCATGACATTGCGCCAAGGTTAACGAAGAAGAATCCACAACTTGAGCCGTGGATTTTGCCGCTGTAAGAGAAGAAGTCGGCACAAGGGATCCGGCATAGAGTATTAAATCGGCTTGGCCTATGAGCCTATGGGCTTTTAGGGTAAGCAACTCTGGGTCTCCTGGGCCTGCGCCTATAAAATATACCTTACCCTTCATTATTTTTCAAGCCACGCTTCCACTCGGCGGGCATATTCGTCGGAGGGGTATTGTGTATTTTCATACATACCTAAGGCATCCCTTTGGCGAGAAGCCTCCGAAAGCAAGACGGCGGCTGCCACAGATACGTTAAAACTTTGAATCATACCACGCATGGGAATATATACTTCACCATCAATATCTTGCGCCAGTTCAGGGGCCACACCGCTGTGCTCATTGCCCATAATAATGGCGGTGGGCTTGGTCAAATCCCACTCACGTAAAGGCTTTGCCGTGGGTGAGCAAGCTGTGGCAATAATTTGCATACCCTTTGCTTTCAGAGCTGCAAAAAGCTCTTCCTTGGTGGAATGACGTACCGACTCCACCCACTTGCGGGCTGAAGCTGAAGTTTTTTTGGCTAGTGCAGGGAAGGGCGTATCTGTATAATAAAGATGCACTTCTGGCACTCCAAAGGCATCACAAGAGCGATAGATGGCGGAAACATTGTGTGGGTCGTGAATGTTAGCCAGTACTAGTGTCAAGTCGGGTTGGCGCTGGGCTAATACGTGCTCAATGCGGGCACGACGTTCTGGTGTGGGATTTTTTGGCATGGTAACTCCTTGGCCTTATTGTGACTGTTGTGACAAAAAAAAACTTGCGATGCAAGAAATAGTTTTTTGTTTGTATATTAATATATTGTATATAAAGTTCAAAAAATCACAAGTGGCCATAACCTTAAGGGTGAAAAATTTATAAGAATATACTTGCCAAAAGTGTCTCTAAACGCTAACAAAGCGAGAGTTCATATCAAAATTATGGAGGAATCTATGACAAAAATGTTGACCGTGTTATTTACCTGTTTAGGTGCACTATTGCCTTCGTTGGCTCTGGCCGCCGGAGATTATGCCCACATTCCAGGTGCAGAACTTTCTGCTGTATGGGTAATTCCCTTTGCCTGCATGCTGCTGTCTATCGCTATTGGGCCTATAGCTTTTCCGCATTTTTGGCATCACAACTTTGGTAAGATTTCTGTTTTTTGGGCTTTAGCATTCTTAGTTCCCTGTATTATTGTTTACGGTTTTTCCATTGCTCTGTATGAATTTTTGCACACCATGCTTTTAGAGTATGTTTCGTTCTTAATACTGCTCTTTGCTTTGTTTACCGTGGCAGGCGGTGTGCGTTTGACGGGCTCCCTTGTGGGTACGCCCCTTGTTAACACCGCTATCTTGCTTATTGGTACCGTACTGGCCAGTTGGATGGGAACCACCGGTGCAGCCATGTTGCTTATCCGCCCCTTGTTGCGTGCTAATGAACATCGCAAGTATAAAGTGCACTCTGTTGTTTTCTTTATTTTCCTTGTGGCTAATATTGGCGGTGCATTAACTCCTTTGGGGGATCCGCCATTGTTCTTGGGTTATTTAAAAGGTGTAAGCTTTTTTTGGACCACAGGTGCCTTGCTTGGACAAATGATTTTCTTAGCTGTGGCCTTACTTGGTATTTACTTTGTGCTTGATACTTTCTTGTTTAAAAAAGAGGGTAGCCCTGTTCCCCCCAATGCCAATACTGGCGAAAAACTTGGCTTAGATGGTAAAATTAACCTTATTTTCCTTGCTGGTTTAGTGTTTTGTGTGCTTATGTCCGGCTTACCTGCTTTCAACTTTGGCGAAGTTATCAACATTTACGGTACGCCATTGCAAGGGCAAAATATTTTGCGTGATGTCATCTTGCTCGTAGTTGCGGGGCTTTCTTTAAAGTTTACTACCAAGGAAAATCGCGATCTTAATGGCTTTAACTGGGCTCCCATCGAAGAAGTGGCTAAGCTTTTCTTTGGTATCTTTGTTTCGATGATTCCCGCCATTGCCATTTTGAAGGCTGGTACCGATGGTGCCCTTGCTCCGCTCATTCGCATGGTAACTGATGCCAATGGGCAGCCTGTGAATTATATGTACTTTTGGTTAACAGGTATGCTTTCTAGCTTCCTTGACAATGCGCCTACATATGTGGTGTTCTTTAATACCGCCGGTGGCAATGCCGCTACCCTTATGGGCGACCTTGCCATGACCCTTACTGCCATCTCTGCTGGTGCAGTATTCATGGGTGCCAATAGCTATATTGGTAACGCACCCAACTTTATGGTACGTTCCATTGCTGAAGATCAAGGCGTAGCTATGCCTTCTTTCTTTGGCTATATGGCATGGTCTTTCGGTATTTTGGTACCGATTTTCGCAGTTATGACCTTTATTTTCTATATCTAACATAGAAAAAGAAACTATTTTTTGCCCGCTGTTCTTCGAAATGGCGGGCTTTTTTTATATATAACGAAGTTTCGTTGCACAGGAAGAAGTCTTTTTCTAAAAAAAATAAAGACTATAAAATCAGATGGTAAGGGAAAAATGTCATAAAATATAAAATTTCTGCTTGACGGCGAAGGTACTTTCGTCCATAGTGCGCTTCCGTCGTTTGGGGGAACTCGAAACGACATGCTGTGCCAACAGCCGAGGGCCTTTTCTTCTTTGAGATTTCAATGCAAGGATAGGGCACAGGAAAAGTAAAGTGGCTAGCTTGAGAGGCTTTGAAAAAAAGTTTTGAAAGTTGAAAAAAAGTTGTTG
>CAYJDE010000097.1:0-9427 GCA_964368805.1 uncultured Desulfovibrionaceae bacterium
AACCTTTTTGGAAAAAGGTTCTTTCCCTCCCCCACACCCCCTCCCTTTTCCCAAAACTTTTATTTGTGCAGCTTGCTTTTTTTAGGCTTTTTTAGTGTTGATAAAAATTGTGCTCGTGTTTTCTTCATGTTGATGAGACTTCTGCGCAATTCATTGCATTGTGCAGAGGTCTTTGATATGTGCCACTATGCTACAAAAAACATGCGGCAACCTATCTTTTTTAGAATACTTTTTTTGTCGCCATGAAAAATTTTGGGGGGGAGGGGTCTGGGGAGGGTGACCTTTTTTCAAAAAGGTCCCTTCCCCAGAAGAAAAAATTAAAAAACTAAACAAAAAATAATAAAAATAGTTTTGCTTATGTCTCAAAGTGCTCCTTATAAAATTACTGCCATAGTTTCCGTGTATAATGCTGAAGAGTTTTTACGTGGTTGCTTGGAAGATTTGGTACAGCAAACCATCTTTGCGCAAACGGAAGTTATCATTATTGATGCGTGTTCACCGCAAAACGAAGGGGTTATAGCGCAAGAGTTTACGGAAAAATACCCTAATATTCTCTATGTGCGTACGCCGCAGCGGGAAACGCTGTATGCGGCATGGAATAGGGCCATTGGTATGGCACGGGGGGAATATATTACCAATGCCAATGCCGATGACAGACACGCACCGCATGCCTTTGAGCGTTTGGCTGCAGAATTGGATGCTCACCCTGAAGTGGCTTTGGTGTATGGCAAATATCGTATTACCGCTCAGAAAAATGCTGTCTTTGCTACGGCGCCTATTAAAAGGCAATTGGAGTGGATTGCCCATGATCATATAAATTTATTGCGGCGCACTGAAGTGGGGCCCCAACCTTTGTGGCGCAAATCTTTGCATACCACCTTGGGGCTTTTTGACGCTTGTTTTACTGTGGCCGGTGATTATGACATGTGGCTACGCATTTCGGAAAAGCATACTTTACTTTTTATTCCTGAAGAGTTGGGCTTGTGTTTAGAGTATGATAATAATTTAGAAGCAGCAAATCCGCAACGCTCGTATGATGAATGTTATACGGTTAAATTTGCTGCAATGCGGCGCTTTATGCAGCCAAGTTATACGCCGTCCATACCTTGTGTTGTGCAATTACGCCGCGTAAGTGCACAATTAACACGGAGTTTAGGGTATATTAAGCAAGGACAGGAAATAAAAAATCTTAGTCATCTTGAATTGCAGTTTTTTTCTTACGCTCTGCTCATGGCCCGTGCAGGAGATGTACAAAATGCTTTGCAGACTTTGAACCTGTTTTATGCACTTATCACGGACTCAAAAAATATTGCCTATATATACCGCTTTTTATTGTTAACCTCAGAAGGGGAGCTGCCTGGGCATTTGCGCCATGAAATGCCTGCTGTGCGCCAAGATCCTGTTATATCGGTAATTCTTTGTGTAGATGCGTATGTGCAATATTTGGAAGAAGCTTTACTTTCTGTTTTGGCGCAGACAGAAACACGTTGGGAAGTATATTTGGTAGATAATGGTGCTGAGGGTGATGCCTTGGAGGTGGCGCAGGGGCTTTTGGAAAAATATAATGACGAGCGTATACGTATTTTTCAGCAAAAACCCAAGCAATCTATGTGGCCTAAACAGTATCAGCAAGATGGGCAACAGTTACCACAGGGGCAAAATGATGGTAAAAGGGTAGACTTTATCCCAATGAGTAAAGAGAGTATGCTTGCCGCAGCCATTAAGGCAACAACAGCCCCGTATATTTGTGTTTTAGAAGCAAAGGATATGCTGGCTCCTGAGTATTTTCACGAGGCAGTTATGCTTTTGCAGGGTCAAGTACATACTGCTACAAATGCTGCTGCAAACGTTACCACAAGTAATGCATGTGTACCTAAAATGGGTTGGGTCAATCCTAAAACTTTGGCCTTTGGGCGGCGAAATTGCTTACTATGGCATGAAGAATACGATTTCTTTGCATCTTTAGTGCAATGCCCCTGCGCGCCAAGTGCTATATTTGACAGAAACATGTGGGAAGATGTGCAAAGTTGCATGGAGGCTGATTGTCATAGAGCAGACTTAGCAAATCTTCTACATTGGGATTTTTTTGTGCGGGCAGGTGAACAAGGCTGGACAGGGCAAGGAACAAGCCGTGTGGCTTTTATGTATCGGGACATGTTTCAGCCAGCGCATGAAAATCCACAAGTGTATGTGCGTGCTCGACAAGCGTTTTTGAAACGGCACCATTGTTGGTTTAAAGATCTTTCGTTACAGGAGTTGGTGGCAGTACTTAATGCCTCTGTTGAGCATGGGCATGCTATAAATACATATCCTTATGGCATGTTTCCTAGTATCCTTTTACAAACAAAGCGGGTGGATAAAGCCCGTGCTGTCTATGCAGATAAAGAGGCCTTTACAGCCCTGATAACGCAATGGAAAGAGCAAACGCAGTAGAGAGAAAATTTTCTTTTGTGCGTATCTGCCTTGCTCAAAGCTTGACGGGGGCAAATGATTAGTGTAAAGGACTTCTTCTATTTCTCGAAGGAGTTTTGATAATGAAAAGAACGTATCAACCAAGTAAAATCAGAAGAGCCCGTACTTGTGGCTTCCGTGCACGTATGGCAACTGCTGGCGGTCGTGCTGTAATTCGTCGTCGTCGTGCTAAAGGTCGTAAGCGCTTAAGCGCGTAATGTTTTGAAGAATAGTAGAAAATATTCTCAGAGTAAGCGATATGCGTGAAGAAAAAGCACGCTTTGTTTGGCCACGTGCACATAGGGTGCAACGCAGGGCTGACTTTGTATTGTGCTACGATGCAAATCAACGCTTTTTCTCAAAGCATTTTGTACTATTCGTCCGAAAACAAGAGGAAGATGGGTGGCGTGCCGGGTTTACGGTTAGCAGGAAAATGGGTAATGCCATACGCCGCAATAAGATAAAACGTGTTTTGCGTGAATTTTTTCGCCTGCATGGCCAGAATCTTCCTAAAGGGCTTGATATTGTAGTGGTTCCTAAAAAAAACTTGTTGGGTGTGCCCATCTCGTTTGCGCTTGTTTACATGGAATTGAGCCCCCTTTTGAAAAAGCTCCGTAGCTTTGGGGAGCAGGTGGCATGAAAATATGGCTAAGACATATTTTCCTTCTGCCCATTTATTTTTATAGGTATGTTATTTCGCCTGTACTTCCCAAAGCTTGTCGCTATCATCCCTCTTGTTCTGTCTATGCCATAGAAGCGGTAATGCGTCATGGCATATTTCGTGGTTCATGGCTGGCGGTGTGCAGAATTGCACGCTGTCATCCATGGGCAGAGGGTGGTTTTGACCCAGTCCCTCCTCCCTCTTTTCGTGATAAGAATTCTAACTCTTCCTAAGTATTTATGCGCCCAAGTGTGGGATGCGCTTAAGGTTTTGTATTGACGGTTTTAGTGTAAAAATTTTTTTAAACCTTAAGCAGCCCAATAAAATACAAAGCAAATAGAGGCTTTATGCAAACAAAAAATTTACTCTTGGCCATTGCCCTTTCTCTAGCCGTTATGTTTGGCTGGACGTACTTTTCACAAATGATGGGCTGGACTCCAAGCCCAGAGCAATTGGCACAACAACAAGCCGAATATCAAAAACAGCAAGCCGAATTAGCAGCTGCCCAAAAGGCGCAAATAGAGCAAGGGGCTGGCACAACTTCCCCCATTCCTCTCTCGACATTTACTCCCGCAGATGGAAAAGACGTTATTGTAGAAACTCCTTTGTATAAAGCGGTATTTTATACTGGCGGTGGTATTTTACGTTCTTTTGAATTGAAGAAATATGCTGCTACCCCTAAAAAAGAGCCTCTCTTCACCATTCTTGGCCTTGGCATAGGCTCTAAAGAAATGCAGCCAAGAGGGGATGCGCCGCAGCTTACAGAGCTTATTTCTCCTGCCGCCGCTGCCGTGGCTCCCATGGGACTTTTGATCAATGGACAGCCTTCATGGAGTACTGGCAAATGGGCTTTTAAAGGAGAAAATATCTCTTTGGAAAGCGGTGAAAAAACTTTAGAGTTTGAAGGGGAAGTGGATGGCGTTCGGGTTATTCGTTCCATCACCTTTTTTGCCGATACGTATGAAATTAAAGAAAGTGTGCGTATTGCAGCTCAAGGCGATCAAGCACGCTCGGTACGCTTAGGGTATACAGTAGCAGAAGACTCCACCTTCTCCGGTGGCGGTTACTACGATGCCGTGCGTGTGGCTTGGGGCATGGAAGGGCAATATGACGAAGAAGCCGATGCTGATACCCTCACCAAGCCTGGTTTGCAAAATACCGGCAATTTTTCATGGGCCGCAGCCAGCAGTACCTATTTTATGTCTGCCATTGCGCCGGTCAATACCAATGGCTTGACATTAAAAGCCATGCTGCAAAACGGTATCTATCGGGTTATGCTTGAGCAGACAGAAATTGTGGTACAGCCAAAGGCCCAAGTGCAGCAAGATGTGGTGTACTGGATTGGTCCCAAAGTAGCTAAGCTGTTAGAAAAAGCCCCCAACGATTTAATCAATGCCATTGACCTTGGTATGTTCGGCATCATTGGCTCGATTTTGCTTTGGTGCTTAGAATATATGTACGTGTATGCTAATAACTGGGGTGTGGCCATTATTTTATTGACCATTGGTATTAAAATTTTGTTCTGGCCTCTTACTGCCAAAAGCTATGCTTCCATGGCAAAAATGCGTAAATTGCAACCTATGATGCAAGCCATACGTGAAAAACATGGTGAAGATCGTGAAGCTCTTTCCCGCGAAACCATGGCTTTGTATAAAACCTACGGAGTAAATCCGGCCAGTGGTTGTGTGCCCATGCTCGTGCAATTACCGGTATTTTTTGGTCTATACCAAGCTTTACTCACCTCCATTGAATTGCGTGGCGCTTCCTTTATTACCTACTTGCCAGGCACAGATATGCTTTGGCTTGCGGATTTATCTCAGGCGGACCCCTTCTTGATTACGCCCATTATCATGGGGATTAGTATGTTTGCCATGCAAAAAATGAGTCCGCCCATGGGCGACCCCATGCAACAAAAAATCATGATGTTCTTACCTGTTATTTTCACCGTCATGTTTTTAAGTTTCCCTGCAGGACTTGTTTTGTACTGGTTGGTAAACAACCTGCTTTCCATGTTGCAGCAATGGCTTTTGTTGCGTAAAGTAGACCAACAAACAAATGCGTCAGCTACACCGGCCCCTAAGGGCACATCTACTAAGTAAGTACAGATAAATAATAGGAAAAATATATGGACGGCTTTAAAGAGTTTACTGGCAAAAGTTTAGATGATGCCATTAGTGAAGCGTGTTCTTTTTTTGATACCACGCGCGAACGTCTGGAACTTGACATAGTACAAGATGCTAAATCGGGGATTTTTGGTCTTGTTGGAGCCCGTAAAGCTGTAGTTCGTGCCCGTCGTGTACAATTACGTTCTGCCATGGAAGACATTCTAGGGCGTAATAAAAAAGCAGAAAAAACTTCGGCCTCTGAAGCAGAACAACAGAAAAAATCTTCCACAGAAAAGGCCAAAGGCGGCTCTGCCGTCAAGGAAGATGGAAAAAAATCCAAGACCAGCAAGGCGGCTTCTGCGCAAGAAAAAACCGAAATCGATGCTACTAGCAACGGAGCAAAGGGCAGCGGAGCAACTGCTGGTAAAAAAAACAAAGCACAAGAAGCTAAACTTACGCAAGGGACAGAAGCAGGAAATACCAGCGGCACAAATGGTGAGGCTAAAGCAAGTAAAGGAAATTTACGTGATGCGGATTACGTAGCTGCATCTTCTACTAAAGCTTCTGACTCTGCCCAAGCTACCGCTGGGCTGTCCGATGCGCAGCAGGCTCCTGCTGATGCTGTATCTGCAGAAGACGTTTCGGAACGGTCTACAACTTCTGGACGGGAAACAACTTCTAGCCACGCAAGGCATGGAGGTAGAGGTTCTCGTCAAGAAAACGGCCGTACGGGGAAAAAAACCATTTCTAGCGAACAAGAAAAAGGTCGTAAAGAAAGATTAGCCCGTAAGCAAGCTAAGGTCTCAAAAGATACCACACATCAAGGATATCACGATACACAAGGGCAATATGCGCAGTATGGACAACACCTTGATGGTGAGGATGTCTTTGCACACCCTGATGATGTGGATGGTAATAGAGTAGAAAGTGCTTCTTGGCCTTCTCGTTCCTCCCATGCAGAACGTCCTCGACGTACAGATAGGGCAGATAGGGCAGACAGGGCAGACAGGGCAGATAGGGGCGAAGGAAGCCGCAATCAGCGTAAGCAGGAGCATCGCTCTGATTTTCGTAAACCTCATGGCAAGCATATGCACAGCCCTGTTCCTCATGCTCATGTGGGCGAGGATGCATCACAACCATTTGATGATGCTGATGAAACAGAAAATGTGCGCCGTATTCCTCTAAGTGAGCTTGATCAAGAACGCCTTTCTCAAGTGACTTTGGAAGTGGTAGGGGTACTTACACGTTCCATTGTGGGTGAAGTGCCCATGTCCATGAAATTGCATGAAGGGCGTATTCAAGTGCATTTGGATTGTGAGGAAAATTCTGGGTTACTCATCGGTCGAGAAGGGCAAACCCTTGCCGCATTGCAATATATTATTTCACGTATTGTATCTCGTGAAATGGATGCTGTGGTGCGAGTACAATTGGACGCCGGTGATTACCGCACCCGTCAAGATGAAAAACTCAGTGATTTAGCTCTTATTTTAGCAGAAAGGGTGCGAAGCACAGGTAAACCGCATTCCACGCGGCCTTTGTCTTCCTATCATCGTCGCATTGTGCATGTGGCTTTACAGAACGAAGGCGACCTTATTACACGCAGTTCGGGTGATGGCCCTTTGAAAAGGGTTGTTATCCAACGCAAACGTGTTTAAGCGTGAGTATTTTGCGCACTTTATAACTGTTTCGCTTGATACTTGTACTGTTAAGCTCTTAAAGGCGCACTTCGCTTCGGCGTTAAACGGATAAGTAAATTACACTTACGCTTTAGCGGCGGTGGCTTGCTTTCGCAGTTGGCTTAGCAATTCCAAGTGGCATTGCTATAAAGTATTTTTTTTGAGAATATCTAAGACCTTTGCTCTTTAATTTTACATTTGGTTAGCGTCTCCTTAGGGAAATGCCTTTTGAAAAATATATGTGCAAAGGTCTTTTTTTAGAGACTGTGGCTCATTCATAACCAAACTGAGAATTCTATGCACCAAGATGATACCATAGCCGCCATAGCTACAGCCCTAGGAAGTGGTGGCATTGGTATTGTGCGTCTTTCCGGTTCCTTAGCAAAAGCTACTTTGCAAAGGGTTTTTGCGCCGGCCTCCAAATATTGGCAAGATTTTCGCCCCTGGACTTTACATAGAGGGCACTTTATCACAGCACAAGGCCAACACCTTGATGATGTGCTGGCTGTCTTTATGCCTGGACCACGCACCTTCACCGGAGAAGACGTGGCCGAAATCCATTGCCATGGTGGACAAGCGCTCATGGCCACTTTGTTAGAACATATTTGCCAGCAAAAAGATGTTCGCTTAGCAGAACCAGGGGAATTTTCACGCCGAGCCTTCCTTAATGGGCGTATGGATTTAACCCAAGCAGAAGCAGTAGCTGAGATGATTGCAGCCAAAAGTACTGCCGCTGTGCATTTGGGGGCCGCTAAACTTGACGGATTGCTGGGGAAAAAAGTCAATACCTTACGGGAAAAACTGGAAAGGTTACGCATGGAACTGTGTGTGGCGGTGGATTTTCCCGATGAAGAAGTAGAATGCCTAAGCACCTATGATTTTGGTTTGGTGGTGCGAGAGGTGCATAACGAAGTAGAAGCGTTGCTCACAGCCTATAATCGTTCACGCCCTTGGCAAGAAGGGGCGTCGGTGGTGCTAGCCGGTGCTGTTAATGCTGGAAAATCGTCTACCCTCAATGCCCTGCTAGGCTATAATAGAGCTTTGGTGACCGATATTCCCGGCACCACAAGGGATTTCTTAGAAGAAGGTTTACTTATTGACGGCCTTGCCCTAAAGTTAACGGACACGGCTGGTTTGCGTGAAGCCTTAGATACGGTGGAGCGCATGGGCATAGATCGTAGCCGCGAACGTATTGCCGCCGCCGACGCTGTTTTATTGGTGCTTGATGGCACCCAAGGTGCCGCAGGCGCAAGTATTTTAGGTGAAGAGGGACTTCTTTTGGCACAAAACCCTCGTACTGTGCTGGTATGGAATAAATGCGATGTGGCCCCACGTGTGGACTTGCCTACCGCATGGCAAGGGCTACAAAATACCTGTATTGCCATTTCCGCCAAGGAAGGACTGGGCCTTGACAGTCTCTGTGCGGCCATGAAAAAAAATATCCTTGAGGCCTATGGCAATAATAGTCTTGAGCCCCAAATCAAGGATGTGGTGCCTAATTTACGCCAAGCCCAGATACTGCAAGATGCCTGCGAAGAACTCTCTTTGCTGTTGGCGGATATTGCGGCGCATATGCCGTATGATATTTGTGCTGTGCGCCTAGATGCTTGTGTGGCCTTGCTTGGGCAAATCACCGGGCTTGATACCCCTGATGAACTTTTAGATAAAATTTTTGCCAACTTCTGCATTGGAAAATAAGAGCTATGTCGGTAGAATTCTATAAACGCAAACTGACCAAGGATGATATTAATGCCCTGCCCATCATGCGCTATGAAGGTGAAATTGTCCTGGTTACTGATGCTGATGCTTTGGAAGAGGCTTTAGCCGCACTTAAAAAAGAACGAGTTTTAGGTTTTGATACTGAAACTAAGCCCTCTTTTCGCAAAGGAAAATTAAATGATCCTGCCTTGGTACAATTGGCCGGAGAACATGCAGTTTACTTAATACAGCTTATGTGGGTGCCCTTTGGTCCTGCCTTGGCAGCCTTGTTGAGTAACCCCAGTATTCTTAAAGTAGGCGTTAGCATTTTTGATGACATGCGTGAATTGCAAAAACTCTATGCCTTTGACCCCGCCGGCTTGGTGGACTTGGGTAATGTAGCCCGTGATAATCAACTTGAAACTCAAGGGTTACGCAATTTAGCCGCTAATTTTTTTGACTATCGCATCTCTAAAGGCTCTCAGTGTTCCAATTGGTCGGCTCAAGTACTTTCAGAACGCCAAGTGGTTTACGCCGCTACTGATGCTTGGATTGGCCGCCAAGTCTATTTGCGCATGGAAGAACTGGGAATGATTAAATAAGAATAAGCTTATATTTTTTGTAATATAGCCTTAACTTAAAGAAACGTTGGTTCTTTTTTTTGAGAGGGGAAGCTTTTTTTAGGAAATAAAAGCTTCCCCTCTCAAATTATCCCTTTCAAAAAAAATTGCGGGAGAATTTTGTTTGAGACCTTTGCACATTTATTATCAAATAGAGTTTTATGTCTAAAGTAAGACCTCTGCACAATTGTTTTCAAATATAGCTGTGTGTCTAAA
>CAYJDE010000098.1:0-9343 GCA_964368805.1 uncultured Desulfovibrionaceae bacterium
CAATGGGTTTTTTTGAAGGGGAGAGTCTGAGAGGGGAAGCTTTTTTTTTCTAAAAAAAGCTTCCCCTCTCAGGAAAAAGCATTTCTTATTTGACTATCGTCAACGTTCCACAAAACCCTACGCAATGAATTGCGCAGAGGTTCTTTATTTACTACTGTTAAGGTGCATACAATAGGCTAAGACTTTCTTTATTTCTGGACGGGAAGGTTCAAGACGAAATGCTTTTTTAGCGTAGGACATGGCTAAATGATTTTCTTCTTGCGCAAGGTATATTTCTGCAAGAGTAGCGTATGCCAACCCCCATTCAGGGAATTTCTTTATGGCATTATGTAAAATCTTGGTTGCAGCATTAAAGTGTTTTCTCTTGGAAAAATGTTTTGCTAATATAATATAGTTATTTGAATCTTCAGGGTTAGACACAAGAATCTTTTTTGCTCTTTCAAAGGAAAATTGATGCCTATCAAAATCGAGCTGGGTCTTTGTCCCATGTAACGCATCATATTTTTCAATCATGGTAAAAAAGGATTCATACATAAAAAATGAAAGTAATTGTTTATTATATAAATCCATTAAAATGGCGTACGCTTCTGCATATTTTTTTGCTCTATGGAAAAATATGGCTTTATAAAACAATTCTTCTCCTTCTGTTACCGAGCAGTCTTTAGTATAGTATTGCGCAGGTATTTGTAGATTGTCCTCTAAAATGGTATCAGGGGATCTTATTATATCAGGAAAATCCACAATGTTATCTGTAAAATTGTGTGTCTTTTCAATGATGTGTTGTAAATAATCTAAATTTATGGTGAAGTTTTTTCTATTATCTGGCGTGCCGGGGTTGTGTATTTTTCTCTCTAAATCAAGAAGGAAGTAATTATCAGATTTAAAATGTGCGATGGTATTATAAATACCCATGTGCATACGTGGGATGACGATAAAACGGGTCTTTGAATTTTTGGTTAGGAGTAATGAATGTTGCGCAGAGCCAGAAATCATCATACAAACTTCTGCTGAAGTAAGCACTTCAAGCTGATCAGATATGGATAAATCTTCAGGAAAAATAATTTCCCAACCACAGCTTTTCAATACATCTTCCAATTGCTTTTCATTGGTACAATGGCTATAGCGTGAACGTGAAAGGTATACGTATCTTCCTTTACGGACGTGCCCCTCGTGATAACCTAAAAAACGGATTTGTTGAGGATGCGCATAGCCTGAAATGCTAAGGCCCGGCTCAGGAAAATGTACTTTGCTAAATTGGGTGGGCTCGGTGATGAGTATATGTTCATTATGTATACCTAAGTTATGAAAAATCTCTTGATGTTTTGCTGTAAAAAACGATGCGTAATCGCAATTTTCTTTTTCGTGCAGTACCCATGCGATGGGTAGATTTTTATGCTTTGTGTACCATAATCGTTGCAAGGTTTCTAAAAGAAAATGTCCCCAATGCCCCCAATAGCCTAAGAATTCACCGGCATATATGACCTCTTTATCAACAATATTTTGCGCTTTAATATAAGGAAGCTGCGCATTTACTCTGCCCATACCCGGTAAACCATGCGCTTGACTTAAGGCCTTTTTGTTACAAAAAGCCCCGCACGCAAATAAAGCGAAAGGTCCTTCGTCAACTATTCCCACATAAATTTGAGGTAAAACTGTAACATCATTAAAAACATCGCAACGCAAGTGAGTACTGTTTTGATTTTCCATTGTTACATGTATCCCTGTAATTTGCTAACAGTTTTATGGAGCATGAATGATTTTTCGTAGAGAAGAAATGTGTGCTTACCAGCCTGTTAACCCATTTGAAACATGCCTTTGGCAGCTGCTAAATAGGCTGCACGTAAGGAAGTGTTAAGGGGTTTTCCGGCTAGTGAAAGATACAGGGCACGTAGACAAAGTTCTCGAATGTCTTTGGCTTGTGCTTGTCTTCTAGCAATAAATGCAGAGCCCTCTTTTGTAAAGTTGTTATGCATAAAGTTTGTGAAGGCTTGTGCCCTGTGTAGGGCCCTATGTTTTGTGTCGACAGTTTCAAAGCCTTTTTGGGCCAGACGTAAGCGCATTTCCTTATCTTTTAATAAAATTTGTAGCTTGTAGGCAGCGTCCTTTGCATTATTGGCTTCATAGGTAATAAAATCTTCACCGTCAACAAAAAGAGAAAGCAAGCCATGTGAAACCTTTGGTGTAAGTAAACAACCACCGCAAGCAAGTGCTTCAAAAACTCTGAAATTCAAATCGTTGTCAATGCAGTGGTTGAGCAGTACTCGTCCTTTAGGAAAAAGGTCTTTATAGTTTCCAGATACCGTATGGACTGTGGGGACCAATTCTTTAAGCTCTGTAAAAAATTTTAGACGACCTTGCGTTGTTTGCGTAATATGTCCCACAAAAAGTCCATCCCATTCTGGTGCAATATGCGGCATGGGTATATCTGTATTTTGTGCAAAAGGGGGAGACCAAAGAATATGCGCTGGGGGTAAACGCATATTTTGAAAAAGCTCAACATGGTCTTTAAGGCTCACAAGGCAAGCATCAAAAGCCTGCCCGTAGAGCCTAAACCACGGGTGGATGTGTGTATCCACAGCATAAAAAACGGTCAGGCAGGGGAAATTTTCCATACCGAGAATAAAGGGAGTAATACTTTTATCTGCAACAACGACCACATCAGGAATAAATGGAGACAAGTGTACAATATCTTCCCAGCCAAAAACCCTTTCACCCGTAAAGCTATGGAAATGCACCTCCCAGCCGCATTGGGGCAATGAAGATTGAAAGAAAGGATTACCTATCCAAAAAATACGTTTCATATTGCGATACCCTGTTTCTGATAATGGGCGGTACATCTTTTCTGTGCTCTAGGTTTTCTTGCGCAAAATGTATACCTAAAATACATTACAGTTTTTCTAAAATACCGAATAATTTTTTTCTGTTTTCGGCATTGTGCGCAAAAGGGTGTGGTTTTGAAAACATACCGTAGTCATTATCAAAATATTTACCACTTGCTTGACTAAAATCTGCAGAAAGTGCCGCTTGGCATAAAATATCTGCGCCAATACGCAAATCATACCCTTGTTTGCCATAGGCTTGTTGTACCATTTTACTGCCTAAAAAAGATTTGGGATTGACAGCAATAAAGAGGGGGCCACGTGGGTATAGATGAGCCATTTCCATGGTCCACATGATGAGGGCTAGCTTGCTCTGGGCATAGGCCATATCATCATCAAGCACCGAGGGTTGGGTGAACAGTGCAAAATCTACTGGGGCTTGCGCAGCGGAACTTACATTAACCACTCTGCTTTCTTTATGCAAAAGGGGCATAAGTTTTGTGGTTAAAATAAAAGGGGCAACAGTATTTACTGCCAAGCGCACATCAAGTCCATCCTTGGTCATGCGTGCGGCTGCATCCACCACGAAAATACCGGCATTATTAATGATAACGTCTAAACTGTTATGTTTTTGCGCTATTTCTTTGGCTAGACTATGCACATGGGCTAAGATGGAAAGATCTGCTTGAAATATTTCCATTTGCGCTTGTGGATAGGCGCTTAGAAGTTCTTCTTGTACCTGTTGCAGCTTTTGAGCATTTCTGCCGTGTAAGAATAAATAATGGCCCTGTTTTGCCAATTCTTCAGCGGTTACCCTGCCAATACCATCGGTGGCTCCGGTAAGAAGTATTTTTTTCATAGTTTCTTCCTTTTTTAGAAAGTGTTATCAAATTTTTAATTGCTCATAGGAAAAGAATAAAAAAGACATTTCAACAAAGTTTTCTGTTAAATGCTTTCTCGTTCACATACACTATCTAAGATGTCCGCGTCAAAATCGGCTAAACGTGTATTTAAGTGAGCAATGATAGCATCTTTTTCAGCCAAAGGCCCGTTGATGGGAATAAGATTATAATAATGTCCGCCAAAAAAATAGGCATCTTTTAAATCGAGTAATTCCAGAAGATATTTTTCTTCTTCAATTTTTTCCAGTTCTGTACACTCTATAAACGTGCCTTCATCCCGCATTTTTTCCAGTTCGCTACCTGCAGTTACTGACGTGGTCATAAGCGAAACCAAGTAGGGCGGATAGGTGTTGAGTAGTTTGGCTGTCTCTTCAATGTGAATTTTCCCCTTGCCTTTGCCGGCTACGCCAAGCATGACAATGGCATCCCAATCAAAACCTGCTTGGGTAAGTTTTGCTATGTTTTCATAAGCTTCGGCTATGGTAAATCCTTTATTCATCTGCTGTACCGCTGGCTCATAGCCTGATTCAAGGCCTATGTGCAATTCGTTAAAATGTAAAGCACGTAGCGCTTGCAACTCTTCAAGGCTTTTATGTTTTAAACTTTTAATAGAGGCATAACAAGTGATGGTCTCTATTTCCGGAAAATAGGAATTGATGAGCTCCCCTATGGCCACGAGTTTCTTGGTGGGCAGAATGAAAGGTTCACCATTAACCAAGAAAATGCGTTGCACTGGTTGTCCTGATGCTTTTAACTCTTGTAAATCTTGCTCCACATGGGCTAGTGGCGATACGCTAAAAGGCGTTTGTCTGTACATGGTACAAAAAGCGCATTTATTATGCGAACAACCGGCAGTTACTTCAAGTAAAGGGGTTTTAGCTTCAATGGGGTGTCTGTATACTTGCCCTGTAAAATGCATATGTGTTTCCTTTATGAGCCTGCTTTCAAACAAGAAAAATTGTTTTCAGACAATTTTTCTGCTGATGACTTTTGCAGGCGGTTATATGTGATGTGTCATTGTTTGTAAAAAACACAAACAAAATAGGTACTCTTTTTTTAAGGTCAATGGGGAATGTTTTGTTAGTAGAACCCTTGGCATACTTTTTGATGCAAAGCTCTCATAGTGCTTTTTCTTTTTTCATACTGAAAGATAAAAAAAATGTCATGGGGCATAAGCGACAATTTCTTATAAAATGAAACCTTGCGTAATGAATTCCACAAAGCTTTCATAAGAACGGGCATATATTTGATAAGGAGTTGACTTTACCTATAAAAATATTACCTTATACTATGGAACGGGAGGTTTATTCCATGTGATTTTTTAAGAACACGAGGGAGAAAACGATGCAAAAACCAAGTCGTAGACAATTTTTAAAGATTGCCACGGTGACTTGTGCCATGAGTGCTTTTGGAAAAACGGTCAATGATTTTCTTGTGGGAAGGGCTCACGCCAAACCGCCATTGGCTCCCATCCCCCAAAAATTCTTTTATTCTGTATGCAGCAATAATTGCGGCAGTGCTTGTGTGCTCAAATGTTACACCAAGGATGATGTGGTCATCCGTATTGAAACCGACAATCTTGTAAAAGATGATTGGGATACCGGTATTTTTCAGGTGCGTGCTTGCCCAAGGGGACGTTCCTTACGTCGTTATGCCTATTCAGAAAATCGGCTAAAATATCCTTTAAAACGTGTGGGTGCCCGTGGTGAAGGAAAGTTTGAACGTATCTCTTGGGATGAAGCCCTAGATACCATTGCCGCCAAGCTTAAAGAATGTATAGAAAAATATGGTAATTCTTCCATTTATACTCACTATTCATCCGGTGTGCAAAGTGGCGCATTGCTACGCCGTGAATCTTTCTTTAGGCTTATGAACTTATTAGGGGGCTTTACCTTCCCCACAGGGGATTATAGCTCGGCGCAAAATCAATATGCCATGCGTTATATGTATGGCATGGGCGGCTACAGTGGCAATGCCCTCACCGATATTCAACACACGAAATTAGCAGTATTTTTTGGCCTTAACTGTGTAGAAAATAGCATGAGCGGTGGTGGTCAGCAATATGAGCTGCTGCAGGCCAAGAAAAAATCTGGCGCAAAAATCATTGTTATAGACCCGCGCTTTAGTGAAACTTGTGTCACCGTAGCCGATGAGTGGATACCCATACGCCCTGGCACCGATGCGGCCCTTGCCGCTGCCATTGCCTATGTACTTATTCAAGAAGATATGGTGGATACCGCTTTTGTGCAGCAATATGTGCAAGGTTTTGATGTGAGCCAAATGCCGGAAAGTGCGCCAAGCCATAGTTCATATTCTGATTATATCTTAGGTTCTGGCTATGATAAAATAGCTAAAACCCCAGAATGGGCAGAGAAAATCACCGGCATTCCTGCTTTGCGTATTTTGCAATTGGCTCGTGAAATAGGCCAAGCTAAGCCTGCCTATATTACCCAAGGTTGGGGGTTGCAAAGACAAGCTGCCGGAGAGTTGACCACCATGGCTGTGGCGTCGTTGGCCGTTATTACCGGTAATGTGGGTATACGTGGTGGTAATAATGGTGATAGGGATGCTTATTTCCCCATCTCTGTGCCTCGTCTGCCCATGGGAACCAATGCCGTAAAAGCGCAATTTCCCATTTTTCAATGGCTTAATGCCATTGAGCATGGTCACAAGCTTACTGCAGAACAAGACGGCGTTACCGGTGCCGATGTATTTCCTAGTGATGTGAAATTTGTTTGGAGTTATGCCGGCAATGCGCTTATCAATCAAAACGCCGACATTAATTATACCAAAAAAGTGCTGGCTGATACTTCAAAGTGCGAAATGATTGTGGTTATGGACGCATTTAATACGGCTAGTGTGCAATTTGCCGATATTGTGCTTCCCTCATGCGCGTACTTTGAAAATACAGATATTTATGGCGCATCTTACGGATTAGATATTGATTACTATGTCTTTTCCGGCAGTGCTAAGCCCTATTTTGAATCACGCGATATTTATGATGTGTGCACAGAGCTTGCAAAACGCTTTGGCATTGAAAAAGAATTTACCGAAGGACGTAACCGTGAAGATTGGCTGGAGCATAATTATCAAACCATTTGCCGCAAACTTATGCCTTCTTTGCCTGCCACATTGAAAGAAGCCCGAGAAAAGCATGTGTGGCGGCAAGAAAAATCCCGTGATTTACCCATTTTGACCCAAGCTTTTAGAGATAATCCACAGGAAAATCCTTTAAAGACACCTTCGGGAAAGATTGAACTGTACTCCGAAATTCTTGCCAATATGGCCGCCGTTCGTGGTAGAGGAGAGTTGCTTGGAGAGGTTATCTATCCCATAGGGCATTATGTGGCCACCTATGAAGGTTTTGAAGACAATAAAACCCGTGAAAAATATCCGCTACAAATGATTGGGCACCATTACAAAGGCCGCACCCATTCCACCTACGCTTCTTGCGATTGGTTGCTAGAAGTGCTGCCGCAAACGTTATGGATAAATCCCATAGATGCTAAAAATCGTGGGCTTAAACATGGAGATAAAGCCCTTGTTTTTAATGACCGAGGACAAGTGGAAATTTCTGTGAAGGTGACGCCACGCATTATGCCCGGTGTCATCTCCATGCCACAAGGGGCTTGGTATAAACCTGATGCTAGGGGGGTAGATGTAGGTGGCTGTGTGAATACCTTAACTCTTTATCGTCCTACCATGATTGCCAAGGGTAATCCGCAACATACTAACCTTGTGGAAGTTCACAAGCTATAGCAGTAGATTGAAAAAAGGCGGCTGCTGCCAACAAAAATTGTCTACTACCCCATGCGAACTGCCAACTGTCCACAAAACATGGTCATACTTTGCAGGGGAGCAAGCTAAAGGCAAACATGGATTTACTCCATGCATTGCTACGCATTCGCATTAGCTTGTTTTGCATAGGACGAACGCTTAAGCGTTATTTACTGTTAAGGAGTATGCAATGAAAAGTCCTGCTTTTTTCATGGACACATCCATCTGTCTTGGCTGCAAGGCATGCATGATTGCGTGTAAGGATAAACATAATTTACCTCTGGGAGTAAACTGGCGAAAAGTTATTGAAGCCAGCGGCGGTGAATGGATTGAAACTGCTAAAGATGTATGGAATCAAAATGTTTTCACCTATTATATTTCCCTTTCTTGTAACCACTGTGAAGAACCGGCTTGCGTTAAAGCTTGTCCCACAGGGGCTTGCGCCAAAGATGAAGACGGCATTGTGAGTATCGATGCCGATAAATGTGTAGGCTGTGGTTACTGTCGTTGGAATTGTCCGTACTCTAGCCCTGTGGTAAATAAAGAAAAGAAACATATGACGAAGTGCGATTTTTGCCGTGACTATTTGGCCGCAGGTAGGGAGCCTGCCTGTGTGGCGGCTTGTCCTGCACGAGCTTTACAGTATGGCCCACGAGAAGAAATTTTGACCACCTATGGCATGGCCAATGTGGCACCTTTGCCCGAAAAGGAAATGACTAAACCCAACTTGAGCCTTAAGCCTCATAATAGCGCAAAACCTGTGGGAAGCACAGAGGTTATATTTGCCAATAAGGAGGAAGTCTAATGTTTACAACATCACATCTTTCTGCTTTATACGCTGATTGGACCCTCATTGTCTTTACGGTATTTGCGCAATTTGCCGCCGGCACAGCCCTTTTTGCAACACTTTTCCAAAGTCATGACCAAGCAAACATGGCAAAAAAATTCTGGTGGACGGCCTTTATTCTTATGGTTATAGCGGGCATTGTTTCCATCTTACATTTGCAAAATCCTTTCAATGCCCTGTATACCCTTACCCAAGTGGGGCATTCTTGGCTAAGCCGCGAAATTTGGACTGTGGGTATTTTTTCAGGTCTTGTATTCTTACAATTAATTAAACCTCATAAACTATTAGCCTATGTGACAGCCCTTGCTGGTTTGGCTTTAGTTTTTGTTATTTCTCAGGTTTACGCCTCGGTGCAGGCCATGCCTTTTTGGGCCAATGCCGGTACGGTCATAGGTTTTTATGGTACAGCTTTTATTTTGGGCGGTGCTTTTGCCCTGTTGTTGGGAAAAAATGTGGAGGATGCTTATTTTAGAAAATACGCCATGGCTTCATTAATTTTGGGGCTTGTGCTTTCTTTGGCTTCAAAACTTTCTTGGGTAGCGGTATTTATGCATCCGCAAATGCTTACGGTGCCTGCAGATTTTACGTCGTCGCTGTATCATATAAGCATGCAAGTGGTTTTGATGACCCTTGGACTAGCCTTTGTGCTTCCGCAAAAGGTAAGAGGTTCCGTAGCCTTCTTGTGTTTAGGTATGCTGTACTTTTTACTGGCAGAGCTTTCCGGTAGGGCTATGTTTTTTTTAGCTCAACTAAAAATAGGCGTATAGTGTCTATCAGGCTGTTGAAAAAGTGCAATCTACTTCGTCAGACGCGTTTTTTTATTACGGCATGGACCATAAGAGTCCTATGCCGTAATGAAAAAACTTTGTCTTCCTCGCATCTTACACTTTTTGAACAGTATGTATAACGCTTGGTCGCATGTCCTATGCGACGCAAGCTTATCGCAAGCGTCGGCTATCGTCGAAAGTGAATTTCGCCTTGCCTTTGGCTTGCTCCCC
>CAYJDE010000099.1:0-9294 GCA_964368805.1 uncultured Desulfovibrionaceae bacterium
AAAACCGTTCAAGAAAAAATGGACGATATTACCCGCCAAACCACGCAAACCATTATTGAGTATCGTACTACCAACTTCCGTCCGTCCATTTCAGTATGCGACGAAGAAGGCAATGTGAAGATGCGCTTTGAACACAGCGTGGCAGCTACCTACAGTTTGCCTGTGGGCTCCATTCTTATGGTGCGTGATGGTGCCAGCATTGAGGCTGGTGATACCATTGCTCGTAAGCCTCGTGAAACATCCAAAACCAAGGACATCGTGGGTGGTCTTCCTCGTGTTGCGGAGCTTTTTGAAGTACGTAAACCTAAGGATATGGCAGTAGTTTCGGAAATTTCCGGTACTGTGGCCTATGCCGGCGAAGCTAAAGGTAAGCGTAAGCTTATTGTAACTCCCGACGTGGGCGAAGCCAAAGAGTACTTGGTACCTAAGGGTAAACATATCATTGCTACTGAAGGGGACTTTGTGGAAGCAGGGGATACCCTCACCGAAGGCTACCCAGAGTTGCATGATATTTTGCATACCCGTGGTGAAAAGTACTTGGCGCGTTATCTTGTGGATGAAATTCAAGAAGTGTATCGTTTCCAAGGTGTGGGCATTGACGATAAGCACATCGAAGTTATCGTGCGTCAAATGCTGAAAAAAGTGACGGTGCTTGACTCCGGTGCCACGAGCTTCCTTGTGGGTGAGCAGGTGGATAAGAATGAGTTTAAGGTAGAAAACCAAAAGGCCAAAGCCGAAGGGCGTAAGCCTGCCACGGCAGAACCCTTGGTGCTTGGTATTACTCAAGCTTCTTTGACCACTTCGTCCTTTATTTCTGCGGCGTCTTTCCAAGAAACCACCAAGGTGCTTACTGAAGCCTCCTTACGTGGTAAGATGGATTACTTGCGCGGCCTTAAAGAAAACGTCATTGTGGGTCGTCTTATTCCTGCCGGTGCTGGTTATCGTGAATATGTGCACAGCGAAATCAATGTACCAGATCAAAAGGAAAGACCAGATAAATTCTTGGAAGATTTAGAGGAAGATCCTATTTTAATTAAGATTGATCCTTTAGAATCATAAGTACTGTTGTTAATAGTCTGTTAAAAACAGTTGCGTTAAAAAAATAAAAACTCCCGTACAATTTTTTGTGCGGGAGTTTTTTTGGAACTTTTTATTGGGCTTTTTATTGTTGAGAAATCCAATAGTGTAGTGTTTTATAGAGAATTTCCGGAATGATAGGTTTTGTGATATGATCGTTCATACCGTGCGCAAGGCTGATTTCTTTATCGCCCTTCATGGCATGGGCTGACATGGCAATGATAGGAAGAGTGGCAAACGCTGCTTGTTCTCGAATCTTTTCTGTGGCTGTATAACCATCCATGACGGGCATTTGAATATCCATAAGCACGGCATCATAGGTGGTTTTTTGCAGCATCTCTAACGCTTCTTGCCCATTATTGGCAATGTCTATGGTGAACCCTGCTGTTTGAAGAATTTCCTGAGCTACCAATTGATTTATTTCGTTATCTTCTGCTAATAATAAATGGCCACCGTGTTTTAAGGAAAGATGCGTATTGAGCGTTTGATCGGGACTATGTTCATTTACAGAAACGTGTTCCTCTACAAGGGGGAAAATGGCCGTACAAAAGAAAGTAGAGCCTTTACCTAGTTCGCTTTCAACCCAAATACTGCCACGCATCATGGTAATGATGCTACGTGAAATGACTAATCCTAGGCCAGTACCACCGTACTTTCGAGAAACAGTATTGTCTGCTTGTGAAAAAGCTGAAAAGAGCCGATCAATTTGATGTGGGCTTAATCCAATACCCGTATCCCGCACGGCAAATTGGCAATAGAGTTCGTGTTTATTGCGTATGCTACTTTCTATTTCTAAAGAAACGGTACCAGAGCGAGTAAATTTAATGGCATTGCTTACAAGATTAAAGAGCACTTGTTTAAGGCGTAATGCATCACCCAAAACAAAACGTTTAGCATTGTCATCCAATTGAATATATAGGGTTAATCCTTTTTCTACGCTGATGGGGTCGTATAAATCTGCAACATCTTGACAAATGGCTTCTAAGCTAAAAGGATGGTCTTCCATCTCAAGCTTGCCAGCTTCAATTTTTGAAAAATCAAGAATGTCATTGATGATGCGCATAAGGTTATTAGCAGAAAACACACTTTTTTTCACATAGTTTTCTTGCAGTTCAGTCATAGAAGTTTGTTCTAAAAGGTGTAAAAGGCCCAAAATACCATTCATAGGTGTGCGTATTTCATGACTCATGTTGGCTAAAAAGTCGCTTTTTGCTTTGGTGCTATTTTCAGCAACTTCTTTGGCCACACGCAGTTCTTGTTCATTTTCAGCAATTTCTTGTAACATGGCTTTATGTTCACGCAAATCTTTAAGGTAGGTTATAAGTCCTCGTTTTCCTTGATAAGATGTGCGCATGACTAATACTTCTAAAGGAATTTCTTCTTGGGTGATGGCATGCAGGCAAATAACTTCTCCTTTAGATACGCCGCTACTAAAACCTTCATCAATCATTTGTGCAATAATATTTTTCGTATGCGTGCCGTCTGGCTGTAGCTCGGGTAAGGTTTTTTCAAAGTTTTCAAGATATTCTTCTTTGGAGTCAAAACCAAAAGTGTTGGCACCTTCAAGGTTAGTATAGATAAGTCTAAAATTTTCATCCCAAAAATGTACACAAAGAGGAAGAGAGTCAAGCATAAGCGTGTTGCGAAGCTCCGCTTCTTTTACTAATTCTTGCGTGGCTTTCAACTCACGCAAATCACGCATGTAGCCAATAACCATTTCTTCGTTTTTATACTGCGTGCGAACTAAAGTAACTTCCACCGGTAATGGGTTACCCCATTTATCTATATGCAACCACTCCATGCAGTGATAGCCATTTTTAAAGCAAGCTTCTAAACTTTCTAATGAATATTCTACAGTACGGCGACCATTTGGCTGGAATTCAGGAATAAGTTCAAAGAATTTTTCAATATATTCTTTCTTATTTTCAAAACCAAAAAGCTTGTATGCAGTATCATTGCATTCAATTGCTTGATATTTCTTGTTAACGATAACAATACCAAGGGGCATGCTGTTAATCATATGATGCGTAATAGTTTCTGATTCCAAAACTTTTTGTTTGTAATCTAACATTTCTCGCAAGTCATAGTTAAAAACAGCAATAACTTGTTCATCATTGTATCTTATACGTAATAATGTAATTTTGCAGGGGATTATTTGAGATTGGCTGTTTTGCCATAGCCATTCTCTGGTGTTATATCCAATGCTGAAGGTCTTAGCCACTTCGTTTTTCAAAATAGCTAAAGAGCAGGGCAGTTGGGGGTTGTCATGGTCTTGGGCTGACTGAGGGGGGAAACATGTTTGGAGATTTTCAAGGCAGTCTTTTTTAGAACGCATGCCTAAAAAAACAAGAAAACTATCATTACAATCTATGATTTCTTTGCTAAGATTCCAAATGCATATGGGAATAGGGCTTCTGTGGAGGACATCTGTATAAAAAAAATCGTCATGTTCATGTATTTTTTTTGTATCCTGTTTTGTAGGATGGATTTGTAAAACAAAAATAGGTAAAGACTCATAGTGGATGGCTGTTATGGAATAATGCGCACAAACATTTTCTTGTAGCGTGTTCAAATGCCACCATGTGAAATGGCTTTCCCCTTTTTCTAGGGTTTGGTTGCAATAAAAATGCAAGGTGTCTTTAAAGGTATTGGGTTGATACTGTGAGACAGTTACATCAATAAGCCATTGCTTTTCGCATGTTTTAAGACTGTCTGCAGCGAAAAACTGCAGAAAATTCTTAGTACCGTATAAGAGTTGTGAAGAACTTGATACGCAACACAGAGGGCGCGGATTTTTTCCGTACAAATTATGCAAAAAGCTATACACACCATCTTCAAACGAAGTATCTGTCGCCATAATAAGACCTTAGGTTGGAAGTCTTTGCGGAAAATAGGGAGGTACAAAAAAGAAGCTCACCATAAGATAAGTCTTGTTTGCGTACTTGTATAGGTTTTTTGTGGAAAAACTATGTAAGTTATCACTTATATACTGTTTTACGTATATTTTCCATAATGTTATGAGAGTGTTGTCTTGACATGAAAAGGAAAATGCTGTACGGCACAAGAGAGAAATATACACTTCTTTACGTCTCTATTTTATTTTTTGTAAAAAGGAAAATGTTCGTGATAGTTATACCCAAAATTTCTTTTCTTAGGTTCTCTCTTCCTTCTACATCTTCTTTTTTTCTTTTTTGGGGCATACTTTTTTCTTGCTTCTTTTTTTTACGTTGCCCAGCTTTTGCCGTACAGTCTTTCTCTTTAACAGAAGAGGAAAAAGCCTATATTCAATCGTCAAAACCCATTGAAGTTTCTTATGATGCTTTTTGGCCTCCTTTTGAAAAATTTGACCAAGATAATCAAACTATTCAAGGGATAAACTTTGAAATTCTTATGCTTATTTCGGAGCTAACGGGCTTAAAATTTGAATTTTTACATGGTTTAACCTATGCTGATGCCTTAGAAAAATTATGTAACGGCCAAATAAGTATGCATTTAAGTTACGATACAAATCCTGAAAAAGCTAAAGAACTCAATGCTGTTTTGTCTGATACTTTTCTTACCACTCCCATTGCTATGGTGGGAAGGAAATATCAGCTTACCGAAAAGAGTGTTTTGGCTGTATCAAAACTACACCCTGTGGTAGTCACATTTGTTAAAGAAACCTTTCCAGACAATGTCGTGATTGAATTTGATGATATTCATGCTGCGTATGAAGCCGTGGAAGCAGGTGAGGCAGATTATACTTTTGAAAATGTGTACGCAGCACGAACAGCGATTTCTGAAGGGGGGTATCCCCTTTTGCATATAGCAAATTTATTGCCTTTGTATGATAAATTTTCTTTTATTTTTAATAAAAACGTCGATCCTCGATTAATATCCATATTTAATAAAGCTATAGCTACTTTTCCACAGGATAAATTTACGAATATTTTACTTAAACATATTATGACGCCCAGTTATAAGTCACAATTTGTTCAGTTTTTATCATATATAAGTGTTAATCTTCTTATTGGTATTATAGTTTTGCTTCTTGCTTTGATAGTATTTCTTTTCATTTATACAAAAAAACAGCAAACCATGAAGAAGGTTTTGGAAAGAAAGCAAAAGCAAGTGCAAGGAATGCTTGACGCTTTTCCTATGCCTATTTATATTTCTGATATAGAAACGTATGAAATATTATATTTTAATAAGGCCGTAAGTAAATTTTTTGGGTGCGAAGATATAAATTCTAAAAAATGCTATAATGTTTTTCGTAATTTAGATTCACCGTGTAAAAATTGTAGTAACGAGATTATTAAAGATTTGTCAGAACCTTATGTGTGGAACCGTTATGATGAAGAAATAAAAAATCATCTTCAATTTGTTGATTCATGCATTTCTTGGGATGATAAAGAAAAAGTTCGTTTATCTATCATATCAGATATTACGGAAATTTTAGAACTAGAAAAGGGAAAATTAGAGCAAGAACTAAATACGATTGTATCTGAAAATATTCCTTTAGGTATTACTTTTTGGAATAAAGATGGGGAAATTGTTGATTGCAATGCAGAAGTTTTGCGAATTTTTGGATTTAATACTAAAGAAGAATATATAGAAAACTTCCATTTGCTTTCTCCCAACTATCAACCAGACGGGCGAAACTCTAAAGAGACTGTAGAGAAAAATCATATAAATGTGCTGGAAAAAGGTTTTTGCCGCTTTGAATGGTTGCATAATGATATTGATGGTGAACTTATCCCCATGGAAATTATTCATGTGAGCACAAAACTTGCCGGCGAAGATATTATCATTACTTATGCTAAAGACTTACGTGAGATAAAACATGCGCAAATACAATTAAAAGAAGCTGAATTACGCAATACGCTTATTCTTGATTCCATGCCCATGGGAGTGAATTTTTGGGATGATGCAAATAATCTTATTTATACTAATTTAGAATCTGCTACCTTATTTGGGTTTGAAACTAAAGAAGATTTTATGCAAAATTTCCATATAATCCATCCGGAATTTCAACCGGATGGGCGTACTTCCCAAGAGGTTGTTCAGCAGCAAATAGCTGACGGGCACACATATGGAACATGTAAATCAGAGATGATGTGCAAGCATATTATCACAGGAGAAGAAATTCCCGTGGAAATTTTCATGGTCCGTACTTACTATCAAGGAAAGAATGGGCTGATAATTTACTTTAGAGATATGCGCGATCATCATGCCATGCTAAAAGAAATTGCTGGTAATGAAAAAAAATTACGCGCTGCTAAAGAACTTGCAGAGCAAAGCACCAAGGCAAAGGGAGAATTTTTAGCCAATATGAGTCATGAAGTTCGCACCCCCATGAATGGAATTTTAGGTTTACTGCATCTTTTAGAGCAAACGCCCATGACTGATGTGCAGGTTAATTATGTGAATAAAATTTCATTTTCTGCCAATAACCTCATGCGTATCATCGATGATATTCTTGATTTTTCCAAAATTGAAGCTGGAAAATTAGAGATGGAAGAACAACCCTTTACATTGCAGAGTATAAGTCAGGAAGTTATTGACTTATACGGCCCAAGATGCATAGAAAAAACGTTGTCTTTAGATGTTAACGTGGGCAACTATGCTACTCTTGTCTTGCTTGGCGATGCTTTGCGTTTAAAGCAAGTACTTTTCAATCTTGTAAGCAATGCCATTAAATTTACCAGTATTGGTACTATATCTTTAGAGATTGAAAGTGTTTTAGAATCAGAGCAAAACTTGCAGTGTCGCTTTGCGGTACGCGATAGCGGCATTGGTCTTACCCCTGAGCAAATGAATCGTCTTTTTTCGGCTTTTTCACAAGCAGATAGTACGGTGACACGTAAATATGGTGGTACTGGGCTTGGCCTAGCTATTTCCAAAAACATCATTTCTATGATGCATGGGGATATTTGGGTAGAAAGTGAATATGGAAAAGGGACGACATTCTTTTGTACAGCGTTATTTCCTTTGGCACCTGAATCTTTGCAAAATACATTACTGGAAAGTACTACTTGTTCTGTAGCTGAAGAACGTACTTTAGGGTTAACGAAGGGGCATTTACTGCTTGCAGAAGATAATGAAATAAATCAAATTGTTGCACAAGAAATATTGCTTTCTGCAGGCTTTACTTTAGATATTGCCGCTGACGGGCAGGAAGCCTTAAATCTTTTGGAAAAAAATCACTACGATGCAGTTCTTATGGATATTCAAATGCCCATTATGGACGGATATACCGCCACAAAACAGATACGCTCGCAAGAAAAATTTGCTTGTTTACCCATTATAGCTATGTCTGCTCATGCCATGAAAGGAGATAAGGAAATCAGTTTGTCCCATGGCATGAATGACCATATCACAAAGCCTATTGATCCAAAATTATTATGCAAGACATTACAATTTTGGCTTGCTCAAAAATAGGTTAAAATAATTTGCGCTTGTCCATGAGATGATTTTCTTATGCGTCACAATTTGTCTTCCTAAATATAAGATGTTGGCGTAATGTTGTTTTGAAGTGGAGAGTTTGAGAGAAGCCCGTTCTGCGACAGTTTTTCTGCAAGAGGTGTCGCTGTTGTGTTGACAGACCGCTCCCCTTAAAAAGTTTCTCTCTCAAAAAAGCAGTAATTGGCGTTTTCAAAAAACACGAGCTAAAAATGATGACACAATCAATACATAAAGATACACCTGAAGCTTTAAAGAAAACTTCTGCATTGCCTTTGATTTCTGTGCTTATGGCCTTTACAATAGACGCAATAGGCTTGTGCAAGCCATAGAAAGTGTGCGGATGCAAACCTATCCTCATTGGGAGCTGTGCCTTGTATGCGATGGGGGAAAGCCTGTAGATGATATTGTAGAAAAATTTAATGATTCTCGTATAATTTTTCAAAAGAATCGGCAAAATAAGGGCTATGGACATACGGCGAATACAGCTTTTTCCTTAAGTTCTGGGGAGTATATTGCCTATCTTGGTGATGATGATATTTGGAAGCCTGACCATTTAGAGCGCTTGTTGACGGCTTTACTTGCGCAAAATGATGCGGGCTTTGCGTATGCAAACTCTTTGTGCATTCAGCGTCAAAAAGCAGAAGATGGAAGTTTGCATATTCTTAAAGAATACATCCCTTATTATGGACATATAAATGTTGAAGATATTTTAGAATATAATGAAATAACAGGTATATCTACGCTACATAAACGTGAATTGTTTGAAAAAGTAGGCGGTTTTGATGAACAGTTGCAATGTCTCATTGATTTTGATTTGTGGCGTAGAATATTATGCTTTTCAAGAACAGTTTATGTCAATGAGGTGACATCTCTTTATTATGAAGATTTAGAATGTGCTCGAGATCATTTAACAAACTTGGCTATTCAAAATCCGCTACGTTATAAAATACAACAATTACGCATTCTTGGTAAAAAACTTCCTAATGGTATGGAAGATCATTTCAAGCATTCCTTGGCATATTTACGACACAAGCATTTTTTTGTTTACGCTTCGGCACGTAAATCTTGTGCTTTAGAGCGAGGAGACGTAAAAGAGGCGGAAAAGTTTTCAAAAATACTGGCAGGAAAACCTTTTTCTATGCCCGCACCAAGTAACATAGACTTAGCATTGTTTCTCATGCGTGACGGTGAAAATTTTGCGGCACCTCGTTTGTTTAAACAGCATCTTGCAGGCTCTCAAAGTGGTCCTTCTATTTTCTTTCTTGATCTGGAATGTACGCTTTTGTGCAAAGATGCGTGGGCCCATGAAGTTTTTCAGGCTCTATACATAAGTAAAGAAAAGCTACAAGTGCATGAACAAAATCGTCTTGAAGAGTTAGAGAAGAAATTGCATGAAATGTGAGAAACTTTGGGGTAATTACTTTTTTTAACAAGGTATGAATATCGTTGAAGTTTTTAAGAAGAATTTACGGAGTTAACCAAGAAAAAAGCTGCTTACATATAAGTAAGCAGCTTTTTTCTTGGTGGGCCCACCAGGATTTGAACCTGGGACCAACCGGTTATGAGCCGGGGGCTCTACCAAACTGAGCTATAGGCCCAACAAGAAGAAAGATTTCTACGGTAAGAGTTGAAAATTGTCAAGTTTTTTTCATGGTAAATTTTTTTTAAAAAAATGAAAAATCTTTGTTGACAATTTGAAGAGTCTCACGTAGAACTCTTCTTCGTTGAGCGGGAGTAACTCAGTGGTAGAGTGCAACCTTGCCAAGGTTGAAG
>CAYJDE010000100.1:0-9213 GCA_964368805.1 uncultured Desulfovibrionaceae bacterium
GCTAGCTCTGGGGTATTGTACTTTGCATTACACCAGAGCTTATGTGTATTTATACTACAAAGATGTTTTAGCTAAGTTAAGGTGATAACCATATAAAGACTCCTGCACAGTTCACTGTGCAGAGGTTTCATATAAGGAAGATAAAGTTTTTTGCATGGGGAGTGTATATAGCAATGCCACTTGGAATTGCTATATCGAATGCGAAAACAGGCGACCGCAGCTAGGGCGTAAGCGTAATTTATTTGCATGTTTAACGTCGAAGCGAGGCGTGGTTTTAAGAGATTGACAGTACAAATGTCAAGCGTAAGTGTCTCTATAGACAGACACGACTGAAGCAAAAAACGAGCTTAGCGTATCAGATTATCCATTTTGAGTAGAGTACCCCTTTTTGAGCGGGCTGCTACTCCATAAACTCCCCATGAATAACCCGCACAAACCCTTCTGCCTCCATGCCTTTGCAAATGCCTATGATTTGTACCATTTGTCCTGCTTGCAAAGCCGTCACCTGCTCTTGAAATTGTTTGCTAAATTCCACACGCACCCCGTGCATACCGTAATCATCAAGTGCCATAACAATTTCTGGTACTCCCAGCATGGTTTTACCCACTCTATGTACAGTACCCTTCAAGGCTATAAGAGCATCTTTATACAGACTATCTGCTTCTAATGCATGCTCCATATGCCAATGGTACAATTTTTCTGGCGTGAAAGAACGTTGCTTAGCATAGGCCATACGACATTTTTTTTGTGCCAGAGCCGTGCCAGCACTTTGTTTCATGCAGGCATCATACCGTTGGCGAAGCTGTATATGCTTGGCAGCAAGAGTTTTTTCTTGCACTTCATGGGCTTTTACAGTTGCAGACATGCTTAAACTGCTTAGCATGGTCAAACAAAAAGCACAGTATTTCAATAGAGTATATTTATTCATAGCTAAATACTTTCCTTGCAAAAAAACATACGAATTATAAAAAATCTTATTTTCTGTAGCCATTTTAGCAAACCTTCTTTACAAATGTCGCTAAAATAGATAACTTTTTTATAGAAAATAATGTAAAAACATAAAGGACTTTTTTTATGGCCTTAAAAGAACTACGTATTGCTAAGCAAAATGAAAAACCCCCCATTGAAACTTCACTCTTTGATTTTTTCAAAATGGGTCCGGGACCTTCCTCTTCGCACACCATGGGGCCCATGAAGGCAGCTAAGCATTTTGAAAATTTATGTCAAGGTCTTGCAGCCCACGTTCTTAAACACGCCCACAGTATACATGTAGAACTGTTAGGTTCGCTCAGTGCCACAGCTGATGGACATGGTACTAAACCTGCCATTATTGCAGGCTTACTTGGGCATGAACCAGCTTCTTGTCCGGCCAATCTTTTGGGGCAGGTGGTGCCGGAAAAACGCTTTACTGTCTTTTTAGGCGACAAGGGTAGTATGCAGGTGCATACAGGCTTAAGTTTTATTCACCACGGTCCATTAAGTCATGACAAGCCCTTTAGTAATACCTTAATCTTTTCTTTGCAAGATGCCAATGGCAAGATTTTACTTACTCAGGAATACTATTCTGTAGGTGGTGGCTTTATTCAATGGAAAGGCTGGCAAATACCAGAGCAAGGCAAACCTTGCTTTCCTTATAATTCCATGGCCCAGTTACGGGAACATCTGCATACATCGGGCTTAAATCTGCACGAAATCATTTTACAAAACGAATCGGCCATCACCGGCATGCCTCGCCCGCGTATTCTTGAACAACTAGAAAATATCATGGAAGTGATGCTGGCTAGCGTCACTCGTGGCCTGAACAATGAGGGCGAATTACCAGGCACCTTGGGGGTGCATCGCAAAGCACGCATCATTTATGATAAAGCCCTCTCCATGCCGCATCCTCATGATAAATTTATGGGTCTTATTAATGCTTATGCCTTTGCCGCCGCAGAAGAAAATGCTAGTGGTGGTGTCATTGTAACGGCTCCCACGTGTGGTTCGGCCGGTGTCATGCCCGCACTGCTTTATGCCATGCAGTATGACATGAATATTGGCGAGCGTGCCCTACAAGAAGGGGTGCTAGCCTCGGCGGCTGTGGGCTATTTAGCCAAGCACAATGCCGGCATAGCCGGTGCAGAAATGGGCTGCCAAGGCGAAGTGGGTGTAGCCTCTGCCATGAGTGCTGCCATGCTTAGCCATGCCAAGGGGAATCCGGTTTTCATGATAGAAAATGCCGCTGAAATTGCTTTGGAGCATCATCTTGGTTTAACCTGTGACCCTGTGGGCGGCTATGTGCAAATTCCTTGTATCGAACGTAATGCTGTAGGGGCCATAAAGGCTTATAATGCTTCTCTTCTTGCATCCTGCCAGCAAGGGGTGCACCATATGGTGACCTTGGATGCTTGTATTCAAGCCATGTACGAAACAGGGCGAGATATGCATGAAAAATTTAAAGAAACAAGCCTTGGCGGTTTGGCTGTATGCATGGTTGAATGTTAATTTTTTAGCATACGCTTTTCTTTAGGATATTTTTTTGTAACTTTCTGTATTGGTCAATGCTGCACCATGTATATAAAACAAGGCCTATCCAAATACAAATAAGGGTTACAAGGGTAGCTGCATTCATGGGTTCATGGAAGAGATAGACGCCTACAACCAAATTTATGGTAGGGGCAATATATTGCATGAGTCCTAGGGTGGCCAGTTGCACACGTTTACTGGCGTAGGCAAAGAGCAGTAAGGGAATGATGGTGACAAGCCCTGACCCCATGAGTAAAATCTGCGTACTCAGTTTATAATCTAAAAAGTGACTTTGCTCGCTAAGGCCTAACCAAAGAAGAAAAACTACAGCTACAGGAAAAAGCAGGGCTGTTTCTAAAAACAAGCCCGTAATGACATGGGCTTTAATATTTTTCTTTAAATACCCATAGATAGCAAAGGATGCAGCAAGGGTAAGCCCTATGTAGGGGAATTTGCCATAGGCAACAACGCTGTAGATGACACCAAAAGCCGCAATGGCAATGGCTAAAACTTGTAGTCGAGTAAGTTTTTCCTTAAGGAAAATGCGCCCAAGTAACACCGAGAGTAGGGGGTTAATAAAATACCCAAGACTGGCATCAATCACTCTGTCATGGGTGACGCACCAAATGTATAAAAACCAATTTCCACCAATGATGCATGAGGCTAAAAGAGCAGTACCAAGTATTTTTTTATCTTTTATTACTGTGCGCACGTCTTGCATATAGCCAAGAATAAGAGCTAAAATGAGGACAGTAATTAAAGACCAAGCCATACGATGCGCCAGTATTTCAAAAGCTCCCACATGTTCTAAGGCTTTCCAATATAAAACCAAGGAGCCCCAAACACTAAAAGCCAAAAAGCCAGAGCCGATATTTATGGTAGATGAAGATATTTTCAAACTAAAAATCCTGCATGTATTTTTTAGCGCACTAGAGTACGCTCACAAAAAGTGATTTTTGCATTATATTACGAAAGATGCGTGAGCTTTAGGAAAGGTATGCAGAGCATACATCATTGGAAAACCTCATGAAACGAAACCTCTGCGCAATTCATTGCGTAGGGTCTCATGGAGCGTTAACAACAATCAATCGAAACTTGAAGCAGGATAAAAAAAAAGGGCTTGAGGCGAAGCCCAAACCCTTAAAATTTATTTTACATCAATTATTTCTTAAAGGAACGTGCAAAAAGGTCTGTAATGGCATCACGGCCGCAATCTTCTAAGAAACGTGTTCCTGTAGCGGTAAAATGGGGGCGCAAAATGCAAGGGTCTTTTTCTACAACCCAATTATCTTTTTCCCATGTAAACCATTCTTTTTTGTTTTGGTCAAAAACCATCAGGGGTTTGTTGCAAATTTTTGCAAACTCAGCACCCCAGCCTGTGCCACCTTTAACGGTGCCATCGGCTTGGATTTCGCCTATAACAATAATTTCGCTACCACCGCTTACTTGCCAACAAATGGATTGCAATACTTTTCTAAAAAGCGGCGCACGAGTATATTCGCGACTCATAAGCTTAGAAACATAGGTAAGACTTACGTCTTTAAGAGCCAATTCTTCAGAGGTAAGCATGCGCAGACCGCGAGAACGGGCCGATTGGTGCCCATCAAAGCTGTAGTTTACTTCTTCAATACCCCATTGCTCTGCAAGGGAACCAAAAAAATCTTCTGTTCCTGAGGCTCCACCGCTATGCAATACACATTGTTTAGGATCAAGCATGGCGAAAACTCCTTGATGACAGCCACGCAAAAAAAATGAGGCTGCATCACTAAAATTTCAAAAATATGTATTATAAAAAACGAAAAATGGCATATTTGCGTGAGAACGCTCTTTGCCATTTTGTAAATACAAAATATTGACTTTGTTAAAAGAAACAAAGTCAATCCGTATACAAAGTATGGCCGTTAGAATTGACAAGCAAAACTAACGGTCATGTAAAATTGTTACAGCAAAGCACATTGTCGCTGTAGCATCAGTTTGCCCTAGTAGCGGGAGGGACGAGGAGCGCGTGGACGAGCTTCATTCACGCGTAACGTACGACCACCAAAAGAGGCATTGTCCAAGGCTTCAACAGCGGCTGGTGCATCAGCATCTTCCATTTCGACGAAGCCAAAACCACGTGCACGGCCAGTATCACGATCACTCACTAATTTAACGGAAAGAACTGTGCCGTATTCGGCAAAAAGCTCCTGAATTTGGTCCTCAGTTGCGGACCAGGGAAGATTGCCAACATAGATAGATTTAGGCATGGAAACATCCTCTCAAAAAAAATATTTAGTCACAAAACAGCCCAAGACATTTGGTTAGCTTCAACGTGACTCGCAAGAACAGAAGAACATTCTTTTTGGCTTATGTCAACGGATAAGATGGAAAAAGTGAAAATAATTTATCAGATAAATAATTTTTATAGTAAGGTTGTTGTATTTATTCACATAAAATAAGTGTTTTTCTGAAAAATTTTTTTAAAAAAGGGTAAATTTCTTAGGTGTTTTGGGTTAAAATATAGGAGTGTTACTGTAAAAAACTGTTTTTTTTATTTTTTCTACTGTAAAAATAGTACGTTAAAAAAGACATTGGCATATTGCTATTGCCAATGTCTTTTTTAAGTACGGATATTTTCTGTTAGCTAACGTAAATAGGTTTTCAGGGCTTCTGTTAATTTTACCATATCAATGGGTTTTGCCACATGGGCATTCATGCCGCTTTCCATGGCTTGTTCTATGTCTTCTCTAAAGGCATTGGCTGTCATGGCCACAATGGGTATGGTAGTAGCGTCTTTCCGGTCTAGTTGACGGATATTTTTTGCCGCTTCGTACCCATTCATGGTGGGCATTTGTATGTCCATAAAAATGAGATCGTAAAAACCTTCTTCAGATTCGCCAAAAATTTTCACAGCCTCGGTTCCATCACAGGCTTCATCAATAATGCATTCAAATGGGGAAAGCAATTCCATGGCAATAATTCTATTGATGTCCACATCATCTACCAATAAAATGCGCTTTCCTGAAGGAATTTCTTGAGATTCTTTTTGCGTAGTTTTGGTAGTAATGGCACTTTGGTCTTTTTTCAACCATAGTGCAAAGGAAAACTCACTGCCAGCACCTTCTTCTGTTTGTACTGTAATATCACTACCTAAAAGGACAGCAATACTTCTGCTGATGGAAAGGCCAAGGCCTGTTCCGCCGTATTTACGTGTAATGTGGCTACCGGCTTGTTCAAAAGGATTGAATAAAGTTTTCAAGCTTTCTTTGGCAATGCCGATACCGGTATCACGTACCGAGAAGAAAATAAGATCTTTCTCTTCTTTGCTTTCTCGCAATTCGATACGGAAGTCAATTTGTCCCAATTCTGGAGTAAACTTCACAGCGTTCCCCAATAAATTGATGAGAATTTGGCGTAAACGCAATCCGTCTGAAATGAATTTTTCGCAAGCAAAGGTATCTTGTTGCACACTAAAGGTGATATTTTTGGAACTGCAGCGAGGACGAATAATATTGGCCACATCGTCCACCAGTTTTGGTAAGGAGAAGGGCTCTTCAGAAAGTTCAATCTTTCCTGCTTCAATTTTTGAAATATCTAAAATGTCATTGAGTAATCCCAAAAGATGCATGGAGGATGCTTCAATTTGAGAAATATTGGGCATGAGTTCATCTTTGCTACAACTTTCATCCAACTTTCTCTTAGTAATGTTGGTCATACCGATGATGGCATTCATAGGGGTACGAATTTCGTGACTCATACGAGCCAAGAACTCACTTTTAGATTCACTGGCCTTATTGGCTTCGGCCACGGCACCTATAAGGTCACGTTGCGTTTGACGCAATTCTTTTTCAACGGCCACACGCTGGCTTACGTCACGGGCCACCCCAAGGATGCCGCGTAATTTTTTGTCCGTAGTAAACAGTGGGGTGCGCACTACGTCTAAAATTTCCACATGCCCATCGGCAAAGGTTATTTTTTCTTCTGAATGCACAGGACAGGCACTGTTTATGGCATCGATGTCATTACTGCGCGAATTTGAATACACTGCTGCCGGTAAAACGTCTGCAGCTTTATGCCCTTGTATTTTATCAATGCTTTTGCCAAAGGACGTGGCAAAACGGGGGTTGGCAAAAAGGAAGGTTTCATTGGCATCCAAATACCAAATAAGGTCAGGAGATGAAGAGATAACAGTATCAAGTAAAGCACGTTCACGTTCGATACGTTCTTGTTCACTAATAAGCTCGGTAACATCTTCTAAAACGATGATAAAGCCAATGGCATTGCCTTCTCTGTCATGATAGTAAGCGGGATTACTTTTAAAGTGTGTGTGTGTTGGCACGTGCAAGATGACAGGTTGCTCTCTTTTTTCTAAGAAAGCGGTAATGGGATTATTTTGCACATCAAAAGCGCTCACATCAGTATAATTTTTATTGACAACATCGTCCAAGGTTTTGTCAAGAAGGCTAAGGGCAAGGGTATTCATATAAATAATTTTGCCCTCTAAATTTGTGATGGTGGCAGGGCCTTTGACGCTGTCTTCAATGCTGCGGCCCAAGTCATCCAGAGAATCGGCTAAAATGCCCAATTCGTCTTTTACGGGCGAGTTAAAGCGAAAGTGACGCTCCCCATTACGAAAACGGGTAATACCGTTAATAAGATAGGTAATCTTATGCGTCATGGCTGAGGCCATCCACACAGCAATAAGGATAACCACCACAGTCATAATGAAGGTAGACAGGGAAAGGCTTAGTGTGGTTGCCCAAAGATTTTCACTAATGGTGGTAAAAGTTTTTTCAACTTCTGCGTCTAATTCTTTGTCAGTAATGGCAATAATTCTTTCAATTTCTTTTTCGGTTTTTTCCGCCGGCGCATGGAAATTCTCCACACCAGACGTAACAGTAATAATAGCAAAGCCTAGTTTATCGTAACCCAACTCATTTTCACCGTATTGTCCGGTATAGTAAGGGATAGCGGCAGTGGTGGTTAATTTCCAAAGGCCAGACCAAAGAATAAGGAAAGAAGCAGAGCCACCGTCTCTGGCGGCATGGTACCAATCAGTACATTGCGGGGCAAAATTTAAATAACGACAGTCAAGGCCCATATGCCCTTGCTTAAGTAAGTCCAAAGAAGGTTTAACATCACGCCGTTGGTCGGTAAAGGCTGGTACATTCTTAATGTATTCTGCATATTCCTTACCACTAGCTTGCCATGCTTTATAGGTGGCGTCGTCAAGCCAAGGCACCTCAGGGTCACCGGTTTCTGGATTATAGCCTGTAATGGAATGGTGGCGGGGGTGTACAATATTGCGTCCCTTATGATCCCACATGAAAACATAGTCGCCTTGAATGGGGTCGGAAAGCTCGGTATAGCGATCTGTGGCTGGTGTAAGATGGTTAAGCATTTCCATGATATGATCATGGTTAAGGGCCAGCGTTACATAGCCTATGATGGCTCCGTCTTTCTCCACAGGCATGCCCCAACGAATGATACCTTGAAAGCGTTTACCATTGGGGTTTTCCGGTCCGGCAAAGGCGGCTTTTTCTGGTTCAAAAGGAAGGCCACGTTTTTCTGTATTGGCAGGGATATACGGTCCAATGAAGGGCGCACCTACGTAAGCACCAATAACATCGGATACATAAATTTCGCCAGCTTTAAGTTTTTTGAGCTCGGCAAAATAGGTTTCAGCTTTAATAAAAGTATTCTTTCTGTCACTGACATCCTTTAATGTCGCATCCATAATATCCGAAGTGGTAACTTTTATCTTTTCTTTTCCGTCAAGGTCTATAAACGTCGCCTCTAAATAGAGGGGTTTGGCGACATATTCAAAAAGGTCGGGCTTGCGATAGTGGAAACGATTGGAATTTTGTTCTGAGGCAAAGGCAAGTATAGCCAAATCATCTTTTTTTACCTCAGGAACCCATGTCTTTTTATCTTCAGATAATACCCACTTGCTTTGTACCATAACATTTTTTTGCATGTTATCCACAAAGGCTTTATAAATACTTTTATCTACGGGCATGGCTGCCATGGTACGCAAATCGTCATCTCGACCGTACAAAAAATCTGCCACTTTCTGGGCCGTATCTGTGGTAAGACGCTCAATTTCTTGGGTGCCACGGTTATCAAGGGCTTCCACAGCGTCATTAACAGCTAATTTGCCTGCAGCAGTTAATTCTCCTACAGCTTTATCAGCCAATGCCGTAGTACGCTCTTGCATTACGTTACCAAGGTCCAAGGCTTGTTGCCAAGCCACTAGGGCAATGAGCACAAGGGGAAGCACCTTGATGATGATAAAGATGACAATAAGCTTAGCACGTAGACCAAGCCCCAACTTTGTCAAAAAACTTTCCAGAGAGGAGGTGATTTTTTGCATAGGACTTTTCCCAAGTTCTTATAGTGTGGATGAAAAAAGTAAAATGGTAAGAAATTAGAGTAGCGATAATACTTACTAATGTTTTTTCGGAAGGCACGATACACAAGAAGTGTGTATTTGTCACGAATAAAAAAGGCTCTTTTTCAAAGCCTATTAGTAATATAAGGCTACAAAAAAAAATGTCTAGTCTTGTGGGTTAAATGAATTGTAAGTGCCATGAACAGGCCGTTGTAAAGGGCAGTAGGCTGAAAAAAATAATCTACTTCAAGACCTTTGTACAATCATTTTTAAATAGAGTTTTGTATCTAAAATTTGAAAATTTATTCAAGGTGTAAAATACCGTGTGCAGAGGTAAA
>CAYJDE010000101.1:0-9098 GCA_964368805.1 uncultured Desulfovibrionaceae bacterium
TGGGGCCTTATATGAGACTTCTGCGCAATGCATTGCGTAGGGTCTCACAATATAGTTTGAAAAATATGTTAGACAAAAAAATCTCTTTAATCAGCGTTTCCTTAAAAATAATTTATTTAATCAATATTTCCTTGGCTACTGTCAAAGCTCCAAAAGACTCCGTATGCAAATGTTAAAACAGATACACGGTAACAGCCGTTTTTTCCGCATAGCCTTCACAATTTTGTGGAATAATACAATACCCATCAGCGGCAGCCAAGGTGGTAATCAGGCCAGATTTTGTACGTACCGGTTTTGCCTGCTGAGAAAATCCGTCTTCACTTGGTAATAATTGCACAGGAACAAATTGTAAACGCCCGTCATTGGCTTGCACCGATTCCGTTAAAGAGGCTTGCACACATGTTTGGGGTTGTTTTTTACCTGTTAAACACCAAAGAAGATGATAAACTACCTGCAAGGTTACAAAAAATACCGCCACGGGATGACCAGGCAAGCCCAATACAGGGATTTGCCGAATTTTTCCTAAAATTGTGGGTTTTCCAGGTTTAATGGCTAAACCATGAAAGAGTATTTCGCCTTGCTGGGCCATGACTTGGGCAGTCATATCTTTTTGACCAACGCTGCTTCCACCTGAAATAAGCACCACATCACATTCCTTACTAGCTTTACGCAATGTGGCCTGTAACAAAGCTTCTTGATCCTTAATAATGCCATAACACAAGGCCGTTTCGCCAAAGTCTTCCACAAGTGATGCCAATAAGGAAGTATTGACCGTGCGCACCTGAGCATTATTGGGTTTTTGCTCAAGGGGGACTAATTCATCGCCGGTGGTAATAATCCCCACAGTCAGCTTTTTTCGTACAGGCAATTCTGTGATACCAAGGGCAGCTAAGGCTCCAATATCCTTTGGCGTTATCTTTTTTCCTACGCTAAACAAAGCTTTACCAGGGTACACATCGTCCCCCTTAAAAATCACATGCTGTTGCGGTGCTGCGGCCTTCAATATACCTATAGTTCCATCGCCATACTCTTCTGTATATTCCAGCATTTGTACAGCATCTGCCCCATCTGGCAAAGCACCGCCCGTGGCAATGCTGGCACAAGTGCCTGCTTTGAGAGTGAAATACGGTTCTTGCCCCATACGCACCTGCCCTGCCAAGGGTAAAATGGCAGGAATACTATCACTACAACCAAAAGTATCAGCAGCCCTTAAGGCATAGCCGTCTACACTAGAACGCATAAAAGAAGGGACATATTCTGCAGCGCAAATATCTTGAGCAAGCACCCGTCCACGTGCCTGCAATAAGGGCACCCAGTCCGGCTCCTGCTCTATTACGGGCATTACATGGAAATGTTCTTCTATGAGGGCCAAAGCTTTTTCCAAAGATGTTAAGGTAAACATGCGTATTCCTCACAGGCAGTGCAGTAACAGTTTAATAACTTTATTATAGCAACTTAACTTAGAATTGCTATGTCGACTGCAAAAGCAGGTGACCCCCGCTGAGGCGTAAATGTAACGTACTTACACGTTAACGCCAAAGTGAGGCGTGCCTTTAAGACGCAGCCAGTACAACCCAAAATCAAGAGCAAGCGCAATTCACTTGCACTGTTAGTTGAAAAAATCAGTTTTAAAAAAATTTCTAAGGTTTTTATGCCTTCCGTTCCACAAAAAGTGAAAACCTCTGCATAATACCTTTCTTCCTACTCTATATCCTACTGGATGTTGTACGCTTGGCGTGGTCAAGACACCTCTTTCCCCACTCTATAAGACGTATCATATTTGTAAAAGTTCGTGAGGGGCACCACCCCAGCTAAAGCTTCTTTTTTCTGCTCTTCCTCTGAAAAAAATAGTAAACAATGAAACATAAAAAATACAGCTCAAAGAAGACGATGTAATCATAAAATCTTTACCCTGTATGTAATACAGGCAAAACAAGAGAGCAGTATGAATACGCAGTCTCATTTTGTGCACTATATAATTTTGTAAGTAAGGAGCTTGCAGTAGTATAAACATGCTTTAACCTACATATAAAATTACCTTTTTTTACGCACATAAGGTTTGCCCAATACTTGAGGAAAGGCAACATGGCGCCTAAAAAGTGTCAAGACAATCATAATAAGTATGAAAGGTAACATGTGTGTCATGTCTATCGATAGTGTGATGCCAAGCAATTGTAAGCTGGTATTTATGGACAGACTTACACCAAACACGAGTGCACCCAAAAAAAGCCATATAGTTCTGCCGCTTGCTAACATGGCTAGTACAATAGCGATAAAACCTGTACCGTTAGTCATATAAGGAACAAATATGCCCGCACTCAAAATAGCCATATATGCGCCACCAAGCCCCGCCATGGTGCCAGCAAAAAGCACAATGGCTGTGCGCAGCACAAAAACATTCGTTCCAAAAACATCTAAGGCTCTAGGGTTTGAACCAGCGGCTACAAGCTGTCGTTTGAGTATACTTCCTTTATAAAAATAGATGAAAATAATAAGGCCGCATACGCACAACAAGGTAAATGCTGAAATGTGAAACAATCTGCCCACAAAGGGAAGTTGAGACAAAAAAGGAATGCTGAAAACCTCCACAGGGTCCAGCCTCGGATATGTTTTTGCAAAGTATACATGGTGAAAAAGGGCAGTTATTCCTTGCACTATAAAAGTAAGTGATAAACCAATAACCACCTGTTCAACCGCATACCACACGCAAAAAATAACTATAATTATGGCGAGCAATAAACCTGCACTGGCACCGCCTAGAAAACCAAGGGCATAATTTTGTGTTTCGTAAACAACATAAAAAGCAGAACACGCACCTGCAAGCATCATCCCCTCAAGCCCAAGGTTTAAGATTCCAGCCTGCTCTGAGAGCATTTCGCCAAAACCTGCCAAAAACAACGGCAACGCCGCCATGAATGTACTCAACAAAAATGTTGCGAGCAATGTTTCGTTTATCATGTTTAGTGACCTTATATGTTCAAAAATAATAGCCTATAACTCTTACTTCATTGTTTCTCAAAAATTTTATTGGTTATAGCACTTAAAAGCATTACTAGTGCCAAGACCACATGAATAATATATGTTGGAACTTGCAACACACGAGAAGCACTGCCTCCCCCCACGAGAAGTATTGAAAAAAGAAAGGTATACAAAAGAATGACTACACCATGGCAACGGCCTAAAAGCACAATGGGAATGGCAAGAATGCTATAGGCAGGATTCCAATTGGCTTGTATTGACCCATATACTCCTAAAACTTCAATGGCTCCAGCTAAACTAACACATGCACCACTAAGACAAAAAGCTAAAAAAAGTAATGTTTTTACCGGATATCCTGCATGATATGCTACATTTTTATTAGCCCCTATAATACGCCACTTAATGCCCATAGCCGTATGGTTTAATATATAGTGCACGAAAAGTATTGTAAAAACAGCAATAAGAAAACCCACATGAACACTGCTATCAAAAAGCCGTAAAAGGCGATTTTCCACAGCAAGGGTGTATGTTTGTGGATGCGGAACCGCAATATCACGTAAGGGGCTCTTAATAAGCATATTAGCTAAGCTTATGCCTATAAAAGACATCATCAGCGTGCTTACCACCTCATTTATGCCATATTTAGTGTGTAAAAATGCCGACACGCTTACCCATGCGGCTCCGATGATAAGGGAAAAGAAAAGGCAAAGGGGAATGAAAAGGAAGGGGGGCATAAAGGCTGCCAATGATGTTGCAAGACCGATACTCAAGACAGCTCCCAAAAGGAATTGACCATCACCACCAAGATTCCAAATGCCGGCTTTGAAAGCAATCATCAAGCCTGCACTAATACAAAGAAGCGGAGTCATTTTCAAAAGCACAGCTTCAAATCCCAAGCTACTCGTTAAGCAACGCTTAAAAATATAGCCATAATACTCAAAAGGACTCGTCTCCAGACAAAGAAGAATGATTGCACTCAATAAAAAGGCTAGTAGCAAGGGAAGAATATTCTTAACAAAAAAAATAGTAAATGGGGGCAGTATTTTCTTGTGCATAGTTATACTGTTGCCATGAGGGTGACTACTCTATGACGGGCTTCTCCATCATTTACAAAGCAATGGCTGAGTTTTCCGTTTTTCAATACGGCCAGATGCGTAGATAAAGACAATAATTCGTCTATATCGTTTGATATAATAATAAAGCTACAGCGTTGATTCAACCGTGCACGAATTTTTTCATGAAATTCTTTTGCTGTTCTTACATCAAGCCCATGCGTGGGTTGGTGCAAAATGCCTACGCAAAGATTAGACTGATTCAACTCTCTGGCCAGAATAACTTTTTGCATGGTGCCACCGGAAAGCGTATGGGCAGCACTTTTTTGATACTCCAGAGGAATAAAAAAATCTTGCATAATTTTTTTGGCATACTCTTGCATATACTTCCATTTGGCTATACCGCGCTTCCAAAAAGGGGATAATCCTATATTTTTTATTTGCAGATTAAAGGCAATGTTTTCACAGCCTACAAGTCCCTCAGAAAGCCTGTCCTCGCTTACATAGTGTATACCCAACTTTTGTCGCTGTGCATTGGATAGTACTGTGATTTCTTGCCCATGTAAGAAAATAGCTCCGTTTTTGGGAAGGCGTTGCCCTGCTAAAATTTCAGCAAAATGCTTTTGCCCATGCCCATCAATGCCGGCAATGCCCAAAATTTCATTGCCCTTCACACTAAAAGAGATGCTGTCAATAGAACAAGTCTGCTCTTCCTCTTGACTCGTAATGCAAGAAACTTCAAACAAAGGAGAAACTATTTTGTTTTTTTCTTTGCTACTGTATGGGCTTTTCTCGCTTTGCCATTGTTGTTTTGGGCGACAATTTACTTGATGAATACTATGCGTAGTATGTTCTTCACCAAAAATAGCGCAGCACAGTGTCTGTTCTAATTGCTTTTCCCTATGAAAGCGTTTTGCTTCTGATATAATTTCGTGTGAAATTTCAGCTACGTTCTTCCCTTGTCGTAGAACAGTTATACGGTCAGATAAAGCGATAGCTTCGTGCAATTTATGGGTAATATACAGGATTGTATGCGTATTTTTAGCAAGCTTTTGTATAATCACGCCTAAACGCTTTGCTTCTTCATGAGATAACAAAGCTGTAGCTTCATCAAAAACAAGAATTTTTTGCCCATGCCAAAGCGCACGCAAAATTTCTATATACTGCTGTTGCCCTAAACTCAAATGCTTGATATATTGCTCAGAATCAATATCTATCCCAAGTAACTCTGTAAACGCTTCATAGTGTGACAGAAAGCTTTTTGCGTTAAACTTTTTCCACCAAGGACTGCCAAGCAGTAAATTTTCCATAACGGTCAATTCCGGCACCAAGAGCGGATGCTGAAACACTACCCCAATACCACATTGCAAACTTTTTTGGGGAGAGCGCAAATGGACAGCTTTATCTGCGATGCGAATTTCTCCGGAATTAGGAAGATAAAAACCGGCGAGCAACCCCGCCAGCGTTGACTTGCCAGCACCATTTTCACCAAGTAGAGTATGTACTTCTCCCTCTTTACATGTAAAATTCAATTGCCATAAAGCTTGTGTTTCAGCAAAATTTTTTGAAATATTATGAAATGATACATGAGGCATGGCATGACATCTTAAAAGAAAAATTATTCAATATTTTGCACAAGGCTATGCACAGGAGCTACTTCATATTTTTTTTCTACCATAATTTTACCGTTGACGATATCATTATGCAATACCATGACCTCGTTCCATATATGCTCAGGTATATGGGGAGATTTTAATAAATATGTGGATTTGTCTTGCAAATTCAGCGTATAAAAATTTTTCCCAAAAGCTCCACCTTGTAAATCGCTGATAATTCTTGTAAAAATTGGTACAAAATCCCAAACAACGGACGAAAGCAAATGCCCCTTATCAATGGGGGACTTATCGCCAATAACGTCAATAAACCAAACCTTTTCACCATCTTGAGCTTTATTGCTTTCAATGGCTTGCAACATGCCAAAGCTGGAACCATTCCCCTGCCCTAAAATAACATCAGCCCCTGTTGCAATCACGGCTTCCGTAACACGTTTTGCGCCTGTAACATCAGCGTAAGCAGCAGGGCCTATAACGGCATACTGAATTTTAATGTTAGGATTATGCTTTTGCGCCCCTTTAATGAAAGCATAAGAATGGGCATTCCATGCAGGCGGCTCACCAGAAGTTACAATGCCGATAATATGACTGCGTGTCATTTTTGCGGCCAAATAGCCAGCTAAATAAGCAGCTTCATGTCCAGATGCCGTATAATCTGCAATGAGTTTTTCTTGTGCCAATTGAGGCTGGTCTACAATGGCTACAGGTACTTTTGTTTCTTTGGCCATTTCAGCACCAGCAGTATTATATCCTCCTGCATGGGCTAAAATCAACTCTACACCATCGGCTGCAAGCTCACGCATATTAGAGCGAATATCTCCATAGCCCAGACCTTGCGCCACAATAACTTTAAGCCCCATGGCCTTTGCTACTTTTTCTGCAGCAACGATACCTTGTTGATTCCAACCAAAATCTGTTCCTTGCTCAGGTGTCATAATCGCAAATGTTGTCATTGTTTTTTGTTCAGCGGCAAAAGACGCAGCACTTGTAAAGATAAAAACCAAGCACGACAAGACGTAAATTATTGATTTAAAAAACATCATTTCATCCTTTTTTTTATAAAAACGGTACACATTTTTTGGTTTTAACAGGGTAAGGTATTCCTAGAGTCTAAAACACAGTAAATCTCGTTTGAGGTACATTTGCACCCCACCTTAATTATGTCGCACCTTACGGGGAAAGACAAGTTGTATTTATGGACAATTATATTTGTGAGCAATGAACATTGCGAATATATGTAAAAGCAAAAAAAACTTACCTTGATTGAATTTCGTCTTGCCTTTGGCTTGCTCCCCTGCGGGACTTGCCCACTTCTTGCTGTATACCCATGCCACTGTTTTTGAATGAGCACAAGAACTTTAGCCTAAGCAGACAAGTGAGCGATTTATGATTGATAAAATATTCTATTCCATATACCTTTTTCTTGCAATTATAGTTGAAGAAAGGACACATCCATGACGTACCATGCAACAAATACAGTACCCCCTCTCCATTGCGAAATTGTTGAAAATGTTACCTTGTTGCCCATGGTGGGCGATATTACTGGGAAAATAAGCACTTACGCTCTCGGGGCCTATGCAAAAAAACAAGCCCTACCCTACTTACGCCGCATGATTAATAAGGATACGCCTAACTTTCAACTGCCTTACGTGAAACCATGGAAACATTCTTCCCAAGAAGTCATTTATGGTGGTATTTTCTTCATGCATTGGGGGCACTTTCTTTTGGAAGATTTGCAAAGACTTTGGTATGCCAAAGAGAAAAATCTCCCCATCGTTTGGGTAGGTGTTAATGGTTTTACCCATACACCTTCGCAATTTAAATCTTGGCAAAGCGAAATTTTCACAGCACTTGGTATACATAATGAACATATCTTCTTAAATGAACCCACCCAATTTACCAAAGTGCACTTCCCTGAGCCTGGCGCTGGCATCAATACCCATCTTCATCCACAGCATACGCAGTTTTTAGGTTATTATGAAGAGCCTGTAGTGCAAGGAAAATATGTATATTTTTCACGCTCAAAAATTCGTGGTTGTACCAACGAAGAGCACTTGGAAGCAATACTTAAAAAACGGGGTTGGCATATTATTCACCCTGAATCACTTTCTGTGACAGAACAACTTAAAGCTATGACTAGCGCAGAAGTGTGCTTTATGATTGGTGGCTCAGCACAACATACACTATTACTTACCAAAAGCACACAAACACGCTATATTGTTATTCCCCGTGAACACACAGAAACCTTTAATCTTATAGCCAACAGCAAGTCAGATAACTATTTTTTATTTCATCTACCAAAAACTGTTTTATATTCTGATTATAGAGACGAAGCCAACAACCTTTTTACTTTAGATTTACCAGCACTTGAAGACATCCTTGAAAAAACACAAAACTTTACACAAAACACAGACGATTTTCCACAACTGTTTATAAAACCACGTACACTTAGCCCGCAATTATATGCCGTTCCAGATATATATTACAGTCCGATACCTACGCCAAATAAAGCTCAAAAGTTGTTTTATCACGCCTTTTTTTTATACCAAAATAAAAAATATCGTGCAGCATATACTATTCTTATGTATTTACAAAAGAAAAATCTACTAGAAGACTTTATGTATCTAGATTTTTTAACAGTTTTACAGCAATACCACTTACAATGTAATGTTAGTATCACGTTGCCACTAAAAAAATATCGGTGGCATGTACGTAAACTTCAAGAAAAAATCGCTTCTACACCACAACATACTGCTAGTTATGAAAAACTTACGGAATTATACCTCATTGCTGGTAATTTCGCTGCAGCCTTGCAGACCCAAGAACTCCTTATGCAACGCAATCCTCAATGGAGCAAACCTGTTGCCCAAATCGCTTCCATTTATGCTGCGCAAAACAAAAACGAAAAAGCCCTTGAATTCGCTTTAAAAGCTGCGGAAGTAGAACCACATAACTTACAGCGTAAAGCAGAACTTGCACGCTACCTACTGGCAAAACAAGATTTCACAGCTTGTAAAAAACTCCTAACACAAGCCTTGCTTCAGAATGCCACATGGGATGAAGGCTATGTACATCTGGCTACCATGCACTACTCTCAAGGAGAACTTGATAAGGCCATAGCTTGCATACAAAAAGCCGTGAGTCTAGCCCCAACCAATTTAGATGCGCAAGAGCAATGGGCCATGTATTTACAACAAAAAGGCCGATACACAGAGGCCATACAAATATTGGCAAAAGCCTTGCAGGATAATCCACGTCATGCGGCACGCCACGCACAAAATGCTCACTTTTATGCTTATAAAGGACAATGGGACCAAGCTATAAATTCTGCCCGCAAAGCAGTAGAAATGGAGCCACGCAACTTTGTATGCAAAGCACAGTTGGCCACCTATCTTGTGAAAAATAAAGAATATACTGCTGCTAAAGAGCTTATGCTTGATGCCATGCACAAAAA
>CAYJDE010000102.1:0-7027 GCA_964368805.1 uncultured Desulfovibrionaceae bacterium
GAGGGGGGAAGGGGAAGCTTTTGGGCTTTGGCAAAAGTTCCCCTTCCCCCCTCAAAAAGATACTTTAGAAGAATATATTTTATTCTTTTTTTGTAGCTACCAAAGACGCATGTCAAAGAAGCCACGTAAAACGTAGTTGATACCTACAAGGAAGGCCAGCACGATGAAGATGCGCTTTAGCCATACGTCAGATAAATATTTTGCTGTCATGGGGCCAATCCAAGAACCGATGACAATACCGCCTAATTCCACACCAATGAGTGGCCAATACACGGGGGTACCGCCAAACATAAAGGTAGCGATGGAGGTAACCATACCTATGAGTACGGCAAAGGCTGAGGTGCCGGCGGCAAGGTACATGGGCAGTTGAGAAATGCTGGTTAAGAAAGGTACTAATAAGAAGCCGCCACCTACGCCAAGGAAGGAAGCCACGGAGGCGATAAGGAAGCCGCCTATGACGGGCATGAGGGTGGCAAAGGAAAATTCTACGCCGCAGAAGGTGAAGACTACACGGGCAGGGGTTAATTTTACAATTTCTACACGGGTTTGCACACCACTTTCGGCATGGCCCTTGGAGGCTTCTTCAAAAGCTTTGGCGGCGGCGGCGGCGAGTTTTTTCTTGGCTTTGGCGGCGGGGGTTGTTTCATAAAATAAGTAGCAGCCCAAGGCCAAAACGAAAACGCCAAAATAGCCAATATAATCACTAAAATCAATTTTCCCTTGGGTAAGAATGGGCACAAGAATGGAACCGGCAAGGGAACCTACGCCAAGGGCAATACCAAGGGGTAGCACTAAGCGGCCAAGGCTGTATTGTTTAAAAGAAGAAATTAAGGCAGAACACCCCACAAGCCATTGGTTTGACACGCGAATAGAGTCGGTAATGCCTTTGTTAAGCGGTGTGCCTTTACCAAAGGAAGCCGCATAGTCTCCAAGGCCAAAAACGCTCACGTGACCCACAGAAGCCATGATGCCACCAAAAGCTCCCACGGTGGAGAAAATCCAACCTACCCAAATGGCCCACAAAAAGCCCATGACAGGGGAAATTTGCGGCGCACCGGGAATACCTAAAAAGCCTTTTTCTGCTTTGGGGTCGAGTTTTTTATCGGTAATGGCTGAGGCAATGGCTGCTTCCAGCGACATTTTTTTGTCATTTTGTTTGGCTGCTGGTGTTTCTTTTTGAGCTGTAGTTGCTGGTTTTGCTTCTTCGGCTGCAACAACGAAGGAAGGCGATGCAACAAAAAGCATGGCTAAGAGCATACACACGGAAGGCACGGAAAATACTTTTTTCATAAAAAATCCTTTACACGTGAAATTTACTTGGATAGCGTTGTTAAATGACGAAATTTCAAGTTTATCTGAAATAAACATGCAATTTTACGCAGAAAAATTCGAAAAAACATATTTGACAACACTATCTAAGGAAACGCTGATTTTTGTGCCTTTACCTCTGCACTTTATTTTACATTTCTAACAAATTTTCAAATTTTAGACACAAGCTATATTTGAAAACAATTGTGCAGAGGTCTCAGTATAAGACATGCACGCAGGCTTAGTCAGATGAGTCTGCCATAGTTAGAGGGCGAAAAGGTATTTAATCAGCGTCTCCCTAAGTACAATGAATGATAACTACAAAACCATAAACTTATTTGTGCTCACAGGAGCCGCAAGAATCGTTTTTACCTTTTTTAAAGATAATCAATGGACAGTTTTTACAAATATCACCGCCGGGGAAGTAATCGCCGGGTCGAGTGATGGAGCTTGAACCATTGTTTAAAGCCATACGTTGCATAAGACGCAATACAGTAGGGGCAATGTGTTCGCCAGGAATGAAAACGTTTACTTCGCCACGTTCGGTTTTGCCGGCATTGTAACTGCCGGAACAGGCGGGACAGCAGTTAAAGGTAGTATTTAGGTGAGAGTACACCGAACCGCCACAAGCAGAAGAACTCATGGTAATCATGGTGGGTAAGGGGTGAATGTCAGTGGCGGCGCAGTAGTCTACGGCCAAGTGGTAGGATTGAATATTATCACAGTAAAAGTGCACTACATGGGGTATCATATGCGCTTTTCCAAGGGGCCCTACAGCAATGGCTTTTACGGAATCCATTGCCATTTTGGGCTTAGAGCGCATGAAACGCTCAGCTTGATCAAGGTCAACACAGTATTTGCTTTGACTTTTAATTTCGGCTTCATCAATTTCTTTCCAACCAAAGCTTACACGAGAGTTGGAGCAAGCAAGGGTTTCTTTGGTTCCAAGTACAGTAAGCCCTTGCATGCGAGCTGCCACTTCCCATTGACAGTAGGTAAGGGGTTTTACAGGCTCTACATGCGGCGTACATTTTTTGAAATTTTCCACATCTTCATCGGTAAACAGGAATGTAACAGCTATGGGATGGTGATACAAGCGTAAGGCGTCCATGAGCGTGTGTTCCATTTGGGCATAACTAAGCGACATAATCTCCTCCATAATAGTTCTAAAATTCACTAACCATGGTAGCATACCAATAAGGCTTATGCAACAGAAAAAGTAATTATTACTAAAAAGGTTTTTTTTATTTAATACGTCTTTATTATACAATAAAGACGGCTTTTCTTGTTAATATACGAGGAAATATGCACTTTGTATTGTGAAATATTTATTTTGAAAGAGGGAGATGATTCTTTTTCCAGCCTACAATTCCATCATGCATATGGATAACGTTTTGAAAATCAAGTTCTTGCATAAGAGCAAGGGCTTGTGTACTGCGATGGCCTGTGCGGCAATATACAATATATGAGGCTTTTTTATCAAGTTTGGCAAGTTTTTCTCGAAAATCGGGAGCAAAAAAATCCAAGAGCTGTGCCCCTAGAATATGCCCTTGCACGAACTCTTTGGGGGTGCGAATGTCTAAGATGATAAATGGCGTAGATGTTTGCTGCAATAAGGTAAAAACGTCTTGACTGGTGGCTGCTTGATAAATTTTTCCGGAAACTTTTGTGGCATTTGCCCATATTTGCGAGGGGAAAAGTAAGATACAAAGAATAAAAGCTATGTTGTATATACTACGCATGTTGTCTCCTTAAATAGTGCCGTCAAATGCACTTTTTTGATTTGCTTTGCGTTAGAGTTCATGCGCTTTTTCGATTAAATACCAGAAGAATATATTTCCTTAAAGCGCCTTCATTTTTGTGCCTTTCCTCTGCACAAGTGAAATTTATATAAAAAACACGCTTTCATTTTTTATATAAATTTTTATATTTGAAAATAATTGTGCAGAGGTCTCTTTTCTTGATATAGCACAAAAAATCATTGTATGTAAACATGTTCTAGTCATTTGCCTATACTGTCTAGTTGTAAACAAAAAGGGGAAAGGCTTCCCTTTCCCCTCAGTAGTATTCTTGTTTACCGGAATTATTCAGGGTTTACTTCGCCCACATAAGTACGCTTGCCATTTTTGATTTCAATAATACCCACAGGCATTTCGGCATCGTGGGTGGCATTGATGGTAAGTACGCCAAGCGGTGTGGGTAAATCTTTAATGTTGCCAAGGGCTGCAGTGATGGACTCTCTGTCGGTTTTACCAGAACGCGTAATGGCGTCCATGATCATCACGTAAGTGGTGTATCCCAAGGTAGCATTCATGTTGGGTTCTTTTTTAGGATAGGCTTTATTCCAAGCGGCGGTGAATTTTTTAGCTTCTTCGCTCATATTGGGCATATCAGCGGCATAAGGGAAGGCGGTGATGATAAAGCCATCAGCAGCAGCACCGGCAATTTTTACGGTGTCAGGGTTATCCATGGCATCAGCACCCATAAGACGGAACGTAGCACCCAATTCACGGGCTTGCTTCATGATGATGGCACCTTCAGCAAAATAGGCTGGCATGAAGACAATGTCAGGCTTTTGAGAAATAAGTTCGGTTAATTGTGCAGTAAAGTCTTGGTCGCCAGAGCTGTATTTCATTTCGCTGACCACTTCTCCGCCAAGCTTGGTGAAGGCGCGCTTAAAGAAAGCAGAAAGGCCCACGGCATAGTCGTTGGAAACGTCCATGAGAATACCGGCTTTTTTGGCACCAAGATTTTTTACGGCATATTGGGCTGCCCCAAGGCCTTGGTAGGGGTCGATGAAGCATGCACGGAAGTAATATTTTTTACCTTGGGTCACAAGGGGGCTAGTACAAGAAGTGCCAACCACAGGGGTTTTAGCTTTTTCTGCCACTTCGCCACCGGCCATGGCTAAGGAAGAACCGTAGGTGCCGATGATGGCATTTACTTTATCACGTTCGGTAAGGCGTTTTACGGCGTTGGCAGCTTCCACCTTATCGGATTTATTATCAACCACAACCAATTCTACTTTTTTACCAAGCACGGTGGGCATGAGCTTGTGGGCCAGTTCAATGCCTTCTAGCTCCAACTGTCCGCCAAAGGCATTTTGTCCGGTTAAGGGGAGATATACCCCAATTTTCACCGTTTCTTCTGCGGCTATGGCTGTAGTAGGGCCAAAGGACATAAGCCCTAAAGCAAGTAAAAGCAGATGTTTAGCAATTTTCATCGAAATCTCCTTTTGAGAATTTTTAGGTTCTTTGGGAAAAGTATACATACTTTTCTCATCCTTTTTTCTTGTACACAATTTTTGTTACGCTGGCAATATATGACTGTAGGGCTTTGTATAATTTACCACCTAGATGTTATTTACGGCCATCCATTTTTAACAATGTGTTAAGCACATTTAATTCAGCAGAAAAGTCATCCATATTATTGATTAAAAGACTTTCGTGTTCTTCGGCAAAGGCTTTTTTTAAGTTGTTAAGAAGGTCTTCGCTTTGAGCAAGCAAGGCTTGTGTACGTTCATTCTCAGGGGCATGAAAGGCAAGCTGTGCATATTTTTCTAGTACGGAATGTGTTGCGGGTATATACCTTTGCAGAAATTTTTCGCCACGCTCTCTATCCCGAGGGTCTTCTTGCATGCATTGGATAATATTATACGCCGAAGAAATGATGGCTTGCACATGGCTTTGAATATTTGCAGGGAGTTTTTCGGCTTCCAAAGATACACTTTCAATGGATGCGGTTATGCCGGCATCAAGGGCAACGGTTCTTTGTACATCTTGCGGTGTGGGCTTTGGCTGTGTTCTTTTTTTATAGATAAAGGTATAGCCTGCGCCTAAAAGGGTTAAAGCTCCAAAAAGTATAGGCACCATCACGGGGGCGTTTTGTATGAGGAGGGATTCGCTAAAAATTATGAGCATAAAAAAGGCCGCAACCCATTCTGTCATCATGCGAAAGCGTAACATAAAGAGGCGTTGTAACCATGTTTGTACGCCGCCAAGGAAAATGGCACTGTATAAGGGAAGCCCAAGGACAACACCAATGATAATCTGCACAATACCCATGCTGAAAGGGAAAATCCACAGAGGTTTTATACTTATATTTCTGGCAAAAAGGCAAACAAGGCCAAGGTAAAGCCCCATATGATCCCATGTGTCCAAATGATCTGCCAGAGCCACGGCTACAAGAAAGACAGCCAAGTGAAAGCCTATACGTTTAAGCACAGCAGTAATCATTTTTCGGATAGGCCTTTTACCATCTTTTTGCTCAGGCAAGGGAATATCTTCTAGTGGGGATTGTTGCGCTGTTTCATGCTGTGCATGCAACTGAGGTGACTGTGCTGTTGCTATTTGTACATGATCATGGGGCTTGGCATGACTTCGCAACTGTTGCCTTTGCGTTGAAGGTCTGCATTTTCTCGACATGGTGCTTCTCGTTGTAAAAATACTTAAAGAGTTATTGAAAGTAATAAAGTGCTTTTTATAGGACTAAGCCGTTTGAAACATGCGCAGATAGTTGGCATACAGCCGTGGGCATATACGTGAAAACCTGTCCCATTCGGCACTGAGTTCTAAGCCGGGAATGATGGCCCGCACCACAGGCATTTCTAAATCTTCATGGGTAATGTCCACATACAATGGTGTGTAGCCGTGTTGTTGCAAAATGTCTTCTAATAAAGCAAGATTTTTGGTGGGAGAATCCAGACTATAGTCGGGTAATTCTTCGAGATAGCGTTGAGGCAAGCCCTTAATGGCTGGGCCAGAAGCAGGGCCATGAGGGTAGGGATAAGGCACTTCGGTTAATGCGGAAAGGGCCGCCCGAGAGCCAGAAAGTCCTGCCCCTGTGGCTCGAATAATGCCCCCTTTTTTATCTAGTACGAAAGCTTTATAGCAGGGCACGCCAAATTCTGTGGTCATATCCATAAAGTGAATATGAATGCCACGGGCTTCATAGTCGTCTAATAAGGCTTGAATGCGTTCATCCTTGGCCCGCAGGACAAAGCACCGTGCTCTGTCATAGGGCATGGTGGCTTCGGCATCACGTTCTAATATTTCCGTGAGGGCTGCTACCTTGGCTTCCGCAAGGCTGTTGCCGGAAGCAAGGCCCGTAGATCCGGGATTCATCATAAGAGTTACTTCATCTAAATTACTGAAAAGAAATATACACTGCGCAGGAATAAAAATACTTTCTTCTCCCTTGGGCGGCGTATTTTCCGCCTGAGGCTTGCGGGCCATTCTTGCCTCAAGCCAGTATAAAGGCGCATCGGTATAGGGGCTTTCTAAAGAAAGGGTGTTGGGGTCAAGAGCATGGTGACCGTTATGAATCAGTTCGCTATAGCGGGCTTGATACAGCGGTAGAGCACCATCTCTGTGTAAAATAGCATTGTCTTTTACGGAGACATAAGCAGAAGCTCGTTCAATCATTTCCATTGCATAAGATGCACGGGCGTGGGCTAGGGAAAGTCCTCGTCCATAGGTATTGGCTTGTCCATGAACAACAAAGTCATGGCGTCCATTTTTTACCTGCATATGTACAGCCCATGGGCGCAATAGTGCAATGGGTGAAAGGGAGGCTTCGTGGCGCATTTCTACTCCGTCTAAAACGGCATGGTCCACAAGTAAGGTCAAAGCCCGTTGCGCTGTTTCTTGAGCAGGGGGGCGAGACCAGGCCATCCCCGATTTTTCTTTATGTAGGGCAAAGGTTTGGGGTAGGGTGTCCA
>CAYJDE010000102.1:7127-9038 GCA_964368805.1 uncultured Desulfovibrionaceae bacterium
CAAAGACCCCAAGGAAGCTAGGGGAGTTGCTGTAGTTAATGATGCAGGGTACTTTTCTTGCTGCCATTGTTCCAGCTCTTCTTGAGTGTAAAGGATGGGAAGGCCCTCATCTTCTCTTTCGTCAGGGTGTGGTAATTTTTCGTGGGCCGTTACATTGGCGGCAAAAAGCGCAGACCAAGTGCTATGTTTATCTTTATCTTGTAGTGTATCCCAAGCCAAATAGGGTAGTGGGGTGAGCTCTTGCCAAGGTTGCGATGCTTGTACTGTTTTTGCAAGTTCACTATGGGCAGGATTAAGTATGGCGCATTCCAAAAGCAAGACGGCTAAAATATCTTTTTGCTTTGGCGTCAGCTCAAGCCGCCATAAAGCTTGCAATTCTGCTAATGGGCTTGCCACCAAGGAACGTAATATATGCCTGTGCAAAAAATCATCGTAGGGAGTGGCAGCCAATTGACTAAGGCTTTCTTCAAAACCCAAAGCAGGGCCCATGCTGGGGTCTGGTTCGCAAGCAAAATAGCCTGTGGTGGCTTCGGTGGTGGTATGGGTATAGCGATAGTGTAGGGTAGACATATTTTTCTCATATTTGTTGAAGGCCATAACAGGCCGTTGAAAAAGTGCAATCTAGTTCGCCAGCCGTATTTTTTTGTTACGGTATGGACCATAAGAGTCCTATGCCATAATAAAAACCGTTGTTTTCCTCGTATTTTATTTTTTTGAACAGTCTGTAGGAAAACGCTGAAAAAGACATTTTATCAGAAAATTTTTTAAATTGACTTTTTCAATAGGCTGATAAGTAGGTGTTCTTGCTAAGACCTTATAACAAAAAGTTAAAATAGTAAATAATACTGCATGGTGCTTCGTTGAACGGCACAAAAAAAGGACAATCCCGAAAGATTGTCCTTGAAGTTCCGTATATCCGTAGATATTAACGCTTTGAGTATTGGTAACGGGCACGAGCGGCACGTAAACCGTACTTCTTACGTTCTTTCTTACGTGCGTCACGGGTAAGGAAGCCAGCACGCTTTAACATGGCGCGCAACTCGCTGTCGATGGATAAAAGCGCACGGGAAATACCGTGGCGTACAGCTTGGGCTTGACCAGAAACACCGCCACCACGCACATTAACCTTTACATCAACTTTGTCAAAAGTCTTGGTAAGTTCCAAGGGTTGACGAATAATCATTTGTAAGGTTTTACGGGGGAAGTAATCGCCATAGGGACGACCATTAACAGTAATGTTACCGCTGCCAGCATAAAGACGGGTACGAGCCGTGGCTGTCTTGCGGCGACCAGTGCCGTAATCAAATTTTTGTGACATAATCTATTCTCCTCGCCCCTTAAAATTGTACTGGAAGGGGTTTGGGGTTTTGTGCAGTATGGGGATGTTCACTCCCAGCATAAACTTTCAGCTTTTTCAGCATGGCACGACCTAAACGGTTTTTAGGAAGCATGCCTTTCACAGCGTTCATGATGGCAAGCTCAGGCTTTTTCACGAGCACGTCTTTCAAGGCTGTTTCTTTTAAGCCACCCACATAACCGGAGTAGCGATAGTATTTTTTGTCTTCCATTTTGTTGCCAGTAACACGAATCTTTTCGCAATTTACCACCACAATAAAATCGCCATTGTCCATATGTGGGGCAAATTCTGGCTTATGTTTACCACGTAAACGATGGGCAATTTGGGTTGCCAAACGCCCGAGAACTTTATCTTCAGCATCAACGATGAACCATTCACGGTTGATGTCAGAAGGAGTAGGACTAAATGTCTTCATGGGAATAACTCCTCAGCAATGTCGAAAAAAATGGGCTCAGAACACTACAACAGGTGTCAAAAAATTTTAACGGGTATTTGGTAGACAACCGTCGTATTGGTGAACCACTAAGCCGAGGAACACTACACAAAGTTGCCCT
>CAYJDE010000103.1:0-8947 GCA_964368805.1 uncultured Desulfovibrionaceae bacterium
GAAACCAGCCTCAAAGCATCATGTCTTCTGCATAATGAATCATATAAAGAATCATGTAGAAACCTCTGCTCAATTATTTTTAAATATAGCTTTATACCTACAATTTAAAAATTTGTTCGAAATGTAAAATAAAGCGCAGAGGTCTCATATAAGGTTTCCAAAGGGGATTATCCCCTTTGGCGGGGTGGAGGGGCAGCGCCCCCCTTTTTTTCTCCCAAAAAAAGGCCGCTCTTACGAACGGCCTTAACAATCTTAATACACTCACAAAGAGTATATTAAACTATAATTACGGCTTATAAATAGCTCTTATATAAAGCATCAGCACGTTGATGGCATTTTTCCACACGAGCTTTTAGGCTTTCACGGTAGGCATCCATATCTTTAATGGGGCGAGTGGCAATGCCAGAGTCCATGGCAGCTTGAGCCACAGCAAGGGTTTCCCACTCAAGAATGCGTGGATCAAGCGGCTTTGGAATGACATAGTCAACGCCATAGCTAAACTCTTGACCATCATAGGCATCTTTTACGCTTTGTGGCACGGGTTCTTTAGCAAGGGCTGCCAAAGCACGAGCCGCAGCAATCTTCATTTCTTCATTAATTTGACTTGCGCCTGTATCAAGAGCCCCACGGAACAAGAAGGGGAAGCCAGATACGTTATTGATTTGGTTAGGATAATCAGAACGCCCTGTGGCCATGATGCAATCTGGTACGGCATCTTTAGCATCGGCATAGGTGATTTCTGGGTCAGGGTTAGCGCAAGCAAACAAAATAGGTTGTTTAGCCATGCTCTTAACCATTTCTTTGCTTAAAAGTCCCTTAACAGAAAGGCCAAGGAATACATCAGCACCGGTAAGGGCCTCTTCCAAGGTACAATTTTCTTTTTGGGCATAAGCTTCTTTGTATTTGTTCAAATCAGTACGGCCAACATGTACCAAACCACGAGAGTCGAACATATATACGTTTTCACGTTTTACGCCCATTTCCACATAGAGGTTAGCCGAGGCAATGGCAGCAGCACCGGCGCCGGAAACCACTACTTTGCAATCTTCAATCTTACGATTGGTAATTTCGCAAGCATTGATAAGTCCGGCAGCAGAAATAACCGCTGTACCGTGTTGGTCATCGTGGAACACAGGAATGTTCATTTCTTCGCGAAGAGTTTCTTCAATGAAGAAGCATTCAGGGGCCTTGATATCTTCAAGGTTAATGCCGCCAAAGGTAGGTTCCATGGCTTTAACAATGTCGCACAGTTTGCGAGGGTCGTTCTCAGCCAAGTTAATGTCATACACATCGATATCGGCAAACATTTTAAAGAGAATACCCTTGCCTTCCATAACAGGCTTGCCGGCTTTGGGGCCGATATTGCCAAGACCAAGCACGGCGGTTCCGTTGGAAACCACAGCCACCAGGTTAGCACGCCCGGTGTATACATCCACCAAGGATTCATCGGCATGAATAGCCATGCAGGCTTCTGCAACGCCAGGAGAATAAGCCAGCGTTAAATCTTTTTGACTGGAGCAAGACTTAGTAGGCAGTACTTCCACTTTACCGGGACGGGGGCTGGCATGATAAGCCAACGCTTCTTCTTTTGTGTATAAGGCCATGATTACTTTCCTTATTTGGGGTGACAATTGCCCTTGCAGGACATAAGATGACGCAATTTTTCAGGCACAATGCCTTTTACGGACTCGGTAACAAGCATGCGGCGCATGATACCAAGTTGATCTTGTAAGGGAAGCTGTTTTGGGCATACATCATTACATGCCAACAGCCCCATACAGCCAAAGACGCCTTGATCGTTACCGATAAGTTCGTAAAAATCTCTTTCGCTACGGTTATCCCGTGGGTCCACATAAAAGCGAGCCATGCGATTGATGCTGGTGGCCCCAAGGAAATCTTCACGCATACGGGCTGTACCACAAGCAGCAACACAACAACCGCATTCGATACAACGGTCTAGCTCAAAAATATGCGTGGCTAAGTCATTGCACATGCGTTCTTCTTCAGCGTTTTCGTCAAAGGTTTTTTGGCTGTGAATCCATGTTTCCAGTTTAGTGCCCACATCACGGAACCAAGTGCCGGTGTCTACAGAAAGGTCGCCAATGAGTTTAAATACTGGCAGCGGATGCAAGACAATATGATCTGGCAAATCTCGTGTTTGTGTGGAGCATGCAAGGCCAGGTCTACCGTTGATAACCATACCGCAAGAGCCACAAATGGCAGCACGGCAGCAGAAGTCAAATTGCAGGCTAGGGTCTTGTGTTTCACGCAAGATGGTCAAGGCCACAAAAAGGGTCATGCTGGGGTGTTCTTCTAAATAGAAGGATTGTAAATGCGGCCGACTCTGTGGGTCCAGAGGGTTATAGCGCATAATTTCAAAATGCAATTTACGTCCCATGTGTATTTCTCCCGAATAGTAATTCGTATAATGTACTTTTTTTTATAACTTCGCCTTTAGGCTTTTAAAAAGGAAATGAGGCAAGGGAAATATGTTTTTTCAAGGGACGCCATGTAGAAATACTCCATAGGTCATTTGAAAAATATATCTGACGCCGCAACGAGTCCTTTTTCAAAGTCTAAAGTTTTCCGCCAAGAGGAACAATCTTATCTGCCGGAATTTCAGCGTCAATAATCTTACCGCCGCCGTAGCCACGGTCTCCGGGAGGCATTTCATACCAAGGCGTAGCGTCTTCATAGCTTAAGGTAGGCAAGGTATCGCCCTCTTTCCAAGAAGCTAAAGTACGGTTGAGCCATTCTTTGTCATTACGTTCAGGGAAATCTTCACGGGTGTGGGCACCACGGCTTTCCGTACGCATAAGAGCGCCATAAGCAGAGCATAAACCAAGCTTAATCATGCCAGGTACACGCAAGGCCAAGGAAAGTTCGGGGTTAAAGCCACAATTTCTGCCTTGTAAAGCGATGTTTTCGCTGCGCTTAAGCAATTCTTGCAATTCGTCACACGCTTTTTGCAAATCTGCGCCATTACGGAAAATACCCACATTACCCATCATGGTTTTATGCATAAGATTACGTAATTCATAGCAATCTTCTTTCCCTTTACGGCCATAGACCATATTGTCTATACGCTCTTGCACCATGCGAGCGGCACTTTCTGCCACAGCGGTGCCAAAGGAGGTTTCATAACCTTGAAGGTATTCCACCACTTTCTTACCCACAATGCGCCCGGCCACCACGGTTTCGGCCAAGGAGTTACCACCAAGACGGTTAAAGCCGTGCATATCCCAACACGCAGCTTCACCGGCAGAGAACAGCCCCTTAAGACCATAAACGGCACCATCTTTATTGGTGCGCACGCCGCCCATGCTGTAGTGATGTGTAGGACGCACAGGAATAAGCTGATGAATGGGGTTTACGCCCAAGAACTTGGTGGAAATATCGTATACTTCACGTAAGTTAGTGGTGATATGTTTTTCACCAAGATGGCGGATATCCAGCCATAAGTGTTCGCCATAAGGGCTAGGCACACCATAGCCTTTGCGCATATGTTCCACCATGCGGCGAGACACCACGTCACGGGAGGCCAATTCGGCTTTTTCCGGCTCATAATCTGGCATGAAGCGATACTCGTTAACGTCAAGCAAGGTACCGCCGTCACCACGACAGCCTTCAGTAACCAAAATATCAGTAGGTACTGTGCCTGTGGGGTGGAATTGAATGGCTTCCATATTGCCCATGGGTACACAGCCTGTTTCCAGCGCAGTAATTTGTCCGCCGCCGTCGCAGATGACAGCGTTGGTGGTGGCAGGGAAAACACGCCCAAAGCCACCGGTGGCAATAAGGGTTACTTTGGCACGATACATGACTAGCTCACCGGTACGTAAGCAGCGGCAAATACAGCCTGTGCACGTTTCACCATCATGGATAAGTGCTTCTGCTTGCATACGGTCATGCACAGCCACGCCCAATTGTAAGAGACGGTTATCTAAAGTGAACAGTACCGAGTGACCGGTGCCGTCAGAGGTGTAACACGTACGCCATTTGGCTGTGCCCCCAAAGGCACGAGAGTGAATAAGGCCACGTTTAGATTCTAACTCTTCGGCATCAAAAGGTTTACCACCTTTATAGTAGGTATGCACGCCTGGTTCTACACGGCTCCATGGCACACCCATCCATGCCATTTCACGCATGGCAATGGGGGCGGTATTGGCAAAAAGACGGGCCACTTCTTGGTCACAGCCCCAGTCGGAGCCTTTTACGGTATCGGCAAAGTGCACGTCAGGAGAGTCACCTTGACTCATGGCCGAGTTACCAAGAGCAGCTTGCATGCCCCCCATGGCCGCAGAAGAGTGCGAACGCTTGGGAGGGACCACAGAAAGACAGATAACATCAAAACCGGCTTGGGCAGCCTCCACGGCCACACGTTCACCTGCAAGCCCGGCACCCATGCACAAAAGATCTGTATAAAAAGTACGCATGTATTCTCCTTGACTTATACGGCAACGCTAATAAAATGGAAGCGAATCATGGTTAACACACCCAGCACCACATAAGCACTGATGAGATACCAAGTACGCTTTACCCAAAGGGGACGAGTGGCTTCAGTAATGTAGCCATATTTTACGCCCACACGGAAAAGCCCAATGCCAAGGTGAATCCCCACACAAACGAGCAACACAAAGTAAAAAGGTGTCCAACCATTTTGCTCACGCAGGGCAGATGTTTGTGCAGTAATGGGGAGCGTGTCTAAAATGACGTATACGTGAATGCTCACCATGACCAACACAACGATGGCTGTAACCACTTGCGCCAGCCAAAGCCAGGTATCACAGTGCTTCATGCTTTTGGCATGAGAGAAAAACACAGGCAAAGTCCCCACCTGGAAAGGCATCTTACGGGCAGCAAGAATAAAATGTGCCACCATAATAAGTAAGATTATAGGCCCACCCACTTGTGCCAAATACAATTCTTCAAGCACCCATCCAAGACCATTCATCACGCTTGGGCTTAAAAGTACTGTACTAACAAAAACAAGGTGCATCAAAGTAAACAAGGCTAAAATAACGCCTGTTATAGCCTGTGCAAAATCCATACGGCCGGACAAAGGGGTCTTCGATAAAGAACCCACAGAAACAGTCCCGTCCATACACGCTCCTTTGGTTTGTGCATTGCTAATTACGCCATTGTCCCCTTCTTTTTAGCCATGCCACTCATCTACATAATTAAGGGGTAAAACAAAATCGAGTCAAGATACGGTATTTTTTACGGGCATGTCAATTATAGCCTAAAAAAAGTAATAAATGGCATTTTTTTTATATTCACAGGAAAATCATACAGATTTACGCATGAAATGTTGATTGAGGAATCAATCATGCCTTTTTTTGAAAAATGGGATTTTGGAAGAAATTTGCAAAGAAATGAAATTTTTTTTGTATACAAAATTTTTTTATGCTTTTTTAGCGCACATGATTTTTTGTGGGCCCCATTCCCTTCGCTGCACCTTATATTGTATACAAAGTAGAGACCTCTGCGCAATTCATTGCGTAGGGTCTCATGGAGCGTTGACAACAGTCAATGCGACCAAAAATCAAGAATAGGCGTAGCTTTGTTTCACCGTTAAGAAATTGATTTTTGTGCCTTCACCTCTGCATACACTATTTTGTATTTCAAACAAATTCTCAAACTTTAGACATAAAACTCTGTTTGAAAACAATTGTGCAGAGGTCTCAAGTAAGGGGCGGTTCTGGGGTTAGAAACCGCCCCTAGGTTAGAGGGTTAGGAGCAAGAATTTTTAGGGAAAAGTGAATTGCTTCTTTTTTTGAGAGGGGAAACTTTTTTTAGGAAAAAAAAGCTTCCCCTCTCAAACTCTCCCCTTCAAAAAAACCCATTGCGTCAACATCTTGTTAAAAAAAAGAAATCGTGACGCACAAGAAATTGTTTGAAAATATTTTACGCAAAACAAGTTCTTAAATTAGTATATATTTAAAAGGGTCTGCTTTTTTGTTTTGACGTAGCCAATTACACTTTTTCAAGAGGCTACCCTATTTTCGTGTACATGTAGGCGGCTCAAAAAGGGTGAGATACAAGGAAAAACAAAAAAGCAGGACACGCCGTGTATACAGACATACATAAGTGGTCTGCTTTTTTGTTTTGACGCAGTAGGTTAGCCTTTTTCAGTCGCCTACTAGATGGCTACGTCACCCCGCTCCCCAGTCCGAATCCGCACCACTTCGCACACATCGGTCACAAATATTTTTCCGTCGCCCACATGGCCTGTCTTGGCGGTTTTTTCCACCACCGTAATGACGTCTTCCATCATTGCATCACTCACCACCACTTCTAAACGCACCTTATGCACATATTCCACAAAAATGGTTTGTCCGCGATAGGTCTCGGCATGGCCTTTTTGTTGCCCAAATCCTTTTATTTCGCAATAATTTAAACCTTTTACCCCGACTTTTTCTAATTCTTCCCTAACTAAATCAAGCATTTGTGGGCGAATGATAATTTCTATTTTTTTCATGCTATTTCTCCTTTAGCATATGATACAGCGTCATGGCATATCTGATGGATTATTTTCTAAGCGTATGTATTTACTATAAAGAATATCCACGCTCGTTATGTTCAGCTAGGTCAAGTCCGGTAATTTCTGCTTCATCGCTAACACGTAAGCCTACGGTAGCTTTTACAATGGCTAAGATGATACGGCTTACTATATAAACAAAAACCCAAGTGCCTACGATGGAGATGACCTGTGCAAGTAAGAGATCTGCATTACCGTAGAACAAACCGTCAATGCCATTGACCGAGGCTGTGGCAAAAAGCCCTGTGGCAAAGGCACCCCAAGTGCCACCAAGACCGTGAATACCCACCACATCAAGGGCGTCATCATAGCGGAACTTCTCTTTAAGTAAAACGCCACCATAGCAAACCATGCCGCCAATAAAACCTATAATTAATGCTGAACCAAGGGAAACAAAACCAGCACCGGGGGTAATGGCCACAAGACCGGCAATAGCACCGGAAATGGCACCGAGGGACGTAGGCTTACCTGTACGCTTCCACTCTACCACTAGCCAACCAAGGACGCCAGCAGCTGTGGCCAAATGCGTGCTTAAAAGAGCATGACCAGCAAGAGCACCAGCGGCTAAAGCAGAACCGGCATTAAAACCAAACCAACCAAACCACAACAAGCCGCCACCAAGCAAGGTTAAGGTCAAGTTATGCGGCTTCATATTCACACTACCAACGCCTCGTCTGGCACCTAGGGCATGGGCACAAGCTAGGGCGCCTGCGGCAGAGGCCATGTGCACCACAGCACCACCGGCAAAGTCGATGGCGCCAATTTTTGCCATCCAACCACCACCCCAAACCCAATGGGCCATGGGCACATAGGCCAAGAATAACCACAGGGCAGAAAAAAGGACATAGCCACTAAATTTAATACGTTCGGCATAAGCACCAGAGACAAGTGCTACTGTTAGCACGGCAAACATACATTGAAAGGCCATGAAGACCGTATGTGGCAATTGCCCTGCCATGGGAGCAGGGTCGCCATTAACGCCTTGTAGTAAAACGTAGGAAAAATCACCAATAAGGCCATGCTGATCAGGGCCAAAAGCCAAAGAATACCCCAATAAAGCCCAAAGCACAGTAATTAACCCCAAAGAGGTATAGCTGTGCATATGCGTTGATAAAACGTTTTTTGAACGGACAAGACCGCCGTAAAAAAGTGCCAGAGCCGGAGTCATAAGCATAACCATAGTGGCACAAATGATGATAAAACCAGTATCACTTGCATTCATTGTCTTTTCCTTCTACTTTATACAGTTGCCAAACATTTTCTGTAAACATCCTTACTTGCAGAAAATTTCCATTTCAAATCGTAAATACCTATCTTTTGCGCTTAAGCTAACTCACCTAGAGCAGAGAACATGCCAAACTTTTTTTATCAGTATAACAGTTTGAAATATAAAATGTTTTTCTAAGGAAACACAACAGAAGCTCTTCTTGGAAAATTATTTTTCTACAGTTTAGTATTTTTTTGTACAAAATAGATTGAGCACACAATGAATATTGAAGGGGGAAAATAAAAAAAAGCTAAGAATATTATAATAAAACATGATTTATCAACGTGTTAAAAGACAATTTACTCATTGGTAGAAAAAACAAACACAGGCTTTCTGATAAGCACATTTTCTACAGGAAGGTAGTTTATAACAAAAAAAGCTGCACACCTTTTATGGTATGCAGCTCAAGACAAAGGTTTGCTTGTGGCAAAACACTTGCTAATAATTAGTTTTCAGCAAAAGAAATTTTATCATAAAAAGTGCGCATTTTCTTAGCTACACTGTCAGCTTTATCAGCAGGTGTAGAAAATGCATACACATAAGCCTGAGAGTCGGTTCCAAAGACAAAGGCCTCCCAAAATCTCTTGTCTTTACCGCTACCGTTGGTCCAAGAAAGAATGGATACAGGATATGTTAAACGTGCACTACTTTTTTCATCACCCACGACGCGTACTTTGTTCATGGGAACATTAAGGGCTTCTTTAGTAATGCGTGTCATATAATCAGGCCATTTTTCACCATTATTAATAAAGGAAACAACGCATTTAACTTGAATGATTTGCGTAACGCCGTCTTCAGCTAAATAGACATGATATTGCCCCTCTTTATAATTGTCATTAATAGTAATGACTTTTAACCCCTTAGTATCAACACCTCCCGTCAACCCCCACTTGTCAAAGGCATGTGCATGCGCATGCAGCATAAAAAGACAAAAAAACATACTTACAGAAAATACACGTGGTAAAGAAATTTTCATAACAACATCTCCTCTACGGCGTTAAAAGTAAAATTTTATGTATGAAACATAGAAAAATTACCATTTCTCATAGCCCATGTCAAAATAAAATAGTTTTTCCCCTCACAAAATAAAAAATCTTCTCTTCTAGACAGAGTCATCAAACTACGAACTTTCGAGATTT
>CAYJDE010000104.1:0-8942 GCA_964368805.1 uncultured Desulfovibrionaceae bacterium
TTATCAAATTGCGATATTTGATAGCCCATGGGTAAATCAGGATAAAAATAGTTTTTACGTGCAAATACAGAGGATAAACGCACCTGACAATCGGTGGCGAGACCAGCTTTTGCGGCATATTCCACAGCCCGTGCATTAAGTACTGGTAAGGTGCCCGGCATACCGGAACATACTTCACATACATTGGAATTGGGGTCTTGGCCAAATTTTGTGGAACAAGAGCAAAAAAGCTTGGATTGTGTTGCTAGCTGAACGTGAACTTCTAAACCAATTACGGCTTCATAGGCTGCCATGTACTATACTCCCTCTCTATATTCTTGCATCAAAATATTTTCCAACGCCGTAGGAATCTCGGCGGAAGAATTTTTCTTTATCGGGTCCAATAATTTGCATTTCTGGGTTATGCCTTTGTACGTCAAGGGCAATGCGCATTTCTTTGGTGCATCCTGTGGAAAAGGTTGCGTCTTTACCGGCCCAAGCGGGAAGTACTTTTCGGCCAAGTAGGGCAAAGCTGTCTTCTATATCCTGAACGGTCTGAAAACGCCAGACGTTAATATAGCCACTTCTTTGCACGCGCTCCCACATATACATAAGGTCATCGCCGTCCATACCATCCGGCGATTGCTCGGCAGGATTGATAATAAAAGTATCATCCAGCTTGTTGCGCAATCCTTCTACAAACACTTTAACAAGAGCTGCGGCCATGCTTTCTTGCCCGGGAATACTACCAATAATACAAGAATAAAACATGACTGTCTTACCAGCTTTATGGGCTTTGCGCATTTGTGCAATGATATTTTCAGCTCTTTCTCGAATTTCCATTTCAGAAAGCTTGCGAATATGCCGTGCTCGTGGTTTGGCCTGAATCTGATACTTTCCTTCAGAATCTGTCCAATAACAAAATATATCACGAGTATACTTTTGCGAACTGAGCACAAGCAAGTCGGCATTGCGCCATCCTTTAGCTAAAACAATGTCTGCTTCTTTCCATGCTCTGGCAAAGGTTACATTAGTACGGTATAAGTTAAGGCGTTCACGAGTGCCATCTTGTATAACCACCATGGAAGATTCACGTAAAAAGTTTAAAAGGCGATTTTTACTTAAATTTTCTTCTCGCACAATGGTGGCATGTTCCAATAAATCTTCCATGATAGAATCACATTCTACGTCATCTATGGTGGGGGAGTAAAAGTAAAATCCGCTTTTAAAAGCAACAATAATTTTATGTCCCATCCGTTGTAGACGGGCAAGCAAGGCCATATCAAACACAAAACCGCCACTAGTATCTGGTAAGAAGAGAATGGTTTTGGACTCGTCTTTTTCAGAGCCAATAAGCAGCAAAAATTCCTCTATCGACGGAGTTTCATTTTCAAAAATGCTCTGCCATTCCAAAGGAGAGGGGGTGCTATGCATAATATGCCGTGAGTTCGCCGACAAATACATGAGGCGAGTAACTTCTAGGTGATCTAATTCTTGCCGTAACACGGAAAGATTTTTAGAAGAAGAAAATTGCGTAGGGGCCTTATATAAGGCGTTTTTTAAAGCAGGAGAATGGAAAATATCAAAAGCTTTGGCATTGGCACTTTGACGTAATTCATGCCAAGCATCTTCTACCCCTGTTTGGGCCGCAAGTAATGAAGTCATACGCTTCATAACACGAGAAGGGGTGACATTATGATTTTTTATACACTGTCGAAAACGATATCGGCAAAAAGCAAGCGCTCTTTTTCTTTCTACACGTTGCGGTTCAAAAGAGCGAACAAGGTCTAAAATCGTGCGCCAAACACGGCAGTATTGCTTTTGTAATTTAGACGGACACGCGGGTTGTAAAAGCATCTGAAATGTTTCATCTGAGCAGGGAATATATACTTCATTATCGTCTAAAGCTACCATAAAAGCTATTTGCTCTGGCGAAGCAATAATGTTTTGATTCATATGGTAGGCAAAGTTATTTTCGATCATGAAATTATACAGCCAGGCATCAAAATATATATCTTTGCCAAGGCATACCTCATGATTATTTGCAATTTTTGGGAGTGATTTCATAGGTATTTCTCTGTATTTTATTGTAAACCATGAATAAAGCCCCGTTCACGCAATGGCGTAAAATAGCGATCTTGCTCAAGACGGGTAAAATAAACAGACTCAGGAACACAAAAAACTTCTATTTTATCATTAATTTCTAAAGGAAAATGTTCTTGCCCATCAATGGAGACAAAGGTTTCTGTAGTGCTTTGATTAAGCGTTACTTGTACTGAAAGAGTATGCGGAAGCACCATGGCCGGAAAATTACATAAATAAGGACAAATAGCTGTAACTAATATATTGTTATTGGCAGGATGCACTAGGGGGCCTCCGGCAGATACAGCATAGCCCGTGGAGCCTACTGGGGATGAAATAATAATTCCATCGGCGCGCAGATGCGTAATATACTCCGTATCAACACTTATATCAAGGGAAACAACTCGAGACAAAGCCCCTCGAGTGATAACTACGTCATTAATGGCGTGGCCGTGGGAAAAAATTTTTCCTTGGCGATAGATACGCCAGCCAAGAGCCATGCGTTTTACTAAATTATACGTACCATTTATGATGGAAGTAAGACCTGCTTGCCATGTTTCACTCGTTAATTCTGCCAAAAAACCTACACGTCCAAAATTAATACCTACCAAGGGAATAGGGCATGCAATAAATTTTCTGGCCACACCAAGCATGGTGCCATCGCCGCCAAGTACTATGGCCAAATCTACATTTTTGTCACAAAAATTTGACACATCATCGGCATCGTTTGGGGTAAAAAGCACATGGCCTTGCTGTTGCAACCATGTACATATTGTTGTGGCCAATTGTGAAGCGGCTATATTATGCGACTTTACCACAATAAGAATATGTAATGGATGTACAGTTTTTTTCATGACTACATTTTATCGAAAAGTAATTGAAACATCAAGAATTTTATCTGAGGCATGATTTTTACTGTAGGAAAGACCGTATTATTACTTTTGGTTTTTCTTGCTAATGCTGAAAAAAATAGATAAATTTCCTGTGAAATTTTAGAAATACCGTTTTAAGGAGATACTGATGGAAGAACAAGGCAATATATCTATACGTCGCAAAGATAGAGGAAGATTAGACAAAGAGTTCATAGAAGGCGTGCTTCTTAAAGCTACTGAAATATATGTTGCTTTTGCAACTGATGGTGCTCCGCATGTTATCCCTTTAAATTTTGTATATATGGAAAATAAAATATATTTTCACTGTGCCAAAGAAGGGTATAAACTAGATTGCATTAAGAAAAACCCTAAAGTGGGTTTTACAACAGCCATAGATGTACATATTATACCTGAAGAGGCCACAACGTTGTATAAATCTGTGGTGGGAACAGGACATATGATTTTTGTGGAAGATGTACAAGAAAAAGGTTTTGCCTTGGATGCTTTAGCCCAGAGATACGGGGCCTCATGTCAAAGACCAGCTTCGCCTACAGATATTGCTCGTACTGGGGTTTTGCGTATAGATATTGAAACTTTGTGTGGTAAGGAATTGCGCCCTCAAAAGGCTGGGTAATTGCTTATTTTAGACTCCGCACAACGAATTGTGTAGGATTCTTCAAGAATAATTACGCAGAGATTTTACGCAATGCATTGCGCAGAGGTCTCATTCTGAGAAAACATTTTCTTACAGTTCGTTTATAAAAAATATCCCCCTAAGCCACAAGCATAGGGGGATATTTTTATAGTATTTGATGAGGAATTAGCTATTTTTCAAGCTTTCCACCAAGGCTGAAAGCTGGCGTGCTTGTTCTGATAAAGAACTTACAGCTTGGCTTGCTTCATTCATGGCTTGTACTGTGGTGCCAGCAATATTGGACACCGTAGTAATAGATTGAGCAATTTCATCTGAAGTGGCAGATTGCTCTTCGCTAGCTGTGGCAATGGCACGGATGCCATCGGCACTTTGTTCAGCCATTTGTAAAATACCTTGTAAAGCACGTCCGCCTTCTACAGCAAGCTCTGTGGCTTCTTCAATGCGCACCACGGCGGTATCCACTTGTTGTACATTAACTTCAGTACTTTGTTGAATGGCATTGATGGCATTGGCCACGTCGGTGGTAGACGAAATGGTTTTTTCTGCAAGCTTACGCACTTCATCAGCCACCACAGCAAACCCGCGTCCTGCTTCACCGGCTCTTGCTGCTTCAATGGCAGCATTAAGAGCGAGCAGGTTGGTTTGGTCAGCAATGTCTGAAATAACGCTCATAACAGCAGAAATGGATTGCGCATGGTTGGCAAGTTCGCTCATATTTTGACGCAGCTTTAAGGATTCATCCTTAACCTGTGTCATGGATGCTTGGCATTTTTGCGTGATTTCTGCGCCATCAGTAGCTTTTTCTTTGGTATGGTCTGCAAGCTCTGCACTAGAACCGGAATTTCTAGCAACTTCAAGTACAGTGCTGTTCATTTCATCCATGGCGGTGGCTGTTTCCATCATACGTGCCGACTGTTCTTCTGCGCCGCTGGTGGAAAGTTCAATTTGATGTGAAAGTTGATTAGAAGCAGCAGCAATATTACTTACAATATCTTCTAATTTCACGACGGCTTGTAAAATGCTCTGTCTCTTTTCATCGGCTTCTAAGGCAGATTTTTCCGCTTCTTTAGAAGCCATGGCTGCATTTTCTGCCGCCACCTGAGCTTCTTGACTTTTTTCTTCAGAAGCTTGCACCATTTTTGCAAGATTTTGCACCATATTCCTTAAAGCCATAGCCAAAGTTGAAAACTCATCTTCGCGCTTTAAGGCATTGTCCAGTTGTTGTTCTTGCGTGTTGGTCAAAACAAGATTGCCTTCGGCCACGTAGGTTGCAATATTTGCACCTTGTGAAACAATTTCAACAACTTTTTTAATAGCATAGTATACAATGCCGCCAACAATAAGCACGACAACTAAACCTGCAAGAAGAAGGTACAATCTTATTTGATCAGAGGTGGTGTAAAAATCGCTTTCGTCAGTTTCAATACCAACAATCCACTTGGTGGTAGGTAATTCAGCAAAGTGGGTTAGCTTGGCAACGCCTTCCCAATCATAACGAGTGATACCGGTTTTCTCTGCTAGAACGGTACGCACGTATTCATAAATAGTGTTATCTTTTCCGATGAGCTCCGGAAAAGCTCTTTCCATAAGCATAATCCCCTTGCTATCTAACAAGAAGATGTTAGAAGAGGGCATAAGCTTCACATCTTGAATAGTAATATTGGATACTTTGGGAATATCAATGACAAGAAGCAATACGCCGTCGGCAGCTTCGTTGGATCCATCAGCCGTTACCGGAGAAGCAACCATGGCGCTCATTTTACCTGTGGTTTTAGACACCATGGTATCAATGTTAGCTTGCCCCCTAAATGCTGACATAACACTAGGGTATCTGCTGGTATCAATGGCGCCAGATTGAGGATTTGAGTATGCAACGGATTTACCGTCTTTTGCTATAAGAACTGCAGCGGCAATATCAGGAAAATCTTCCACAAGTTCTATTAAAGTGGCATTGTTTCTTTCTTGTAAGGCTTTGAACTCAGGAGAAGAGTCTCTGTCTGCACCCAATTTATTGGCTAAGGCAGCCATGCTCTCAATGTCTGCATTACTGTCTATCATATCTCCAAGGGCCACAACATTTTTTACAATGTTATCTATTTCAGAGGCTTGCTTTTTAGCAAACTCCAAAAGCTGTATGTCCGCCATGGAATACAAACCTCTGGAAGCCAGCGTGGTAGATATCATAATTAGTGCCGAAGCCCCTAACATGATGGGAATCAAAACAAGTAATAAGACTTTTCCTAGCAATTTTAGCTTCATACACAAACCCCTTTCGAAAACGTACAGATTTTGGCAGCATATGCTGCATTGATAATTATGCCCCTATGAAAACAAGCAAACTTCATACCAAGATGAAAAGCCCTAGCCACGTCAAAACATAGTAAAAACACGTAAAGCTAACAATACTTTACTATCGGATTTTTTCACCATTTGTTTAGGTATAGAAACGAGTTTTGTCAAAGAAAAAAGGGCATCCTTAAAATGTGATGCGCCTTTTTTGTATAGTTCTCTAGATAGTGTCGTCAAAATGTCTATGACGTTGTTGTGTTTTTACGTCTTTGTAAGATGCGCCATGCCCACATACCAAGTAGTGAAATGTATACAGCTATAATAATACGCATATTGGCAAGGGCAGATACAGGGTCTCCTAAAGACCAAAAATACGGTTTATCGTCGGCAAAAAGATAAGCTAAAATGAGGCTGATACCCAGCACCGTCCACGTAGGCCATAGCCATTGTAATGGAAAAGCGTTTTCCCAAAAGAAAGATTTACGATAAAAACGTTTTCTGCCAGAAATAATGGAAAGAAAAAGGATAAAAAGGCCTACTGCCACAAAAAGATGAATGCCTTTTAAGATAGCACATACCAGACCAAGGCTTAAGAAAAAGATTGTGAGCCACCAAGCCTTTTTCTGCCGTATTTCTAGACCATACGCTAAAAAGAGTAACATGGTAGCAGAAAAAGTGCATAGGGTATGTAAAATAACCCCTGTTGTATGCGACCATGGTATGGATAAATATAAATGCCCTTTTTGCCATACAGGTAATACAGTACAAATAAGCAAAATGATACCTATGCAATAGGTAATACGAGCATTTATGCTATGTGAAAGCACAGAAAGCCAGCGACCAGCACTACGAAGAACGCCCTTATTTTGGCGCATTTCGTAGACGGCTAAAACCAGTGCAGCTATGAGTAAAGGTAAGATGAAATAAATAATACGAAAGCACAGTACAACGGCAATGACCATTTGCTCATGGGAAGTATGGGTTAGATGCAAGATCACCAGTTCAAAAACGCCAACGCCGCCGGGAACATGGGTAAGCACTACGGCCACTTGCGCCATAAGATAACTAGGTAAAAACTGCCCAAAGCTCACATTAAGGTCTGAGGAAAAAAGTACATACATACAACCTGCAGCCACAATGAGGTCAACGCCAGCCACAAAGGCTTGGAGTAGGGCAATTTTTAAGGTAGGAAATTCAAATTCTTTACCTAACACTTTAATAGGCGTGCGGATAAAATGACAAGCGACAAAGTATACCAGAGTTATGGAAAGCAAGGCCACGCCTAAAATACGAATATCTTTTATGGGAAAGGCGTCTAAAAATTCTGCAGGAATAATGGGTGGATTAACAATAAATACAAGGCCACATAAGCCTAAAGCTCCCACCCAAAAAGTCACTGCAAGCATAAGCACAAGGCGTACTATGTCATGTAAAGAAAAGCCCCACGTGGCATAAAAGCGGTAACGCACCGTAGTACCGCCAAGTAAGGCTCCAAAATTATAACTCACTGTCTGTCCAATAAAGGAGACAAGGGATACCCGCTGCAAAGGGAGAGGTTTTTTAATGGCTACCAGCGCAAGCCAATCATAACCTACCAAGATAAGGTAGTTTAAAATCATAAGGCCTACTGATGCCAGAAGACGCCAATGAGAAATTTGACCTAGGCTATCTCGAATCTGGTCTAAGCTATATACCTTCAGTTTGTTATACAAAAGGTACATAGCCCCTACAAAGACTATGGAAATAAGCACCGGACCCAAATGACGAAAATATTTTTTCATACAGCAAGATACCTAAATTTTACTAACAATAGTATAAATAAAAAGTGGGAATTTGTATAACATCTTGTGTTATAATAAAGAAATGCCTTTCATCTTCTCTAACTATTTACTGAATACACCTTATAAAGGAACTTGGCAATGATAATTTTCTCTTGACGTATCTTGACTTAGGACATAGAGTGTTCAAGTTATAGTCACACATTTCGTACGCTCTGCTGTAGTTTTATAGCAGGCGTACTTTTTTTCATGAAGGAAGATAACAATGAGTATCCCTATTTCTAAGCAAGGTTTTGCTCAATTAGAGAGCGAATTAGAACGCCTTAAAAGTGAAAGGCCACAAATTATTCAGGCCATTAAAGAAGCCCGTGAAGAGGGTGACTTAAAAGAAAACGCCGGATATGATGCGGCGCGCGAACGTCAAGGCATGACGGAAGCACGCATCACCTACATTGAATCACGCATGAGTCAATTTCAAATTATTGATTTAGACAGCCTTGAAAGCGATAAAGTTATCTTTGGTGCAACTGTAGAAGTAGAAGACGTTGATACCGAAGAAACAAAAAACTTTACCTTACTTGGCCCCGATGAGGCAGATTTTGCCTCCGGCTCCATTTCTGTATTGTCCCCTGTGGGCATGGCCCTTTTGGGTAAGGAAGAAGGCGATGAGGTGACTGTAGAAATTCCCCGTGGGCGTGTTACCTATGAAATTGTTTCCATACAATTTTTAGGCAGCAAAAGAACGGCTACAGCGTAATTTTTTACTATCGATTACAGCATGACCTTACCTCAGTCCTGGACCTTTCATATAGTCACTCTTGGGTGCAAAATTAATCAATATGAAAGTCAATCCATACGTGAGGCTTGGCATGGGCAAGGCGGCAAAGAAGTTAGCCTAGAAGATGTCCCCGATGTTTTCTTAGTAAATTCCTGTGCTATTACTGCAAGGGGTGAACGTGATACGCGTCATGCTTTATACCGTTTAGCTAAAGCACAAAAAAACGCTCAGCATTGCACGCAATTACGTATAGTCACAGGCTGTGCGGCGCATTTAGTTGAAAAAACCTTAGATTCAGCACAAAATTCTACGGTATCCCAAGACCGCTATTTTGATATGCTTATTCCCCCCAAAGCTAAAGCATTGCTTTTACAAGGGCCAAATGCTCTTATGGCTATGGGGGGAAAAGATATACCTCAAACCTACCCACCCTTTGGGCATGCAAGCCTCCCAGGTTTTTCCATAAACTCTTTTCATAGAACTCGCCCTGTCATAAAAGTGCAGGATGG
>CAYJDE010000105.1:0-8897 GCA_964368805.1 uncultured Desulfovibrionaceae bacterium
GCAAAGGTCTGCGTTTTAGAAAATAATTGTGCAGAGGTCTCATACGAGGAAAATAAAAAAGCAGAACACGCAAAGTATACAGATATACAAGCGGTCTGCTTTTTTATTTTAACGCAGTAGATTGCCCTTTTTAAAGCCTGTTAATGGCCGCCCAAATAGGCCTCACGTATGGCCGGATTATGTAGCATGGCATCGGCATTATCTTCCATAACCACATGCCCCACTTCTAGCACATACCCACGACTGGCAAGTTTTAAGGCAGCACGGGCATTTTGCTCTACCAAAACCACCGTTACTCCTTGTTTGTTAATGGTACGCACAGCCTCAAAAATGGAACCCACCAGTAGCGGCGCAAGTCCCAACGAAGGTTCATCCAAAAGCAATAAATCCGGCTGTCCCATAAGGGCACGCCCAATGGCAAGCATTTGCTGTTCGCCACCGGAAAGCGTACCTGCCAGTTGGCGTTGGCGTTCTTCAAGGCGTGGAAAAAGTTCAAAAATCCACTCTAAAGTTTTGGCTATTTTATCCTTATCTTCCACAGTAAAGGCACCCAATTTTAAATTGCCTAGTACTGACATGGTACCAAAAACACGACGACCTTCAGGAGATTGGGTAATACCTTTTTTTACAATATCAAAGCTATGCAAAGAATGTAAGGGATTTCCTTGATAAAGAATTTCGCCTTTTGTCACCTTTTGCAAGCCACTAATGGTTTGCATGGTGGTGGTTTTACCGGCACCATTGGCACCAAGAATGGCAACAATTTCACCCTCTTCCACCTTAAGATTTATACCATGCAACACTTCAACAGGCCCATAACTGACATGTACATTATTTAATTCTAACAATGCCATATTACCAACTCCCATCATCGGCACCGAGATATGCCTCGATGACGGCCTTATTATTGCGAATGTTTTCAGGAATATCCTTGGCAATAACGCAACCATTTTCCAGCACGACAAGCCATTTACAAATATGCATAACTAAGCGCATATCGTGCTCAATAAGTAGTACTGTTATATCACGCTTGCGAATTTTATGAATAAGCTCCATCAGTTCTGCTGTTTCTTGCTCATTCATACCGCCAGCGGGTTCGTCCAAAATCAAAAGTTCTGGGTCAGAGGCAAGAGCTCTAGCAATTTCAAGCAAACGCTGTTTACCATAAGGCAAAGAACCTGCTAATTCGCCATATAAATCGTCAATACCTACAAAGGCTAACTCTTGCATGGCCCTATCAAAAGCGTCGGCTTCTTCACGCCTTTGCCAAGGCAGGCGCAACATAGAAGAAACAACACCGCAATGCATACGGCAATGGCGACCAGCCAGCACATTTTCCACAGCCTGCATGCGAGGGAAAAGCCGTATGGATTGAAATGTACGGGCAATGCCTTTTTTTACCAATTTATAGGAAGGCACTCCGGTGATGCGTTCATTTTTAAAATAAATATCACCTTTTTCCGGGGTATAGTTGCCGGTAATGCAGTTAAATACTGTGGTTTTTCCTGCACCGTTGGGTCCAATAAGCCCCACAATACTGCCCCGCTCCACTTCAAAGCTGACTTCTTGCATGGCCGTAAGCCCACCAAAAACCTTAGTTACATTGGCAAGACGTAACAAACTCATGACTTACCTCCTGCACTTTCTTTATCTGACACAGCTTTTGGCGTACCATCCCTATTAAAGAAACGTACGGTATACTTATATAATTGTGGGGGTAAAATACCTTGAGGACGCCAAACCATCATAACCATCATGGCAAGACCAAAAATCAGCATACGTGCTTGAGAAAATTCACGTAATAGTTCTGGTAAGCCGATGAAAAGGAAAGTGGAAAGCAGTACGCCCAATTGACTACCACCGCTTAAAATAACTACAGCAAACAGCACCACAGACTCTGTAAAAGAGAAAGATTCCGGTGTGACAATGGTCATCTTGGCAGCAAAGACTGTTCCTGCCGTTCCTGCCCAACAGGCACCAATAATGAAAGCCATAAGTTTATAGCGTGCCACGTTAACACCGCAGCCATTGGCGGCCACGTCATCATCACGAATATAATTAAGCGCACGTCCAAAACGCGACTGCGCAAGCCACGCAAAGAAAAGTACTGATAAACCCACACCACCCCATACAAAATAGTAGAATTGCGTAGGAGTAACAATACGGAATCCAAGAATTTCTGGGCGAGAAATACCAAAAATACCATTGGAGCCGCCAAAATAACCACCCACGTCATTGATGAGCGTAAGACGGACAATTTCCACAATACCAATGGTTACAATAAGTAAATAGTCACCCCGTAAGTGAATAATGGGCCGTGCCACAATAAGCGCAAAAATACCAGCAAAGATACCGGCCAACGGCATAATATAAAGCACAGGAATACCAAACTGTGTATTCAGCACCGCCGTAGTGTAGGCACCGATGGCAAAAAAGGCTGCGTGCCCCATGTGGAACAAACCTGCTTGGCCCAAAATCACATTAAGCGAAAGGGCAAGCCATGCATAAATACCTATCATTACACACACATCAACCCAATATCTATTGGCAAATGTAGGTATAAGAAGTATGGCGACAAGTAAAACAAGCGAAATGATATGGCGTATATTCATCATAATTTTTCAGCCACCCTTTCGCCCAAAATACCCGTGGGGCGAATAATAAGGATACAAATAAGCACACAGAAAGCTATAACATCTTTCCAAGCTGCTGCAATATAGGCGGCAGACATGGCTTCAATAACGCCAAGCAAAAGTCCACCAAGCATGGCTCCGGGAATATTACCAATACCCCCCAAGATAGCTGCCGTAAATGCCTTTAAGCCATAATTCCACCCCATAACGAAGTCAATTTGTCCATAATACAAGCCTACCATCATGCCGGCAACGCCGCCAAGGCCGGGTCCTATCATAAACACAATGGAAATAATGCGATTTACATTAATGCCCATAAGACGTGCCGCACCTTGGTCTATGGAAACAGCACGCATGGCTGCCCCTGTACGTGTGCGATGCACAAAAAGATGTAAGGCCAGCATCAAAGCCAATGAGGCCACAATAACCAGCAAACGTATACCGGGAATTTCCCAAGACCCAATGGAAACCATAAAGGAGGGGCGCACTTCTTCAGGATAAACGAAAAAACGTGCACCATAAATAAGCATAATAGCATTTTGGAAAAAGATGGAGGCACCCAAAGCCGACACTACCGCCGAAAGACGGTTAGCTGTGCGTAAGGGTCTGTAGGCCACACGCTCCAAAGCAAAACCAATCAGCGCCACAAAAACAGCCACCATGATAAATACCACCAAAAGGGCCGCTTCTACAGGTAAAGCTCCGGAAAGACCGGCACTAACCAAGAACGTTAACCCCAAGTAAGCACCAATGGTGAACAAGTCTCCGTGAGCAAAGTTAATCAATTTTAAAATACCATAGACCATAGTATAGCCTAGGGCCACCAAGGCATAGATGCTACCCACAGCTAAACCGTTAATTAATTGATGAATAAAATCAACCATTTACACCAACCTTCATTAGAAAGACCATAAATCCATCTCGAAAGATGTGTGACACTGGAACGTGCCTTAACACTATAACAGCCTGTTGCAAAAATCGATTTCGGTTAGCTCGCTAAAAGAATACCATAATTTAAGATAAAGAAAATCTTTAACATCGTAGCACCGTAGGCATCATAAGACATTTGGATTTTTATCGTTACCGCTGCAGATGGTATTTTTCAATAAGCCGATAGGACAAACAAGTAGCGTTTAGCATAACCTATTTTTCACTCTTTGACAAGAAAAGGGCTTTTAATAGAGATAATATTCCATAAAAAGCAATTTTTCACAAAAAAACATCTATTTTTTAAAGCAGCATGCGCTTTTTCTGTAATACATTATGTGAGGAATTTTGAAGTATTAGCTACAGCCACTCCATGAAAAATTGAGGATGAACGTCATTTACGTACACAATGAAATAAACGATTTTCCCCTTCTCCTCTAAATATTTCCTCGTTACGCCACGGCAAACAAAGAGGAAATACACAACATTTTTAACGGAAAAAGACTTGTGGAAATACTGAATTAATAGATTTTTCGTTCTCTCTAACAGGAAGACGTCTTACTAAAGATACATAGTATAAAGCCATATACACGCTTAGTAAGGTAATCTGACACAGTTAGAGGGTGAAAAGGTATTTACTCAGCGTTTCCTTGAGTAAAGATTTTGATATGCAATGCCAAAACAGAAAAACCATCTATACTATAACAGTCTGTTGAAAAATCAGTTTTAAAAAATTTCTGATGAAATGTCTTTTTCATGATTTTTCTACAAACTGCTCAAAAAATGCAATAGAAAAACAATATTTTTTATCATGACATAGGAATATTATGGTCCATGCCGTAATAAAAAAAGCACGTCTGACAAAGGAGATTGCACTTTTTCAACAACCCAGTAAGGCTATAATTACGGAGGAAAGAAGACCTCTTCCCTCCGTAATAAGGAGAATCATTTGTATTTTACGATGTTCTGCAAGGCATTTTCAAAGCAACCTACATATCTTTATTAACGTAGTAGACTACTGTTTTCAACAGCCTGCTAACCTTCCCAATCATCATCTTCTTCTACAGGGGCAAAACCACGACGCATGGTATTTTCTGTAATAACACGAGGATCCATGAAATGTAAGAGGTAGTCAGGGCCGCCAGCCTTGGTTCCCACACCGGACATTTTGGCGCCACCAAAGGGCTGTCTTTCAACCAAGGCACCGGTATTGTTACGGTTAATATATAGATTACCCACACGGAACTGTTTTCTGGCTTTTTCCAAGTTCTTGGGTGAGCGGCTAAATACACCGCCGGTTAAAGCAAAACGTGTGCTATTGGCCAGCTCAATGGCATGATCAAAATCTTTAGCACGCATGACAGCAAGTACAGGACCAAACACTTCTTCTTGGGCAATGCGATGTTCAGGAGTGATGCCATCTACTATGGTTATGGGCACCCAATAGCCTTCGCCTTCAGGTACAGGACTCTTGTACAAAAGCTTTCCTTCACTTTCAGCAATGCCAATGTATTCAAGCACATTTTTCTGAGCGGCAGCATCAGCCACAGCACCCATGGCAAAAGCACAATCATCGGCAGGTCCAATGCGCATGGCTTTGGCCCCTTCTACCAAGCGTTCTACAGCTTTATCGTAAATGGTATCAGTCACTACCAAGCGGGAACACGCCGAGCATTTTTGCCCTTGGAAAGCAAAGGCAGAATACAACACATGCGGCACTACTTCATCAAGGTCGGCATCGTCGTCAATGATAATGGCGTTTTTACCACCCATTTCCGAAATAACCTTCTTCACATTTACTTGCGTTGGGCTAGTTTTTCCGGCCTTTTCTACAATGCGTAAGCCCACTTCCATGGAACCGGTAAAAGCTATGCAACTTACATCGGGATGTTCCACAAGATAATCGCCCATGACAGAACCACGTCCTGGCACATAGTTAAAGACACCGTCAGGAAGACCGGCTTCCTTAAAGACTTCTGCCAATTGGTGGCCAATAATACCTGTAATATTCGCAGGTTTATACACAACAGGATTACCTGCCACTATGGCGGCAGAGCACATGCCTATGCTGATAGCAAAGGGGAAGTTCCAAGGGGCGATGACAGCGGTGATGCCCTTGGGCTCATAAAGATAGTGATTTAACTCACCAGGGGCATTGCCAAGACGACGAGGCGTGGCCAAACGCTCCATTTCACGGGCATAATATTCTAAGAAGTCAATGCCTTCTGCCACGTCAGCTTGGGCTTGATCCCATTGTTTACCCACTTCCAGTACTTGCCATGCGCAAAATTCAAACATACGGCGACGCACAATGGCAGCGGCTTTCACTAAATATTTTGCTCTTTCAATGGGGTCGGTATCGCGCCAAACGGGGAAAACATCTTTGGCAGCTTTCAAAGCCATATCCACTTCGGCAATGCCGCCTTGGCACACTTTTCCAAGTTCTTCTGAAGGTTTAGCAGGATTTATCGTGGGGATATAGTCGCCTGTGTCCACATCCTTACCATTAATAAAGAGAGGATAGGTTTTACCCAAGGCAGAACTACGAATTTTAGCAATTTCTGCAGGAAAAACATCACGGGCGGCTTTTTGGGTAAAGTCCACCATGGGTTCATTTCTAAAGGGACCAAAACCTTTTACTTCAACGGCGGCTTTCTTTTTGCCTGCTTTTTCAGCTCTTTCACGGTCTGCCGTTAAATGTGGATCTTCCAACAATTTTTCAAGGCTAGCTTCTTCTACAAAGCTTTGACGCAAGAAAGACTCGTTGGCAGTATTTTCCAGCAAACGGCGTACAAGATAGCCCATGCCAGGCACCATATTGCCATAAGGGCAATACAAGCGCACACGTCCGGCAATCTTTAAAATACCACGGCGTACAGGCTCTGCCATGCCATATAATACTTGGAATTCATAGCGAGAATCATCCACATTCAATTCTTTTGCCATGGCCATGGTGGCAGAAATAGTACGCACGTTATGTGATGCACAAGCAAAGTGGCAAATATCACTATTTTTTAAAATGGTATAGGTAACACGCTCATAGCAAGCATCGCTATCGGCCTTAATGGTCCATACAGGTATTTCCCAGCCCATTTGCTTGGCTTTTACCACTTCATAATCCCAATAAGCACCCTTAACCAAACGAATAGAAATTTGCGTATTATTTTGGCGAGCCCAAGCGATAAGATCTGCGGTATCTTTCTCCGTATCTTTTAAATATGCTTGTAAAACAATACCGATATGCGGATAGTCTTTAAATTCTAATTTCAAGCGACGATACACCTCAATGGTAATATCTTTATGCTTATAGGATTCCATATCAATGCAGAAAAAGGCATTCATTTCCACAGCACGTTTGCATATGCGTCGTGCTTGCTCTAAAATGCCCACCACAGACCCCTCAAAGTCTTGAGGATTGGCTAAACAAAAAGTGGCTGTAGGCTTAATGGCCACATTAATTTTTGGCGCATGCCCCCAATCGCTGCTTTCCTTACTCTTAGTTGTGAGCCCTTCCCAAGAGCCCTGCTCTTTTTCCATGGCGTCTAAGAGTTCAAGATAAGTGGAAACATACTCTTCTGCTTCCAAATCAGAAAGCGTTGCTTCACCAAGTACGTCAACAACGGCGGCAAAACCTTCTTTACGTAATTTGACAATATTTTTTACAGCATCATTGGTATTTTCGCCCACGATGAACTGTTTAGCCATTTCATGAATATTACCAGAAATGACTTTATTTAATACATTACCACCGAAAGTGCCCAACATACCAGCAACTTTTGCTCCCGTAGAAAGAAAAGCGGGCATGTCTTTCTCTTCACCAAAGTATTCTTTAATGTGGTCTGTAAGCAATTTAGGCGTTGTTAAAGAGGGAAAAGCGTCCACAAATCGGAAAATTTGCACCTTGAATTGCTCATTACGCATACTCCAATCCATAACCTTGCCCATCCAAGCGGCCTTGTTAAACAAAGAAGGTTTTTCACCAGAAATGCTGCTAAACATTTCTTTACCATGTTGAATGGCATTGGCATTGGTAGATTCTAGCATACTATCTCCTTAAAGTTTTTTACAAAAAATGAGTTCTGTCACCTCTAGCAAAAACGCACTTTTTATGCGCACTATATTAACTGGCATGCTACCATTCTAGAGAGCAATATGTCAAGCCTCTTGTAAAAATGACAGTATTCACAAGCGTTCATAATATATTTTTAGTGCAAAATTTAAGCCCCTTACACAATATTTTGCATAAGAGGCTTCATAAAAAAAAATATAAAAGCACTATTCAGTTGAAGCTTTACGTGCCATTTGACTTTTTTTCCAAATACCAAAATGGCGTAAAGCCATGGCACCATGACCCAAGGCGTATACAGCTAAAATCCACGCAGTATAGCGATGGTAATTAAGAAAATCTACAGAAAAAGTCGGATCTTGTTCCCAAAGAAGATACCACGTAAAACCTAAGGCCACCGTTAAAAAGAAGAAAATAAAGCCAACACCTTGAATTACCCCAGGTAAACCTCCAGGACGAGGCGCAGGAATACTCCCCTTCTTTAAAATATCTATATCCTTGCGCAATTGCGCTGTCTCCCCCCAAAAATAGGGAAAAAAATACCGTAAACCTCGCCGTTTAAAAGAAACATATAAGAAAATAACGATAAAAGGCACAAGCAGTAAACCAAGCTCTATATGCCAAGCATCAATAAAGGATGTTCGTGCAATTTTTATAAGCTGGGCTGTAACAAAAATAATAGCCAACACATGCCAGATGCGAATGAAAGGTGTTTGAAAAAAGCCAAAAAATCTCCATAATAAGGCACATTGCTCAAAAATATTTCTCATTGCTCTTCTCCTTATTTTACTCTTTTTTAGGCCAAGATACAGCTATAGCAGCCATTCTCCGCTAATACTTTAAAAAAAGCAAGCCTCTTAACAGACTGAGACCTCTGCACAATCATTTTAAATATAAAAAAGCATATAAAGCACAGGAAATTGCTCTGGCACCTGCACTAAGGATATGAAAGTGCTAAAGAATACATACAAGCTTGAATTTACGGATTACGCCACATACATTGTCCAATGTTTAATTGACGAGCAATAACGCCAATACTTCATGAAGCCCTACATAATGAACTATGCAGAGGAATCTCCATATAAAAAAGCAAGGAAACCTATCTCCTTTCACAAATACCATATCCCCTGCTGTAACCATCGTATATAATAAAGTTATTTTTTATTTTTACTTTTTTTACATTTCTACTTGACTTCACAGCAGCATCTCTATATATTGTCTTTCTGGTTGACGAACAACCGCATGTCGCGGGGTGGAGCAGTTCGGTAGCT
>CAYJDE010000106.1:0-1966 GCA_964368805.1 uncultured Desulfovibrionaceae bacterium
CCAATAAAATTGCCATAAATATGAGCATTGAATGCGAATTTATGGCAGTTTTATGATGCAAAAAATAAGTTTTTCAAGTGTCGACTAACGGAATTTTTCTGTAAAAAAAATTCCGCACGGCGTAAAATAAGCCAGAATTCACTTCTGGCGACCCCAAAGGGGTATTTGAAGCCAGTGTGCCTTTCAAAAAGTCATTGGAAAATGACTTTTTCAGCATCGACTACATAGAGCAAAGCTTTAACAGTCGGAAAGTTCCCTTGACTTTGCAACAGTCAAAGCAATAGGCTACATTATGAAAAATATTTTTATAATCATTCTACTTATTTTATGCTCGGGGTGTATTAGAAACCAGACTATTGTTTTCGGGTCATATAATGAGTATAAAACAAGTTTAATATACGAAAATATTTCTGAAAATGGATGGGAAATCTTTGCCCCACTAGGAGATACATGGCATCGTACACATCAACAAAAATCGCTTCTTCCAGAATATTTTACGCAAGCAGAGACAAGGAGAATGGCTCACTATATATATAATTATTTTTTTGCCAAATATAACTATGCTAAAGACAAGTACCTCGCACTATGGATACGCCCTGATAGTTTAAGTTTACGTAGGCCAGTATCTGCTGCTGTATTTTCTGAAAATGATGTCCCGTCTCCAGGAAATTTGATTAAAGAGCTAGAGCTATGCAAGAATACTAATGCAGAATTCATTACAGTATCGCTAAACCCTACTGAAATAGATTTTAATTCAAAAAGCATTTTCCTTTTAAGTGGACAGAGAAAAATATTTCCCATAGAAGTTTTTAGATTTTCAGGCTACAATAAAATTGTTTTGGACTTTAAGACTTTTAACCTTGCTGACCCTGACATTATCACACTAATGCAACCATTTAGTGTATCCAGAAAACCGCTTAGTTTTCCTACATTCTACTTTAAGTTTTCCCCCATAACTTGTCGTGAACTGGACAATGCTGTACTAGTAATAGACGGGTTTTCACATCAAGGTAAACCCATACCACCCTTAAAGGTTCGTATAAATTATGCGGCTGATTATAATATCCCTGAATATGTAGAACCTCCCATAGGCTCAAAAAATTCACCAGAAACACCATTTTATTAAAGTTTTTTTCATTCGTAGCTTATGATTTTGGTTTTGTAGGTGTTTCTAGTTCGAGCCTTTTACAAAAAAACGCTACTACTCTTTCTATCACGTCATTCCGATTTAAGAAATTTTTAGAAATTATCAAGTTTAAAAAGGCATGGATTACCACGGAAAAACGCTATCAGTATCAGTGCCATTGGTAGTGTCAATATAGATTTTTCAAACATATACCTTGCAAGTGGTGCTTCTGGAAAAGGGCTTGAATCCTATGCTGGTATTGCTATGGTGTTTTATAACCACACACCACTTGAGGGCAAGACTCTGTATGAATATATAGACCTCAACACATACCATAATACGGCAGCGACACCCTTTACCTTTTCCTCACCCCTTCTTTTTGCACTAAATACGGCACTGCAATCCTTATGTATAGATACAAAAATTAAACATGTATCAAACTATGCTACTCGGCTCAAAGAAATATTAAATATGTGTGAAATGAAAACAGCACTACATGGTGCTGTACAAAGCAACCACGTTTGGACGCTTGCACTACCAGCCCATATTTCTTCTTTAAGTATAGGTGAACATATGGAAAAATGCGATGTCCTTGTCCATTATAAAAATTCCTATCTCATTGAAAACAACTACATTCAATTGGCTTTTATGACGATTTATGATGAAAAGAAACTTTTTTACGCTCTTGAATTACTTATCGACATTATCAAGAAGCCATAAGCACTCGACTTCCCGTTAAAGAAATAATTATTTATTTAATACTACCAAAAGGTAAGACTTCCGCACAATTCACTGTGCAGAGGTCTTATATCTAGTTAGTCGATGCTGAAAAAGTCATTT
>CAYJDE010000106.1:1976-8869 GCA_964368805.1 uncultured Desulfovibrionaceae bacterium
GTTGATGCTGGCGTTGAAGATTATAGCGTTATTAGCTACAGAATTGCCACTGCTAACCTTCCACTCAAGCTCTTTGGTGAAAAAGTAAACGTTGGCCCATATGGCTTTGCAGTGCTTAAGGGTAAAAATGCTGAACTTATTAAAATGTTCAACGCTGGTCTTAAGAACATTAAAGACAATGGTACTTACAAGCAAGTTCTTGCAAAATATGGCATGTAAGAAAATAAATTATTTTGATTATTTAGTCGAAGCTGAAAAAGTCATTTTCCAATGACTTTTTGAAAGGCACACTGGCTTCAAATACCCCTTTGGGGTCGCCAGAAGTGAATTCTGGCTTATTTTACGCCGTGTGGAATTTTTCTTACAAAAAATTCCGCTAGCCGACACTTGAAAAAACTATTTTTTGCACCATAAAATTGCCACAAATTCGCATTCAATGCTCATATTTCTGGTAATTTTATTGGTACATTTTAGCTATAAAAATAATTTATTTCAAACAATTATTATTTTTTCAGTGTCGACTAGTTAATATTTTGTGCCTGCTTTCCATCATGGGGGCAGGCACAAATTTTATGACCATTATGACCATTAGGACTATTATGTTTGATGTATTATTTACCACGCTTGTGGATATTTCTCCCTTTCTTGCAAAGGGTATGAGTATCACCGTTCAAGTTTCTGTAATTTCAATCATTGTTGGTATGGGCTTGGGTCTTGTTTCTTGTTTGCTTACCCTTGCCAATGTACCAGTTTTAAGCTTTTTGGCCCATGCTTATGTTTGGGTTATTCGTGGCACACCAATGATTGTGCAAGCCTTATTCATCTACTTTGGAACACCTCAAATTATAAGGCTTTTTGTTGATGATTTTAGAATTACACCCATTATAGCTGGCATTATTACCCTAAGCTTAAACGCTGGTGCATATTTATCAGAAATTTATCGTAGCGGTATTCAAGCGGTTAGCAAGGGTCAAGTGGAGGCTGCAAGAAGCCTTGGTCTTTCGTCTTCCAAAACTATGGCTAAGGTTGTTTTGCCGCAAGCTTTGAAAATTGTCTCCCCAGCCTTAGTTAATCAATTTATTATTACGGTAAAAGATAGCTCAATTCTTACTGTTATTGGGCTAAGTGAAACAGTAAATCAGGCAAATCAATATGTTTCCGCCAATTGGAATTATTTTGCAACTTACTTTTGGGTGGGTGTTGTATACCTTGCTGTTATTTCAGCCTTGATGCTATTTTCAAAATATGTAGAAAAGAAGATTAGTTATGATAAATAAATTAAAAGTCACCGACTTGCACAAGTCATTTAAAGATGCAGAGGTGCTTTGCGGCATTGATCTTGAGGTGGCAGAGGGTGAAGTAGTCTGTATTATTGGTGCATCTGGTTCTGGAAAATCTACTTTTTTGCGCTGTCTAAATCGTCTTGAAGAACCAAGCAAGGGTGAGATTATTATTGATGATAAGCCCGTAGTTGGAAAAAACGTAAATATCAATAAAATACGCGAAAATGTTGGTATGGTTTTTCAGCAATTCAACCTTTTTGCCCATATGTCTGTGAAAAAAAACATCATGTTTGCACCTGTAGAGCTTAAAAAGCTCACCACAACAGAAGCAGAGGCTAAGGCCATGCAGCTTTTGGAAAGAGTTGGGCTCGCAGATAAAGCAGAACAATACCCACACCAGCTTTCAGGCGGGCAAAAGCAAAGGGTCGCTATTGCTCGGTCCTTGGCTATGAATCCAGATATTATGCTCTTTGATGAGCCCACTTCTGCCCTTGACCCTGAAATGGTAGGGGAAGTTTTGCAAGTTATGAAAGAACTTGCCGCAGAGGGCATGACCATGGTGGTGGTTACGCATGAAATGGGCTTTGCCAATGAAGTTGCCGATAGGGTGATATTTTTAGCCGATGGCATTATTGAAGAGCAGGGCACACCTGAACAAATTTTCAAAAATGCCCAACAAGAACGTACCAAGGCTTTCTTAAGTTGTATTTTGTAAGTTAAATATTGATATATTCAACATTACTAGTTGCACATGGCAATAGGTAATTCATCCCACGCTGTTGTTAATCTTTTTGATAAATGCTTTTGACGCATACGCCAAGCTGCGTTTTTATTTAAGCCTTCGCTGGCATGTTTGAGTGTATGTCTACCGAAGCGAGTGTTTATGGCATCAAGTGCTGACATAAGCTTTTGTGATTTGGTATCGGATTTTTCCTGTGTAGGATTAAGCATAGTTAACAGGCTACCTTGATAGCTATTAGCAGAGCAAATATCATAGAGCATAATTCCTGCCTTTGTATAGGCTATTTTGTCCTTAAAAGCCAAATTAAGGCCGTGCATGGCGGCTTGTAAAAATGTTTTCGTATCCGCAGTTGGCTTGGGCAGAGTAATATGTATGGTTTCAGCATATCTTGTTTGGGCATGGCGTGAAGAGCGAATATGCACAGCAAAGCCACTTGCAAGTAAATTTTCACGGCGTAAGCGTGCAGCGGCATTGGCGGTGAAACTAGACAAGGCTTCAGCAAGGTCAGATTTATTATAAACTTTTACCCCAAATGAACGTGATGATACAAGAGTTTGGCGAATATTATGCTGTTGATTTTCAGCCATACAAACAATGCCACGAAGTTCCATAGCCGTATGTAGCCCTGTAATAGTAAGCTGCTTTTTTAGCCATAGATTATCTTTATCTCGCAAGTCCTTGGCTGTATGTACTCCATACATGCGTAGTTTGGCTGCATGGCGGCGGCCTATGCCCCAAACTTCCCCCACGGGTATTTGAGCGAGCAGGGTATCTTGTTCTGCTAGCATAGTGGGAAATATAAAAATACCGCTTCCTTTTTTTGCCAAATGGTTGGCAAGCTTTGCTAGGGTCTTGGTCGGCCCAAGGCCAATGGATACTGTTATACCTGTCCACTTCAAAATACGCTCACGAAGTTCAGCGCAAACTTGCTCTGCATTGGTGTGGATTGCACCTGTAAATGGCAAAAAAGCCTCATCAATGGAGTATTGCTCCACATCTGGCGTGACCGTTTCTGCCACTTGCATGACACGGTTGGATATATCACCATAAAGAGCATAGTTAGATGAAAAAACAGCCACATTATGCTGTTTTAAGATGGGGCGAGCCTTAAACTCTGGTTCACCCATAGGAATGCCAAGGGCTTTGGCCTCAGCAGAACGAGCCACAATGCAGCCATCATTATTGGAAAGCACGACTATGGGATTATTTTGCAAATCAGGGCGAAAAATCCGCTCACAAGACGCATAAAAATTATTGCAATCCATAAGCCCCCAAAGCTTTGGGGCTTGAGCCTTGGCTATGGACTTAGTCATGGAGTGTTTTGCTTGAGTATTATAATTTGTGGATGACATAGCTCACCACTCCCCATATATGTACATGCTCACGCTCTGTAATATCAATGGGATTGTATTCTTCATTTTCGGGCATGAGCAATACTTGCCCTTTGCGGCGTACAAGGCGCTTCACCGTAAGTTCTCCATCCACAGCCGCTATGACTACACGATTATGACTAGCCTCAAGTGAGCGATCCACCACAAGCAAGTCGCCATCATGTATGCCTGCCCCAAGCATAGATTCGCCCTGTGCCCTTAGGAAAAAAGTAGCCGCAGGGTTTTGTATCAAGTGATGATGCAAATCTAACTGCTGGTCAATATAGTCATCGGCAGGCGATGGAAAGCCAGCTGACACAGAGGAAATAAACAAGGGTATTCCTGCACGCTGTTCTGGTTCTTCCAGGGCAGAGCCTACGAAGGACAATGCAGGGTTTAGGGTCAAATTGCTGTTCATGTGTATAGAGTAACTTTGAATTAACCAGAAGGCAAGGTGTAGGTAAGGGAGTTATGAGTAAACTCAGAGATCAATTCTGCATAAAATTCCATATATTCAAGAGTATTATAAGTACATGCTACAGGTGAAACTTGCATGGTAGAAGCATAGCCATAACTATTGTACGGCTTACGTTACTTGCATAATATCCTTGGCGGCTTTTTTGAGTGCTGTTTCATAATCAGGTACAAAACTTACATGAGTTGTTCCATCTTCAATATGTGCATTTTTAAGCATTTGCATGGGCTGAGGCCGTAGACCGCTAAATATAATTTTTGTGCCGCTGTCGCTGCATTGCTTGATAACCGATTCCAGAGCATTTTCTCCCGTAGCATCCAGATACGGCACAAGACGCATTCTTAAGATTAAAACTTTAGGCATCTCTCCCATGGCTTTGAGCGTGTCAACCAAATCAGACGCGACACCAAAAAAGAATGGTCCTGTAATTTGAAATACTTCAACACCTTGAGGTAGATAGTTACGTTGTGCTTCATATTCAGCTTCTTCATCATAAAGCGTATTGGATTTACGCCATTCAGATTTAATTTCTACAGTTTCACTCATATGTTTCATAAAAAGCAAGCACGCAAGGGTTACGCCAACACCAATAGCTACTGTGAGGTCCACCAATACAGTAAGCAAAAATGTTAATATCATTACGGTACGATCTGTACGTGACAGGCGGAAAATATGAATAAAGTGCCCGATTTCACTCATACCCCAGGCCACGACAAAAAGAATTGCAGCAAGTGCCGCCATGGGTACATAGACCATAACATCCATAGCAAACAGCATAAAGAGCAGTAAAAACAGAGCGTGGAACATCCCTGCCATTGGTGTTTTTGCGCCCACTTTAATATTGGTTGCTGTTCTGGCAATTGCACCTGTTGCGGGTAGCCCACCAAATAAACCAGAGGCGATATTGGCAAAACCTTGTCCAACCAACTCCTGATTGGAACGATGCTTGTATCCCGTCATTCCATCGGCAACAACAGCAGACAGGAGTGCTTCAATCCCTGCTAAAAAGGCAATGGTAAAGGCAGAAGGAATTACGCTTTGCAGTTTGGCAAAATCCCATGCAGGAAGTTGTGGCATGGGCAAGCCAGTTGAGATATCTGGAAAACGTGAGCCTATCGTTTCAACAGGAATTTGGAATATAAAGACTATAACAGCAGATAAGGCAATCGCAATTAAAAAACTAGGGAGTTTTGGCGTAAAACGTCGTAAGCCAATAATAATCAATAAAGCTGACAACCCAACCCCCAATGTGGCTATATTGACTGTAGTTATGGCATCAAAATAGGCTGTCCATTTTGGGATAAAATCAGCAGGAACATTATCAACCTGAAGTCCAAAAAAATCTTTCACCTGAGAGGACGCAATTATGACGGCAATGCCTGCTGTAAAACCTGTGACCACAGGATGTGGAATAAATTTTATAATCTGTCCCATGCGAGTATAGCCTGCCACGACTAAAATAACCCCAGCCATCAAGGTTGCCAGAACAAGCCCATCATATCCGTGCTCGGAAATGACATTAAAGATTACAACAACAAACGCACCTGTAGGGCCACCGATTTGAACCCGTGAGCCACCCAAGAAAGAAATTAAGAAACCTGCAATAACCGCCGTTATAAGCCCTTTATCTGGTGATGCACCAGAAGCAATCGCCAGAGCCATAGCAAGCGGAAGGGCAACAATTGCCACCGTTAGTCCAGCAATTGCATCACTTTGCAAATCCGACGAGGAATAACCATTTTTAAGTAAGGTAAAAAGCTTAGGGGTGAATATACTCATAGCTGTTTATTTATTTTTTGCTTTCTATGGTGTATTTTGCTTGGTTTTTACACAAGAAATTAACAATATGCTCATACATACTCTTTTTATAACTTAAATGATATTACCAGTATCCTTTTTCTATGCAAACTTCTTTTACAGGTATACTATAATAGAATTTTTCGCCATGAATGTAAAGGTGAGAGGGAAAATTTTTGGCCAAATTTGTGGCACAGTTTTGTCAAGATTTGCTTTAATTGTCTTAATTTTTTCATATACAAGTTTCTTTTTGATTGCTATACTCAACTAGTGTTGGTTGAGTCATGGTGTAGGGTCATTAAATTGATATCTGTAGTTTATATAAAAATAAATTTTATCAAATTGTTAAGTTATGTGCAGGCTACATAATTTAGTGGTGTTTTTTAGTGAAAAAAAGATATAATGTTACTCAAACTCGTATGCCAGAGAGAGAAGAATTTTATGCTCGTATCTCTACTTTATTTGAAACGGCATACTTAACAAATCATGGTTCTTGTGTGCAAGAACTAGAGTCAGCTTTACAGCAATATCTTGACGTTCCATATCTTTTATCATGTAATAATGGTACAAATGCACTTATGCTTGCTCTCCAATGTGCTGGGCTTGCAGGTAAAAAAGTTGCAGTTACACCTTACACATATGTTGCCACACTTTCAGCTCTTCTTTGGATAGGTTGTACTCCTGTTTTTGTAGATGTAGATGCAAAAAACTTATGTATTTCTCCCGCATTATTAAAACAAGCTTTACAAGAACATCCTGATATAGCAGGTGTTATGGCAGTTCATATTTATGGAATTGCTTGCAATGTTGAAGAATTAGAAAATATTTGTAATGAATTTAATGTGTCGCTTATATATGATGGAGCTCAGGCTTTTGGTTCAGAATATTTAGGGAAATCCCTTTTAAGCTATGGCGACTATTCCATTTGTAGTTTTCATGCTACTAAAATTTTTCACACGGCTGAAGGTGGTTGTGTTATTGCACATAATAAGCAGTCTTATGAAAACCTATTTTTAGCTCGTGCTTTTGGGCATATTGGTGACAAGCATTATAGCTTGGGGATTAATGCTAAAATGAGTGAACTTCATGCTGCTTTAGGTCTATCTTTGCTTACTCAAACAAAAAATGAAATTGTTAAACGTAAGGAAATATTTAATCTATATAATTGTTTATTGCAATCACATCCTTTGCAGCTTTTGCATATTGCTGAAAATCTAAGCTATAAT
>CAYJDE010000107.1:0-8735 GCA_964368805.1 uncultured Desulfovibrionaceae bacterium
CGCAGCGGGCTTAGCCTCGTCGGCCTTAGCTGTATCAGCAGCTGGCGTACTTGGCGTTTTGGCTACATCAGATGCTTTTGTGTCTGATTTAGCTGCGTCTTGTTTAACTGCACCATCATTGTCGGACTCTTTTTTAGGGTCTTCTTTGCTATCTGCTTTTTGCGCATCATTTTTTTGGGCATCAGCATCATCGGCTTTTGTCATAGGCATAACAGCTTTGAATTCAATTTTCTCTTTATTGACAGCGGCAATAATGTCATCAGTAATATCTAAAGACTTATCATAGGCATGGATGGTTTCTGCCCCTAGAATAAGCGCGATATTATTTTTTGTTCTATATTCGTCAAGCACACGCAAAATCATGTCATTAAGGGCATTCATGACATTTTGCTCTTCGGCATTCATGCGTTGTTGCAATTGCCCAAAAACCATTTGTGCCTCTTGTTGCACTTCCATATTTTCAGGGTCAGCTTGTAACTTTGCCTGAAGATCCACAAACATTTGCTGCATTTCGCCTTGTAAAGACTGTAAAAAAGCTACACCGGATTTTCCAGGTTCACTTTCACGAAACACCCGTGCCGTATCTAGCACGTATATTTTGGTCTGGGCAGATTCTTGTGGTTTTTGTTCAGACTTGCAGGCTGCTAAAAAACATACCAGCAACAATACTAAGGGTAAAAGGCGACGCATAAAAACTTCCTCCATAAAATGTGCATACCAAGTATTAACACAGTAAAAACTGTTATATACATAAGCGTATAAGGGAAAATCCATTTCAAAGACAAAAGTGTATTATAAATGAGTCTTTATAAATAAGCAAGCATCATATTCCAGCACCATATTCTGCAACACCAAGGCATCCAAACACAATGCTCTTCAAAGTAACCATGTGTCATTAGGCCCCCTTGCATAAGTGTTTTTTAAAGTCCTGTGCATACAGACAACTTTTCTTGCTATTTTCATATATGTGTTTATCATGCATACATGCGAAAAAAAACACCTAAAAAAAGTACGCCGCTCACAACCACACAGGTTACTGAAGCGGTAGCCAAGTGGCCCATTGCCGTACCGCAAAGTATTCATGCACCACTTGCACAATACCTTTCTACTCTCATGCAGTGGAATACTGTTATGAATTTAGTGGGCGCCCGCACTTGGCAAGAGTGTTTACATGGGCTCATAATTGATTCTTTATATCTAGAAAATTTTTTGCAGAATCTACCTCTTTCCCATTCTTTATCGGTAAAATCTCATATCTGGGATTTGGGCTCCGGCGCAGGATTGCCTGGCATACCGCTACGCATGCTTTGGCAAAAAGGGCAATATCATTTTGTGGAAGCCAGAGAGAAAAGAGCGTTGTTTTTAAGCACCATTCTTGCGCAACTACAAGCCATGGGCCATGCCCTTCCCGAGACCTTTGTGTTTCGAGGACGTGCCGAAGCTTTTTTTGACCAACAAAAAAACCAAAACACGCAAGCATCACTGATTGTAAGCCGTGCCTTTATGCCTTGGCAAACAATGTTGCCCTTTGTACAAGAAAGTTTGGCGGAGCAAGGAAGGGTGATTTTTATGGCCTTGGAGGCTGCTCCTCAAGCGGAGCTTGTGAAGCTAGGTTGGCACGTAGAGCAGGAGTTTTCCTACCATGTGCAGGGGCAAGAACGCTTTTTTTGGTGTGTGCAAGACAAGAAGTCTAAAATATAATGCGAAAAAAAGTCATTAGGCAAATGCGCATTTAATGATGATACGGTACCTTGCGGGCAATGGCTTCAGCCCTATACAGTTGCTCCCAAAGAAGCACACGAGCCAATTCGTGAGGAAAGGTCATGGGGCCAAGGGCCATGGTATACTTAGCAGCTTGACGCACCTTGGCATCAAGGCCAAAAGCACCGCCTATGACAAAACAAGGGGTTTGGGTGGCGTTTTCAGAAATTTTTTGTAAAAATGTAGAGAATTCCTGTGAGGTAAAAAGTTTGCCTCGCTCATCAAGACAGATGAGCACATCGGAATTTTGTACGCTGGCTAAAATTCTTTGCCCTTCAAGAGCATTACGATCTTGAGTAGGTAAGGCGGCATCTCCGTCTTTCACAATAACTTCTTGCACCGTACGCCAATGTTGCAATCGTTGCATATAATGCGTGGCTGCGCCCTTCCAATGAGGGGTTTTTAATGCGCCCACAGCAATAATTCGTAAAGGTTTTTTAGCCATGATGTGTACATCCCTTCATTTACCTCAACATATGCTACGAAGCATTGACGAGGCTGTTCAACTGCTACGTACAGGGCAATGCCTTATTTACCCCACAGAAACTTTTTATGCTGTGGGCTGTGCCATGGATTCGCCCACAGCAGTAGAACATATTTTTTGGGGCAAACAACGTGCGGCCCAAAAACCTTTGCCTGTATTGGCGGCCCATTGGCAACAAGTGCAAGCCATTGCCCAAGTGGGCGAGCAAGAACAAAGCCTTGCCAAAGACTTTTGGCCCGGCCCACTCACCCTTATTTGCCCTGCAAAGTCCCATATTCTACCTATATTGACAGCAGGAACCGGCAAGGTGGCTGTGCGCATTTCTTCCAATACCATTGCCAGACAACTAGCCCACGCTGTGGGTACAGCCTTGGTGTGTAGCAGTGCCAATATCAGCGGTCAAACACCGCCACGCCATATCCATGAGCTTAGTAGCGAACTTTTGCGTCATATACCCCATGTGCTAGACATAGCGGACATGACGGATATGGAGGATATGGAGGACATGGCAGAGCCTCAAATGGCAAGTACAACGACACCTATACACCCAGCATTAGGGGGCTTAGCTTCGACCTTACAGCCCACAGAGGCGTTGTGTGCAAAAGATGCACACGGTCCATTGTCTTCTAATATGGATGCTGAAACATACGGCCCACTACCCTCCACCATTGTAGAGATAATAGGGCCAAAAAAGCTTATGCTTCGCCGCCTTGGAGCCATTTCTGTCAAAGCCTTACAGGCGAAAGGATGGCACGTGCAGTATGAGTAGCGTAGCAGCGCAAAACACCTTTCGTTAGCCTTCAGCCACCACACTTTTTATTCTACAAACACCGCATATTTCTGCCGATGTGGGATAACCACAAGAGGCACAAGGGCGCAATTCCACCCCTTCTTGTGCTTCATGCTTGGCAAAAATAGGTCGCCCACGCTGTAAAAATCCTTGGTAGAAGTCTATTTTACGGCCCGGCATGGCTTCTTCTAGCTGTTGCCACAAATGCTTATGCTGCGTAAAGCTGGCCCCTTGGCTGTAAGGGCACGATGCATAATGATTTTCAATACCCATCAAAAAAGCGTAGTTCGCCGTTTCAAATTCAGTAAGCCGCCATAAGGGCTTTACTTTACAAGCAAAGCCGTCTTCTGCCTCAAGCTTTGGGCCTTGGTCTGAAAGATAGGCTCTATCCCAGCGTATGGTATTGCTAAACAAGCGTGCCACTTCATCATCCAAATTATGCCCTGTGGCTAAGGCTGTAAATCCCTCATCCATGGCTACCTTATTGAAGAAATAGCGTTTAATTTTACCGCAGGCCGAGCAAATGGGGCGCTTTAACTTGGCCTTCACATGAGGTATGGCTAAACCTTCAGCGGCCATTTCTTTAATGATAAGTTTAAAACCATGCTTATGGCAAAACCGTTCCACCACTGCCCGTGTATCGGCAGAAGATTGCGGGATGGATAAATCTATATGCAATCCTGTTACATCATAGCCCTGGCGGGAGAGTTCCAACATAAGTGTCAGGGAATCCTTGCCACCGGAAAGGGCCACTAAAATACGGTCTTCATGGGTAAACAGCTTTTGCTTGCGTATGCCCTTTTCCACTTGCCCTTGAAAAAATTGCAAAAAACAGGGCGCACAAAATCCGACATGATGACTTCGCAAAGAGACCACAGCAGTGGCTTTGCACACTTTACATTTCATAACTTACCTAATATGTTATTTTTTCTTTTGAGGAAGCACCCAACCAAAGCTGGCAATGCCGCCTTTGTACACATCCATGTACGTATCTTCTAACCTTGACATCAGAGCATAATTGCGCATGGTATGGCTTTCCTTAGCCAATTCCACATAGCGGGCACGCTGTCCCATAATTTCTTGCATGGCAGCGGCTAGTGCTTTGGCATCTTGGGGCACAACGGTTATGATACCGCCTTTGGAGCCTCGACTAATTCTGGCGGCCACTTCCATAAGTTCGGTATATTCGGCAATATGTGTGGCAATAATAGGCAAGCCTAAAGCCCAAGCATTGATACAGGCATGCATATTCCCTTGCGGGCCCAATTGCGGCAAAATAAGCGCATGCCCATGGGGTAATGTCACCTGTAAAGGAAAATCAGCATCAATGGTGGATAGCAAAGCCAAACGAGGGGCCACGCCAAGATCTTCAGCCCTTTGCATATAAGTGGCAAAATCTGGCCCTTCCCCCACCACACGCACTTCCCAAGGCATAGCAAAGTCATGCTTTTCCAGCTCAAGCATGGCACCAAAAAGCACATCTAAACAAGAGTTTTCTAAAAATTCCGTGGCCACCACAAAAACAAAACGTTGTGCCTGCTGGGCCTGCCCCTCATGTTCTGCATACGCTGTATGTTCTACGCTACCTTCAAGCGCTGGCACAGCAGGACGAATCACTTTTAAACGAGAGGCCTCTATACCCGCTTGCGCCCATGTAGCACGCACATGGGAGGAAGGTACCGTCACCTTGTCGATACAAGTGAGATACTTAGCCATAAGCGGCGATAATTGCTGTGGAATACTTTCTGCATCGGGGCTATGATCGGCATGACTAGGCAACGTAGCAGCTTCAAAAAGCGAATAAAAAGCCAAAGTAGCCCCGGTTAAACGCCAATGCACCAAGCGATGCACAAGGGGTAAAAAATCGGGGGAAAATGCATGTATGCACAAAGGGTCTTTCTTTTTAAAGCGCCACAAAAGCCGTAAAAACACCCCTAGGCCTAGACTCATTTTTGAGCCTTTATGTGCTAAATCAAAGCAAGATACCCCTGCAGCTTGCGCTTTTATGCGTAAGATACTGCTTTGCGGACAAGCCAAAAGCACAACAAAGCCTCGTGTCTGTAAATATATGGCTAAGGCCAAAATTTCTTGCTGCCTATACCCAAAGGTCAGCCCCGCATCCAGCAAAAGTATAGGCAAAGGTTTTTCATGGGCCATGACAGCATGGGGGGCCTTGGTTTGACTTTTATCTTGCGCTTTAGCCTGCCCTGAAACTTGCTCTTTGGATTGTTTTTTAGGCGTAATCTGTCCTTGCTCTTGCTCTGCAGCCTGCCCTGAAGCCCGTTCTGCAACTTGTCCTATACCCTGATCTGTATTTGGGGTTACATCGTTTGCCTTGTCTTGCCCTTGCAAGTCATCAGGGGAACATACTTGCTGCTGTGCAACGTCAGAAGCGTCGCAACGCTTTACTTGGGGTTCAGTACTCTGGGATTTTTTTTTATTCAAAGGCTGTTCCCTCCGTCCATAAACTGTGCATGAGACCGTGGCGTAAGGCATGTGATACAGGCCCTGGTGCGGCAGGCACAGCCTTACCAATGGGGCGTCCTTCATAGTGGGTTACCCCAACACAAAGCGGTGTGGAGCCAAAAAGTAATACTTCTTGCGCCGCCCAAATGGCTTCTTCGGTGATATTTTCAAAACGTATGGGCATAAGCGGCTTTGCCACTTCCAATGCTCCCATAAGCGTGGTACCGGAAAGAGCGTGGGTTAAATGTGGGCAAATCAAGGCTCCATCTGCAGCCACCAAAGCCACATTGGCCACGGCAGCTTCCGCCAAATAATTATTGGCATCGAAGGAAAAGGCCACATCCACATTGTTTGCCAAGGCCTCTTCAGCCATAAGCACATTGGGCAAATAGTTGGCGTTTTTTAATTTTGCCAAATAACTTTGCTTGGCAGGAATGGCAGAGCGACAAGCCGTAAGCCCCTTGGCATACCAAGCTTCCGAGGGTGTTTTACTGGCAATGGCAATAATATACAGTGAAGCTTCTGGACACTCAGCCGGAGAAATGCCAAAACCGCCGGGGCCACGCCCCAGTAAAATGCGTATAGCCCCTTCTTTTTTACCAGAAGCCGCCGCCACGGCCATAATACGCTCTTGCACCATTTCCCAAGAACATGGCGGGGTAATTTTCAAACCTGCCGCAGAATTTTGCATGCGCTCCATATGGGCTGACAATTGAAAAAGGCGGCCGTCTTTATAAGCAATACTTTCAAAAACACCATCACCACGATGGCAAAGATGATCATCAAGAGGGGCCAATAAAAGGCGTACATCTGTACAAATGGCCCCTACTCGATGTTCATAAAAAGCGAGAATTTTTTCTGCACCGGGTCGCTGTACTGCCAGCAGACGTTGAAGGTATGCTGAAAAGTCGAGAATTTCTGGTGAACTTTGCATTATTTAACACTAAACACTTGGCGATCTTCCACGCCAAGCCAATTTTTTTCTAAAAGAACTTCGGCAATTTGCACAGCATTCAGTGCAGCACCTTTACGAATATTATCGGCCACAACCCATAAATTAAGCCCATTTTCAATGCTCTCATCTTCACGGATGCGCCCCACAAAGGTGGCGTCTTCTCCGCTGGCATCTATGGGCATGGGGTACATTTTTTCCCGTGGGTTGTCATATACTTGCACGCCGGGGGCCTGAGCCAAAAGGGCTCTGGCCTGTGCGCCGCTAAGTTTTTTTTCTGTTTCAATATTGATGGATTCACAATGCCCATAAAAAACAGGTACACGCACACAGGTGGCGGTGACTTTCACCTGCGGGTCTTCCAAAATTTTCACGGTTTCTTGCACCATCTTCATTTCTTCTTTGGTGTAATCATTTTCCAAGAAAACATCGATATGTGGTAAGCAATTAAACGCAATGCGGTGTGGATAAACTTCGGCGTCAGGTTCTTGCATGTTAAACATTTGACGTACTTGCTGTTCTAGCTCCGCAATAGCTTTTTGCCCCGTTCCAGAAACAGCTTGATACGTAGATACCACAATGCGCTTAATGGTGGCGGCATCATGCAAGGGTTTAAGAGCCACCATCATTTGAATGGTGGAGCAGTTGGGATTGGCAATAATGCCATTGTGATCTGCTAGTGCATGCGCATTCACTTCAGGCACCACTAAGGGACAACGCTCGTCCATGCGCCATGCTGAAGAGTTATCGATAACTATACAGCCAGCAGCGGCAGCATGGGGAGCAAATATTTCTGAGGTTGTACCACCGGCAGAGAAAAGAGCCATGTCAAAGCCATCAAATACATCTTCTTTAAGTTCTTGTACCGTCAATTCTGTTTCGCCAAAAGGCACCTTTACCCCTGCCGAACGCGCAGAAGCAAAAGCTACTACTTCAGTAGCAGGAAAGGCACGCTCATGCAAAGTGTTTAGCATTTCACGACCTACGGCACCGGTGGCACCCACTACAGCCACCCGAAGTTTATCTGACATATCTTCCTCCACAAAAGGCATTATACGAAAAAAAATTATCAATATCCCTGCATAAGTTTTTTATACCTTACACAAACGTATTTATTGTCCCTTAAGATCTTTAAGAGCTTCAAAGGTTTTTATATCCATATCTTTAATGTGCGTATCAAGCCACATACCTAAAACTTTATACATTTCTTTTGCAATACCAACGCCTTCTCGTTCAAAACGATCCATAAAAACACCCACCGTTTGTATTAGCAGGGCATGATGTTGGATATGTTCGGAATATAAAGACAATGTCTCTTTAAAAGGTGCCATTTCTTTTTCTTCAAGGGCAAAATGATCCACCACATACACTTGCAATTCTTTAATTTTGCCAAATACTAAGGCCGAATCCATTCTTCCTTTAAAGGCCTCTTGGAATTGCTGTAGCATGCTAAAAATTTGTTTGTGTTGCGCATCAATGGCAGCATGCCCTGTAGAATATTTATCGTTCCATACATACTCGTCCATACATACCCCCAAAAAATCTACAATAAAAATGGTCCTACCATGGGTAGTGTATGCAAACTTGCCTTTTCTTACAAGGAAAAGTCCTCATAAGAAATACCCATACGTATACAGCAAGGCATACCCCTTATTGGGCTTTAATAGTATTTATAATTTTAAAGGTTTTCATATCCATATCTTGAATGTGTGCCTTCAGCCACATTTGCAACACCTCATATAATTCCTCGGCCATCTTCGCTCCATCTTGCTGAAAATGTTCCATAAGTACATTTACACTATACACAAGCAATAGATGTTGTTGAATATGCTCTGCATAGGTGGGCAACTTATCTTTATACGGCAACATCTCCCCTTCTTCCAAGGAAAAATGCTCTATGACAAAGAGTTGCAAATCCTTAATGATAGCGAGCACCAGCTTTGAGTCTATGTTCTCATAAAAAGCCAATTGTATTTCACGCAATATTCCAAATATTTTACGATGTTGCGCATCAATCTTTTCATGACCTACAGAGTATTTTACATCCCACGCATACTTATTCATGCTCTTTTTCCACGCTGGCATCAATCATTATTAATGCCGCTAAAAATCAGAAGTTCGTGCAAAATTTGCGCACCGTAAGCTATCCATTTTTTCATACAAAGGTAAAACATGGCAAGATATATAGAAAAAAATGTTACCTTAGTACCTCTTCGCTTGCCTAGTACTTGTCTTGCATCAAGGCCATGTATTTTCTTAGGAAAATACTGATTCATTTTTTT
>CAYJDE010000108.1:0-8631 GCA_964368805.1 uncultured Desulfovibrionaceae bacterium
GTCGGCTCAAAAAGGATAAGATACGAGGAAGACGAAGTTTTTTGCGGATGGAGTGACGCCTAGGCGCACGATATCCGTAAGGTTCGTTCCTCACCTAACGGCTACAAGCCCTTTGGGTCGGACTCTTCTGGTACTCGACTGAAGCAAAAAACGAGTCTGACGACGTAGATTATTCTTTTTCAGCCGACTGCCCTTTTTCAGCAAACTGTAAGCAAACCTTGCCTTGTCAATGTGCCTTGCTATAGGCTATACAGTACTTGTAGCAAAAGTTTACTGCCAAACAATGCCACCATTGGCAGCGATCTATTGGCAATGAGATTACCGGTAACCGGCACAGCGTACAGACAAGCACGGAAATATGTTGTACTTGTTTGCGCCATAGAATAAGGATAAAGTGTTCACATGTACAGTGCACCGTATATATTTTCCGAAAATAATCCCTACCATGGCAAGGGGATACATTTGGGGGTATGTGGTTCCATTGCCGCTTTTCGGGCTGTGGATTTAGTACGTTGGTGGGGAAAAAATGCTCTACATACCAGCGTAACTCTCACCGATGCTGCCCAGCGATTTATTACGCCCCTTACCTTTGAAGCTTTAGGGGCTCTGCCCATCTACACAAATATGTGGGAGCAAGAACGTATTTTTGGCCATCTGGAACCAGGGCAAAATTGCCATGCCATGCTCATTGCGCCGGCTTCGGCCTCCACGCTCGCCCAAGTGACCCACGGACATGCCCACACCTTGCTGGCTTGTCAAGCTCTGGCTTTTGACGGCCCCTTGCTTGTGGCACCGGCCATGAATCCCCGCATGTGGGCCAATGCCGCCACCAAGGCCAATGTGGACACCTTGCGTCAACGTGGTATTAAAGTCATTGTACCGGAACAAGGCGGTACTGCCTGTGGTCAGGAAGGACAAGGACGCTTGGCAGACCTGCGCCATATTTGGCTGTTGTCTTTAAAAGCCTTAACGAAACAAGATATGCAAGGCAAACATGTGCTCATCACTCTTGGTCCCACCCGTGAGGCCTGGGATGCCGTACGCTATTGGTCCAACCCATCCACAGGTACCATGGGCATGGCCCTTGCCATAAGTGCATGGCTACGTGGGGCCAAGGTGCATGTTGTTTGCGGCCCTATTACTGAAGGGGCCGGCTATTTGCCAAAACATCCTCAAATACACCGCTATGATGTACTTTCTGCCAAAGAAATGTATCAAGCCGCCGCCGATCTTTGGCCACGCATGGATTTGGGCATATTTACTGCCGCTGTGGCCGATTATGCCCCCATACCCCATGCCAAAGGTTTGCATGAAAAATTTAAGAAAGATCAGGCCGCTGAAGGCTTTCAGATAAACTTTACCCCCAATACCGATATTTTACGTACCCTTGCCCAGCAAAAAAAATCCCACCAAAAAATCCTTGGTTTTGCGGCAGAAACAGCAGAAGACATGCCCCTTGCCGTACAAAAAAAGCTTCACAGTAAAGGAGCAGATATTATTGCCGGCAATAATATTTCTCGCACGGACTCTGGCTTTGGTACTGCCACCAATGCTATGTTTGTTATGGATACGCAAGGCAGAAGTGAAACATGGCCCACCCTTGCGAAAACCGATGTGGCATGGAGATTATGCTCATGGCTCTTGAACATATAGACCCTTTTTTCTTGCCTTGGCAGCAACAAGGCGTAGATTTCTTATTGGCAGAAAAACCTGTTCCTGCAGCGTTTTCCTTATGTCACGCTAAAATAGCGGCTCCCAAAATGCCGCCCAAACCTTCTTCGCAAGCTGGTCGTAGCCCACATCCTCAAACAAATACTGCCTTTACACCAGCGCAACAGAGTAACCAAAGGGCACATGCCACGCAACAAGGTATACCAAGACCTGCCCAGTACCCTAGCCAAGGGGCAACTCCCCCGTCCTTGACACAACAACACCCCGCTGCCCACGCTCTGGCACAACACAATACGCCAAAGCCAGCGCAGCAATGTAACCAAGGACCAGCGCAACAGCTTAGCCAAGGGCCAGCACAGCAAAGTATGCCAAAACCTGCGCACCCTAATGCCTATGGTCAAATGCAAGCACCAACGCTTGCTTCTCAACAGCCGCAGCACATCCCTGCCCTGCTTGAAGAACTGCCTTTGCCATGGCAAGAGCGCCTTAATGCCACAAACCCCAATGCCGTACTTTGGACCTATTGGTCTTTAGGCTATGATTTATGTGGGTATCCAAGTGATGCACGACGTAACCTCTTGAAAAAAATTATCATAACTCATCTGCAACAAAGCTTTAAAGAGTACTCTCTGTGGCCTGCGGCCCTACCCACTTCTTCCCCTTCTGCACGTGATGCTACCAACGGCCCCGATACGCTTCCGGAACTTGTACCCCATGAAGCAGCGTTTTGGACCGGTGTAGAAAGACTTAAGGCTCGAGGGCTAGTTATATTTGGGTCAGCGGCAGCCAAGGCTGTGGGCTTACAGAAGGAAGCAAAACCTGCAAAAATTATTATCCACAGGGGCTGTCGTGTCCTCTTTGTCAACGACATGGACTATTTGGTTACAAACACGTCCTATCAAGACAGTATGCTGGCCAGCCTTCGTCCTTTTTTAGCCCCCTTTCGCCATTGGTAGGCAAGCAATGCAGGCAATAAATATTGTAGGATATAAAAATACCGGAAAAACGACCTTGCTTTTACAATTGGCGCAGGCTTTAGAAGCGCAAGGGCTCAGCGTTGCTTGCGTAAAAAGCATTCAAAAAGATGCGCATACGCTTTTATCACCCCAAGATAGCAGTGATACAGGCCGCATGTGCCAAGCCAATGCCCACAATACCACAAAACCCCGCACGGTACTCACCTTGGGACAAGATGCTGCCTCCTTAATATGGATGGAAAAAATGGATTTGGGCGCAATTTTACCCTTGCTTTCTGCAGACATTCTCCTTATGGAAGGAGGCAAAAGCTGCGACTTTTTACCACGCATCATCTGCCTGGGGCAAGAGCAAGACAGCACAGATATACAGCTTAAACCTGAATTGGCTTTGGCAACCTATAGCATAGGGACAGACCTTGAGCCTAGCACATTGTTACCTACACAGGCACAGCACTGTGCGTCAGCCAAAGCATATGACTCGAACATTATGAAAGATACACACGAAACACGAGTCCTTCCGCATTTTACGGGGGAAAAACTGCACATACAGGCCTTGGCCATGCGTATTCAAAAACACGCTTTTTTATTGCCACGCCTTTCCTGCGGTGCTTGTGGGTATGAAAGCTGTTATGCTTTAGCTAAAGCTCTCGTGGCAGACAAAATCGGCCTCAGGGACAAGTCGGGCAAGTCAGACAAGGCGCACAAACCGCCTGCATGTGCGGTATTGCAAGGCACATTACAATTACAAGTAAATGGTAAAGCCATTGCCTTGAACCCTTTTACTCAAAGGATATTGGCCGGAGCCTTAGGAGGTATTGTGCGAGAGCTGAAAGGGACTGATAGTACGGGACGTATGCATATACAATGCGACTTTTAAAAAACATTTTACCCTATCCTAAGGATATACATGCTTTTTTCTCTTATATGTTTTTTAGCTGCCGGAGCTGTGGCAGGCGTACTTGCAGGCCTATTAGGTGTGGGCGGTGGTATTATCATTGTGCCCATCCTCTCTCTTATTTTTCCTCTCTTAGCCATTCCCCCCGATATGATACATCATCTGGCTTTGGGCACCTCCTTGGCCAGCATCATGGTAACGTCCATATCCAGTGCCAAATCTCATCATGCTAAAGGGGCCGTACGCTGGGATATTGTCAAAGCCATTACGCCGGGCATTTTATTGGGAACCTTTGCAGGGGGCCTAGTGGCCACGCACATTCCCAGTAGTTACTTAAAAGTCGTCTTTATTATCTTTTTGTATTTCGTGGCCTTAAATATGCTGTTACAGAAAAAAAATGTCACAGAAAACAGTGCTGAATATCAAGAAAAACTGCCTTCTCCTTTAGGCATCAGCTCTGTGGGAACAGGCATTGGCCTTATTTCAAGTTTTGTGGGCATTGGCGGTGGCACCATGTCTGTGCCTTTTATGGACTTTTGCAAAATTCCTTTACGTACTGCCGTAGGCACCTCTGCCGCCATTGGTTTTCCCATTGCCGTAGCCGGTACTCTTGGCTATATTACCGGTGGGTATAGCGTGGAAAATCTACCACCTTATACCCTTGGCTATGTGCACCTGTTAGCCTTTGCCGGCCTTGCTGCGGCAAGTTTTTTTACAGCCCCCTTGGGCGCAAAATTGGCACACAGCTTACCTGTGCCTACCTTAAAACGCTTTTTTGCGCTTTTTCTTATCTGCGTTGCTTCTAGAATGCTTTGGAACCTCTGGTAAAAAGGAGATATTATGCCTTTACAAAGAACCTACAATCCGCGTCTTGCCGAATCCGTTTGGTGGAACCTCCTCCTTTTAACCATAGGAAGCGGTTTTTATGCCATGGGCATTCAAACGGTGGCCATTCCCCATAATTTTGTGGCCGGTGGCGTTATGGGTATATCCATGCTAAGTTGGTATTTCACCGACTTTTTAACAGTACCCATTTGGTATTTTACCATATCCATTCCCATCTTTATTTTTGGTTGGTTTTGTGTGGGGCGGGTCTTTTTATTATATAGTCTGTATGGGGCCGTTGTCACCACCGTATGGGGCTCCCTCTTTACCTTTACCATTCCCGTGGATAATCAATTCTATGCCGCCGTTTTCGCCTCTGTACTTACAGGTACAGGCTCGGGCATTATGTTGCGCTCTTTTGGTAGTGCCGGCGGTACAGATATTATTGCCGTGGCCATGCGTGAACGCTGGAATATTTCTGTGGGCACCTTTTCTTTTACCTTCAATCTAGTAGTTTTTTCCTTAGCTTCCATACGATTAGACTTAGATCTCATCATAGCTTCAGCCATTATGCTTTTTATGAACTCCACCGTTCTGGAATATATGTTACGGGTTTTCAGCCATCGTAAAACCGTATTCATCATCACCGACCGTGGTGAAGCCATGTGCGAAGCCATCAATGTTATGCGCCAATTTGGCGTCACCTTGGTACGTGGCAAAGGGGCGTATTCTGGTAAGGATAAAGAAGTGCTTATTACCGTTACCAGTAATGTGTTTTTAAAACAATTGGAAAATATCGTCTTTAGCATTGATGAAAAAGCACTTTTCATTGTGGAAAATACCTTCTATGTATCCGGTGGGCAATTTGCCAGAAAAGTTTATAAATAAAGGAAATCCCATGTATTTTTTTTCTTCCCGCACCTATGCCAGAGAAGTGCAAACCACCATTGCCTGTAACCATTGCCAACACCCTCTATTGGCAGTAAAAACCTGACGTAAGGTCATTATGCGCTGCGGGCAGTGCAAAAGAGATAAAGATTTAAACGACTATATTCAATATATGGATGAAAAACTAGAAACCTTTTTAGAAAATTCTTATTGTGATAGGATGTAACACCATGCAGACATTAAAAAAAATCGCTTTCATGACACTAGTTATGCATACATGCGCTTTTGCCACATACAGCATAGCCTTCGAATATCAAGGGCAAGCCCCCGCTAGCGACGAAGAAGGCATCAAGGATATCAAAAGAATGGGTTTTCATATGGGCGTTGTTAGTGCCTGCAGCAATACCATAAACGTGCATTCCAATAGAGCTACGGTACGCACTTTTTTGGAAAAACTTTTTGCCTATCATAATAAACTAGGCTTAAGCAATAAAGAAATAGGGAAAATAATTAAAGAAAATATAAAACTAGGTGAAGATAGTGTTTACAAAGATAGATTTTTTGCGCTTTGCTGGAGATCTGCAGCAAACATAGAAAGCGCTTACCAGTTCTTTGGTCTTAAAGACAAGAATTTAAACAAAATAGGCAACGCCATCTACCCTATGGAATAGCAAAAGCAAAATAGCTTTCCCCTTCGGAAAAATTCCCATTCTAGGGCCTTTTTTCGTTGACGGAACAGCTTAAGCCCCTTATGGTGCCCCCATGTTACATTGTATTATTTACATTGCTCTTATTTTGGCCATCAACGTAGCCTTTGTCCATGTGCCTCTTATTGCTCTTCCCAATGGAGAAATGTGGCCCCCCATTTCCTTAGCCGTAGGTTTTACCTTCGTTGTACGTGACTATGCGCAAAAACATGTGGGCCACCATGTCCTTTGGTGCATGCTCATAGGCTGTGCTTTAAGCTGGTATTTTGCCACGCCAGAACTGGCTCTAGCCTCAGCACTAGCCTTCGCTTTTGGTGAATTGGCCGATTGGGCGGTTTTTACCTTTACCAAAAAGCCTTTTTCTCAAAGAATTTTGTATTCAAGCCTTGTGGGTGCCCCCATTGATAGTATAATTTTTCTCTCCCTCGTGGGCATTGCCACCCCCTTCTCTGTCATTTCCATGACATTGAGTAAATTTTTAGGGGCTTTCATTGTCTTTATGTTGGTAAAAAAACGTGAACACCGTGTACCATGCCAACAACGTACCCTTTAAAAAGAAAAATATACACTTAGTAAAAATTTACTAAGCGTTGACTAAGGACTTTTTTCCTGCAAAGGCAAACGCATAGCATATGCGAAAAATACCTTGCCAATACTTTCTTACTTTTCATGATTGGAGACCATCATGACCCAACAAAATACGCATAAATGTGGCTGGGTTGCCCTTATGGGCCCCCCCAATGCCGGAAAATCCACCCTGCTCAACGCCATTTTAGACCAAAAAGTCAGCATCGTTACCCCGCGCCCGCAAACCACACGTAATCAAATCGTGGGCATTCTTACGGAAAACGATGCTCAAATCATTTTTATGGATACGCCGGGCATGGCCCAAGTACGTGGACGCTTAAGCAAAACCATGTTGCAGTCGGCATGGCAAAGTATGGCCCAAGCCCACATGATCATCCTTATGCTCGACGGCGATTTATACATTCGCAAACCTGATTTTCTCAAAAATGATTTAGCTGCCCTTGGCGAAGCCTTGGCTGTGGAAGAACGCCCTGTATGTATCGTGGTAAATAAAATTGACCTTTTTGCCGATAAAAGCAAAATGTTGCCCTTACTAACTCAGTTAAATGAACTTTTCCCTAAAGCAGATATTTTCCCCGCTTCTGCCTTACGCCGCAATGGATTGGAAGACCTAAAAAAGCTCATCGTTTCCCACCTACCCGAAGCTGAAGCAGAATTTCCTGAAGACCAACTTTCTACGGCACCTTTGCGTTTTATGGTGTCAGAAATTGTACGAGAAAAGCTTTTTATACAGTTAAAACAGGAAGTTCCGTATTCCGTCGCTGTAGATATAGAACATTGGGAAGAAGACGAATCCCGTGGGCAAACGGTAATTCATGCCGTTATTTATGTAGCCCGACCCTCGCACAAAGCCATGGTCATTGGCAAAGCCGGAGCCAGCATTAAAGCCATTGGTAGTGATGCACGCAAAGATATTATCACTCTACTCGAAGGCAAAGTGCATTTGGAATTGTGGGTAAAAGTACGTGAAAATTGGACAGAAGATGTCAATTTCTTGCGTAATCTTGGCATGATGCCTGAATAAGACGGTGTATGCCTTATGCAAAATGCCCAGCATCTTTCCCCGCAAGTCATTGCCACGAATCTGACACAGGTGCAGCAGCGCATGGCAAAAGCACAACAAGAGGCAGCTCTTGCGCAAACGGTATCCCTAGTGGCAGTGTCAAAATTTCATTGCGCCGATGCCGTTTACGCTGCCGCACTGGCCGGACAAAATATTTTTGGCGAAAATTATGTGCAAGAAGCTGTAGCAAAACAAGAAACCATTGCAACACGGTGGCAACAAGAACAAACAAGTGCTGCGCCACGTTGGCATTTTTTAGGCCATATCCAAAGTCGTAAAGCCAAGGAAGTGGTGGGCCGTTTTGACCTTATCCATTCGCTAGATTCAGAAAAACTTGCCCACTTACTCAATGCTGCGGCTAAAGATAAAAATATACGCCAACAAGTACTTATCCAAGTAAATATCGGTGAAGAAACGCAAAAATCCGGCGTGGCCATGGCAGATTTACCTACCCTTGCTCATGCGGTATTACAATGCCCCCACTTACACCTTCAAGGGCTTATGTGTTTACCTCCAGTCTTTGATGCTGGCCTTGCAGCCAGACCTTATTTTGCCCTTTTACGTCGTTTACGTGATGAACTTGAGCAAAAATTTTCCTGTCATTTACCGCATTTATCCATGGGTATGTCTGGAGATCTTGAAGCAGCTATTTTGGAAGGGGCCACCTTTGTGCGCATTGGTACGGATATTTTTGGACAACGCCAAAACTAAAACCTATGCATATTCTTTACTATGAGATCTTTACTCAATTACTTTCAAATATAGTTTTATGTCTAGAATTTGAAAATTTGTTCGAAGTGTAAAATAACGTATGCAAAGGCAAAGACATAAAAATCATCACGTAACGGCAAAGCAAAGTTACACCTATTCTTGATTTTTAGTGACATTGACTAGTCGGCAACACTTCATGAGACCCTACGCAATGTATGACGCAAAGATTTCCCTATGCGCATATGCTTTGCCAAGCCATACAAAAGTGCCATATTTCCCCTTTGCTTCTATTGGGCATTCTGGTAT
>CAYJDE010000109.1:0-8581 GCA_964368805.1 uncultured Desulfovibrionaceae bacterium
GATATTGCAAAAATGCTGGTGTCAATTTCATCGACACCAATTGCATTTTGCAATACCTCAGAGCTCATTTGGTTAGGTGCACAAATAAAGCGCGTTTTGGAGAGGATGGGGGGTATGGGGGGAAGGAGACCCTTTTTGGCGCTAGCAAAAGGGTTTCCTTCCCCCCATAAAAACTTCTAAAGTCATTTTGTTGCACTCAAAAAAACTAGTAAAAGACTCTTCTTTCGCCCTCATAACATAATTATTTTCCATATGTTTTATGGCTTCTTTGCGCTTTATCTTTGGACATTGTGGCCTTTATTTGTTATATACAGGCGGTGATTTTTGTACGTAGATTTGCGAAGCATAGAGAGAATAACTATATAACTTGATTATAAAAGGATTTTTATGAGTTTTGCTTCTTCTTTTAAGGCGTATGATGTGCGTGGCACTTTTCCTACTACGCTAAGCCCTGCTTTAGCTAAAGCTATAGGTCTTGCCTTTGCTGAACTTTTTGCGCCTAAAACGGTGGTTATTGGGCGTGATTGTCGTTTATCTGGCCCTGTGTTACGTGATGGCTTGGTGGAAGGCTTACGTCAAGCGGGGGTACATGTTATAGATCTTGGTTTGTGCGGCACAGAAGAAATCTATCATGCTACTTTTTCCCAAGGTTTTGACGGCGGCATCATGATTACGGGCAGCCATAATCCTCGTGATGATAATGGTTTAAAATTTGTGCGTAAAAATGCCGTGCCCATCAGCTCTGATACGGGTCTTTTTGATATTCGGGACAAGGCTTTGGAGTTATTGCCCACTGTGACGCTTAATGAAGAAAGCCCTACAAGCGGTACTTACGAAAAGCGTTCGTATCGTCAAGAATATATCCGCTTTTTGTTAGACTATGTGAAACTTGATGCTTTGCATGCGCAAGATGTGCAACTAAAATTGCATGTGGATGCGGGCAATGGCTGCGCAGGGCTTGTGATGCAAGAGATTATTCCTCTGCTACCCTTTAGTGTAACTACAGCTAATATGCAACCCGATGGCAATTTTCCCAATGGTATTCCTAATCCTTTGCTGCCTGAAAGGCGTGAGGCCACAGCCAAGGCTGTGCGTGATAATGGAGCAGATTTGGGCATTGCATGGGATGGCGATTTTGACCGTTGCTTCTTTTACGATGCGGCGGGTAATTTTATTGAAGGCTATTACGTGGTGGGTTTGTTGGCACAAAGCTTGTTGCAGGAATATCCAAATTCTAAAATAATTCATGACCCACGCCTTGTTTGGAATACGCAAGACGTGGTGCAAAAGGCCGGCGGCATTACCCTTATGAGTAAGGCCGGACACGCATTTATCAAAGAGGCCATGCGCCAAGAAGATGCCCTTTATGGTGGCGAAATGAGTGCGCATCACTATTTTAGAGATTTTGCCTATTGTGACTCTGGCATGTTGCCTTGGCTACTTGTGGCAAAATTGTTAGTGAGCAGTAAAAAAAGCTTGGCAGACTTGGTAGAAGAATGCATGCAGCAATATCCTTGTAGTGGGGAAATTAATAGGACTGTTACCGATGCTCCCGGCATCATGAAAAAAATTCATGAAACGTATGTTAAAGATGCTGAGAGTGAAGAGCGTCTTGATGGACTATCCATGAGCTTTGGTACATGGCGTTTTAATGTGCGTTCGTCTAATACTGAACCTTTGTTGCGTCTTAATGTGGAATCCAAGGGAGATGCCTCATTGATGCACGATAAAACAGCAGAAATTTTGCAAATCATCGATACATATTAAGGAGAAAAAAGATGAAAGAAGTTATTAGCACCGACAAAGCCCCTGGAGCAGTAGGCCCTTATAGCCAAGCCATTTTAAAGAATAATACCCTTTACGCTTCGGGGCAAATTGCTTTGGATCCTGCCACGGGCAAAGTGGTGGAAGGGGATGTAAGTGCGCAAGCTGTTCAATGCCTTAAAAATGTGCAGGCTGTGCTTGCCGCTGCCAATATGAGTGTGGAAGATGTGGTTAAGGTGACAGTATTTATCACCAACATGGCAGACTTTCCCTTGGTTAATGAAGAGTATAAAAAGGTTTTTAAAGAACCTTTCCCAGCACGTTCTTGTGTGGGTGTGGCCTCGTTGCCCCTAGGTGTTAGTGTAGAGATTGAAGTGCTTGCCGTAAAGTAAGAGGGAGAAAACATGCCTTTTGTGAATATTAAAGTGACCGGTGGTAGTGATGCTCCTACCAAGGAACAAAAAGAAGCGCTTATTGCCGGTGTTACAGATGTTTTGGTGCGAGTGCTTAACAAAAATCCTGCCACGACATCGGTGATTATTGAAGAAATCTCCCCAGATAATTGGGGGCTTAATGGGCAAAGTGTCACGGAGCTACGCAAGAAAAAGTAGCTTTTAAAAAAGTGTATGTTCTTATGCGCATTCTTCGGAGTGCGCATTTTTGTATGTCATGTTTTACTAGGCTTCGTAATATCATATGCGTATATATCTTCTTTCTTTTCTTTCTGTATGTTTTTTTGCTGCCAACGCTCTTTTTTGTCGTCTGGCTTTGGTGGATGCCCATATGGATCCTGAAAGCTTCACCTTCATACGTGTCTTCTCTGCTGCGCTTACCCTTTGGGTTTGTGTACGCTTGCAGGGGCATAAACCGCTTCAAGCAGGCTCGTGGCGGGCAGCCTTTGCGCTTTTTGTGTACATGGCGGCTTTTTCGTGGGGGTTAACTTCTGTATCGGCGGCAATAGGGACGCTGGTGATTACAGTGGCAGTACAAGCTTCCATGCTCGGCATTGCTTTATGGCGGGGTGAAGCGGTGGGGCTTCGTAAAATAGGGGGGGTGCTTGTGGGGATTAGCGGTATTGCTTTTCTTTTTCCTCAAAGCAATCCTTTAGTTTTATTTGGTTTTGATAGCTCCGTGGTTACAGCTTCTTCGCCTTCTTTGCTACACATGTTTTTTATGCTCTGCGCAGGCATAGGATGGGGCTTTTACTCCTTTTACGGCCATGGCATTACCCACGCCGCTGTACATACTGCCGGCAATTTTTTGCGTTGTTTGCCTTTTACGGCAATACTGCTTTGTTTTGCAACAATGGAATCTTGGCAAGGCGTAGGTTTTGCGCTTATGTCAGGCATTATCGCTTCTGCCTTCGGGTATATGGTATGGTATGAACTTGTCAAAAATATACGCATTAGTACTGCAGCGGTGCTGCAATTGGCAGTACCACCCATAGCCATGTTTGGCGGGATGATTTTTTTAGATGAAGCCATTACATGGCGGTATATTGTCAGCACATGCATCACCTTACTTGGCATTGCCTATGCGGTAACGGGTAAAAAGACAATTTCTTGAAAATTTTATTTATGAAAAGAGGCTGATGAATTTTTTTCTGAGAGGGAAAACTTTTCCAGGAAGTGCTGATGTTTTTTTCTGGGGGAAACTTTTTTTTTAAAAAAAAGTCTCCCCCAGAAAAATAATAAGCAATATAAGTCTTTACCAGTCAAGTGTGGCTTTAAAGGCTGTTACCAATTCTCGTACCGGCTCAGCGCACAGCACGGAAGAACCGCTGGTCATGGTAAGGGTAGTATCTTCGGTAACGTTACCAATTTTGGCAAAGGTGTGGCCTTTCATGTGGCTTTCAAAAAGTCCTGTTTTATCGGCAGGTACTGATACCAAAAGACGGCTGGCCGATTCGCTGTACAAGAGTTCTGTTCTAGTCATGGCTTCAAAGGTGGGCACAGCGTCAATATTGACGTTGGCCCCAAGGCGTCCGCCAATGCACATTTCGGCTAAGGCTACGGCTAGGCCGCCGTCGGAAAGGTCGTGGCAAGCGGAAACGGTGCGTTGGTAGATATTTTGATGCAAAGCCCGATAGAGGGATTTTGCCGCAATGGCATCCACATGGGGTACTGTGTTACAAGAAAGCTTTAATTCTTGTGCAATTTCAGAACCGGCCATTTCACGACGGGTGCCACCAAGAAGATAGATCACATCGCCGGCTTTTTTGAAGTCTGATGTTTGGGTGCGCAAGACATTTTCAATGACCCCAAGAACGGTGAAGAGCACCGTTGGGGGGATAGAAATTCTTTCTCCGCCGCCGGTGTAGTCGTTTTTCATGGAGTCTTTACCGGATACGCAAGGCACACCATAACTAAAGCAGAATTGTTCTAATGCCTTACATGCGCGGACCAGTTGAGCTAATTTATATTCCCCATCGGGATTTTTGTCTGATTGTACAGGGTCGCACCAGCAGAAGTTGTCAAGGCCGGCTAAACGGTCAGGGTCGGCACCTACGGCTACAGCATTACGGATGGCTTCGTCCATGGCATTGGCCATCATCCAATAGGTGTCGTAATCGCTGAATTTTGGGCAAATACCGTGGGCAATGACGAGGCCTGCGTCAGATTCCAGTACAGGGCGAATAACACCGGCGTCGGAAGGGCCGTCACGTTTTACGCCCACAAGGGGTTTAATGGCTGAGCCACCACGAACCTCGTGGTCGTACTGGCGCACAATATATTCTTTGGAGCAAATATTTAAGCGTCCCAGCATGGTTTTGAGCAGCGCACCTGTTTGGGCATCGGGCGTTTCCACACGACTGTCAGTATGCGTTGGGGCTTGCCAATGGGCTTGCAATTGCAATTGTGGTACGCCATCGTGCATGAAGTCCATAGCAAGGTGTGCCACAATTTTTTCCCCGTATACTATATGGAAATAGCCGGAATCGGTAAAGTTACCAAGGGCTGTGGCTTCCACATCCATTTCTTTAGCAAGGGCCAAGAAAGCGTCCAGTTTTTCCGGCGCAATGGCTAGGGTCATGCGTTCTTGTGCTTCGGAAATAAGAATTTCCCAAGGGCGTAATCCATCATATTTTAACGGTGCTTTGGCTAAATCTAACACACAACCGCCGGTATCTTCTGCCATTTCACCTACTGAGGAGGATAAGCCGCCGGCACCATTGTCGGTGATGGCATTGTACAAGCCCATGTCACGGGCTCGCATGATGCAGTCATACATTTTACGTTGTGTAATGGGATCGCCAATTTGTACCGCCGTGGCCGGAGAGCCTTCGTGCAATTCTTCCGAAGAGAAAGTGGCCCCGTGGATGCCGTCTTTACCAATGCGTCCGCCAACCATAACGATGACATCGCCCACTTGAGCTTGTTTTTCATGACCAGGCTTGCCAGCCACTTCTGTGGGAATGATGCCAATAGTACCACAATAGACCAGTGGTTTACCTAAAAACCGCTCATCAAAAACCAGAGAACCATTGACCGTAGGCACTCCGGATTTATTGCCCCCGTGTTCCACACCTTCACGCACACCTTCTAATACACGGCGTGGATGTAGGAGGCGTGGGGGCAATGCTTCGTTGTGGAAGGGGGAGGCAAAACAAAATACGTCGGTATTGGCCACAAGCTCTGCGCCCATGCCGGTTCCCATGGGATCACGGTTTACGCCCACAATGCCTGTCAAAGCTCCGCCATAGGGGTCAAGGGCTGAGGGGCTGTTGTGGGTTTCTACTTTAATACAAGCATCATAGGCACCAATGAAGGACACTACGCCGGCATTGTCTTTAAAGACAGACTTGCAAAAATCGTTTTCACCCATACTTTGGCGAATGGAGGCTGTCACATCACGAATACAGGTTTTATAAAGGTTGTTAACCTCTTCTTTTTTACCGGTTTCGGCATTGGTATAGGTAATGCGTGAAGCTAAAATTTTATGTTTGCAATGCTCAGACCATGTTTGAGCCAGCACTTCCAATTCAGCGTCGGTGGGATTGGCAGGCAAACCTAAGGTGGTGCGCTGCGCTTTTACTGTGGTATCTTGAAAGTAGGCACGAATGGTTTGCATTTCTTCAAGGTTTAAAGCCAGTGTATTTTCACGGCTCACCTGCATCATGGCGGCGTCATCCATGTCAGAAAGGGCAAAGACGCCCACTTCATCGGAGGCTGTACCTAGCACTTGGGCAGCTTGAGCTTCAAAGCCGGCTTGTGCTTGCCATTGATCTTTACTTTTGATGCGATAGCGTTGGATAAGCTCGTTACAAAGTAAATCTTTGGCAATGTTTTCTACAGTTTCAAGGCTGAGGGGCGTATGTTGTGGGCTTAAAAAACGGTATTGAATGGCGGTATATACGCTAAGACTTTCTCGGGGAAGGCGTAAAACCATAGCAGCGGTGTCTCTGGCAGTACGGGCTTCGTTGTCGGTGACGCCGGGGCGAAAGCCCACTTCTAAAGTGAAATCGGCCACGAAGGGTTCCATGGCAAGGGGGGCGTCACTCGCCCTTTGCATGACAGGGTCATGCCATACGCCGCCTTCTATGAGTGTGTGAACCTGTGCAGGGCTTAAACCATCTACAGTAAAAACCTTCACTTGGCGTACTGCGCCCAAGGTGATACCTAAAGCGCTAGCAATGTGATGGGCGGTTTTTTTGCCAATGGTGTCCTCAATATGTGGGTGTAAACCTACTTCGATGCGTTGCATGCCATACTCCGTCAATGCTATTTTTGTCTCTTTTGTACATAGTCAGTCATTTGCAATAATAACTGACCTTCTTCTCCGCCGGTACTATAGGGGGCGAAAATGTCAAGGGCTTTTCTTGCTCGGTCAAGGGCTTTACCTGCCTCATGGCGGGTTTGTGCGTCAAAGCCAAGGCGACAAATTTCTGCCCCTAAACGGGCGGCTTCGGTGGCATTGAAGGTACCAGCACTAAAAGCCGCATCAAATTCATGTTGTTCTTTGCCGTGTAAACTTTCTCTATACATACGAATGGGCGGTGTCAACTTTCCTTCGCATAAATCGCCGCCGGTGGGTTTGCCTGTCATGGCTTCGGGCGCAAAATCAAGGGCATCATCTACCATTTGAAAGGCCATGCCAAGCTCTTGTCCATATGTAGCTACCGCTTGCAAGGCCACATCGGGGGCACTGGCGCGTAAAGCCCCCATAACACAGGATGCACGCAAAAGCCAAGCCGTTTTGCCAAGGACTATTTGTTCATAAATACTGGCATCTTGATTTAAGTTTCGCAACTGTTGAATTTCTAAGATTTCACCCGTGGCCGTTTGTAAGGTGGCTTCAGAAAAACAGTGACATAAACGCACATCCCCATAGCTACCCACATGTATATTGGCGGCGGCGAGTAAAGCATCACCGGCCAAAATGGTGCTGGTAATGTCAAAACGCTTATGGGCGGCCACATGTCCTCGACGTGTTTGTGCCCCGTCTAGCACATCATCATGTAAAAGGGTAGCGGCGTGAAGCATTTCCATGCTGACGGCTAAATCATAAATATCTTGCCCTTTATACCCAAAATAGCGTGCTAAAAGCACCGTTAAAAAGGGGCGTAAACGTTTACCGCCTGCGGCAAAAATATGTGCAGCAATGGGTTGCACAGGCTGCGGCAAACATGTACAGGCTTTTTCTAAGGCCTCTTCGATAAGAGGAAATTCTTGAGCTAAACGGGCTTTTAATTCTTGCATATTTTTTCCGGTATCATGACAAAATGTGTTCCACCACAGGCTGCATAGCAGCAAGGGCTGCCTCAAAGGCGCGGTATTTGGCGTCGCGTGTTCCCACCAGATTAGAAACAGTACGTATTTCTAATAAAGGCAATTTATGCCGTGCACACGCTAAAGCCAAGGAGAAACCTTCCATATTTTCAAGCAAGGGTTCCGCATAAGGGGCAGCCAATTTTCGTGCACGTTTGGGACAACATGTTACCCCTGCCACAGTAAGAGAAGAAGCCTGCCCTTGTAAGGGGCAATGTCGTAAATTTTCACGCCATTGGGGCAGTTCCGGCAGTTGTATAGTGTCCCAAATCTCTTGGTTTTGGGTATGCCATTGGGGAAATCCCAAGGCTTTGGCATCCACTTGCTCTTCGGTAACCAGCCCGTATTCGGGGTAAATTTCCTTAGTGACACGCCAATGCGTACACAGCGGCGCTTTTTCCAAGTCAAAAGAGCCTGCCAAGCCTATATTCATTACCAAGGTTTTCTTTTTTAACAAAGGTATAGCTTTACCAAGGGCGAAAGCCGCATTGATGGGCCCCACGCCAGTAATAAGAACACCGTTGGTTCTTTCACGTTGATCGGTGAAATAGTGTATTTCTTGCTCGGCCATGGTTGAAGAAAAGGGTTTAAGATAGTCAGGTTTTGCCCCATTCCATTCATCATGTGTTGCCAATACAAACAGTATATGCATAAGACCCCTCATGGTTATAACATTGAGAAAGGCTCTGTCTGCGTGTGCCATGAGGTTTTTACCTCATCACAGGCAGGGCATTATGCGAAGAATTGCTGATAAATGCAAGAAGAACTCTGCATGTGGCAGATTTTTTGTTATTTACTCCTTTACAAAAGAAGTAAAATATTTAAGGTTAGCCCATGGATTTTAATAGTGAACTTTTTCTTTGTGCTGTGGGCTTGGCCTTTATTTTTGAAGCCTTACCATGGATATTGGCACCGGATGCTATGCGTAAGTATTTACTTTCTTTAACGCAAATGCCAAATGCTTCTTTGCGCCTTATGGGTTTTACTGCCATGGGGTTAGGGCTTGGGCTTATATGGCTTGTCCGCTTGTAGCAGGCTGTTGAAAATGG
>CAYJDE010000110.1:0-8545 GCA_964368805.1 uncultured Desulfovibrionaceae bacterium
GTTTGAGTTTGTGCGTTGCGCAGTACGCTCTGGCCGCATCTTCAAATTCCATGGTGGACACGCCAGGTGCCACCATATCTTCTATGATGTCAAGCACGTTGGCTACGTGCCTATTGGCTTCACGCATGAGCCCGATTTCTCGCTCATTTTTTATAAACGCTCCGCGAAATTTTTTCATGCTTAAGCAGCCTTGCCTTTTAATTTAGACTTTTGCATAAGTCCTTCATATTGGCTAGAAATCATATGCGATTCCATTTGACTCATAAAGTCCATGGCCACACCCACCAAAATAAGCAAACTTGTGCCACCAAAATAGAAAGGCACGTTGAAATTGGCAATGAGAAGCATGGGCAGCACAGAAACCAAGGAAATATAAAAACCGCCAGTCAAGGTTAAGCGTGACAAAATGGTGTTGATATATTCTTCAGTTTTATCACCAGGGCGAATACCGGGAATAAAGCCGCCTGCCTTCTTCAAATTTTCTGCCATATCCTTGGGGTCAAAAATAATGGCCGTATAAAAATAGCAGAAAAAGAAAATAAGAGCCACGAAGATAACATTGTACACTATGCTTTCAGGAGAAAAGAAAGACGTGAACATTTGCACGTATTCGTGGTCAGAAAATTGCCCAATGGTGGCAGGGAAAAGCAACAACGACGATGCAAAGATGGGAGGAATAACCCCAGCTGTATTAATACGCAAAGGTAAGTGCGTATTTTGGCCGCCATACATTTTACGCCCCACCTGACGCTTGGCGTAGTGGATGGGAATACGACGTTGAGCCCGTTCCATAAATACAATGCCCACCGTGACAGCAAGCATAAGCACCAATATGATAATGGCAAGAAAAATGGACATGGTGCCAGTACTAATAAATTCAAAAGATTGCATAATAGCACGAGGAATACCCACCACAATACCTGAGAAGATAATGAGGGATATGCCGTTACCAATACCTTTTTCGGTGATTTTTTCACCAAGCCACATGATAAGCACTGTACCGGCTGTAAAGGTCAAAATGGTAATCAGGCGAAATTCCAAGCCAGGTTCTGCAACCACCAGCGCACCGGAAGGACTACGCATACTTTCAAGGCCAACGGCAATGCCAAAGCCTTGTATTAAGGTGATAAGCACCGTTAAATAGCGTGTGTATTGCGTAATCTTACGTTTTCCAGTTTGCCCTTCTTCCTTGGCCATGCGTTTTATGCTGGGGTTAATAACCTGCATAAGCTGCATGATAATCGAAGCCGAAATGTAGGGCATAATACCTAAGGCAAATACCGAAGTATTGGAAAGCCCACCGCCGGAAAACATATCAAAAAGGCCAAAAAGCGTACCGGACATTTGTGCAAAAAAACTTTGCAAAGCCACAGCGTCTACACCAGGAATGGGGACGTGCACACCTATCCGATAACAGCATAAAAGCAGAAAAGTCCAGCCTAGTTTTTTCATAAGGCCAGATTGTGCTGCCATGTTATTTACCGCTCCATTTGCCATTGATGCTATCTCTTTTTTGTTGCGAAAACGCCTAAAGCCAAAACTCTACCTTCTTGCCCTTATTACCATAAGGGACAACTCGTAAGAGCATACATGGCCTATGTCAGCGTCTCTTTGTACGTAAAAAAACTAAAATAAACTCAAAGAATGCCAAAGGGGAAAAGGGGGCAAAGCCACACTTTGTTCCCCCTTTTAGCAATCTAAACTAGTCAGCCTTCACAATTTCAACAGCTTCAAGTTCGCTAGCAACACCGCCAGCAGCAGTAATCTTTGCTGCGGCATTGGCACTGAACTTATGCGCTTCAACTTTTACTGCACGAGTCACTTCCCCGCGAGAAAGAACCTTCACAGGTTTGCCATAATCGGCAAGACCACGAGCGTAAATATCGGCAAGGCTAATATCATCTTTGCCTTCAAAAGCTTCCAAAAGGCGATCGATATTGATCACTTCATAGGTGACTTTAAAAGGATAGTTTTTAAAACCGTGCTTTGGCAAACGGCGTTGCAAAGGCATTTGACCGCCTTCAAAACCGGGACGTACGCCCCCGCCGGCACGAGCATTTTGACCTTTATTACCCTTACCTGCTGTGCAGCCAAGGCCAGAGCCAGAACCACGGCCTACACGGCGGCGAGTTTTACGCTCTTCGGGAAAAGGATATAATTCATGTAATTGCATTTTCTACTCCTGCGTCACCCTTAATCAACAACGGCAACCAAGTGCACAACTTTTTTAATCATACCACGAATGGCTGGGGTATCGTTATGGTCTTTCACCATTTCACGACGTTTCAGGCCAAGGGCATCTAAAATAGCACGTTGTTTAGGATTACAACCAATGCGACTGCGAATAAGTTTTACCTTGATTTGAGACATGGCTTAACCCCTACTTTCTTGGTGCTTCAAGGGTTTTACCGCGAAGCTCAGAAACATATTCTGCGCTGCGCAAGGACATAAGACCTTGTACCGTGGCACGAAGCACGTTGTGAGGATTGTTGGTACCGATGGCTTTAGCAAGCACATCAGTAACACCCACAGCTTCCATAACGGCGCGCACTGCACCGCCGGCAATAATACCAGTACCCTTAGAAGCAGGGCGAAGCATCACATAGCCTGCGCCAAAGCGTCCAAGAATTTCGTAAGGCAAAGTACCGTCTACCAAAGAAATGGTTACACGATTTTTGCGGGCACGCTCAGAAGCTTTGCGCAAGGCTTCAGGTACTTCTTGGGCTTTACCAAGACCAAAACCAACGCTTCCCTTTCCATCGCCTACCACCACAAGAGCACTAAAGCTAAAGCGGCGGCCGCCCTTTACAACTTTGGCTACACGATTAAGGGCTACAACCTTTTCGATTTCGCCCGTTTCGTTTTGCTGTTCCATAGTTTGCATATTAGAACTCCAAGCCGCCTTCACGTGCGCCGTCAGCTAACGCCTTAATGCGACCGTGATAGATATAGCCGTTGCGGTCAAACACAACGGAATTGATATTCTTTTCCTTGGCCAAACGGGCAATTTCTTTACCCACTAAAGCTGCGCCAGTCATGTTACAATGGGCACCATCTTCGGTCTTTTTCAAGCTCAAAGTAGATGTGGCCACAAGGGTTGCACCCTTGGTGTCGTCCACAATTTGAGCATAGAGGTGCAGGTTGGACCGATATACCACAAGACGGGGGCGAGCTTCGGTACCATTCACTTTTTTGCGAATGCGAATTTTACGACGCTGTCTGCTTTCATTTTTAGAAAATTTCATGGTCTTACCTACTTCTTACCGCCGGACTTACCCACCTTGCGGCGAATAACTTCGGTTTCATATTTAATGCCCTTGCCCTTATAAGGCTCTGGCTTACGAATACGACGAATTTGGGCGGCTACTTCACCCACTTGCACTTTATCAATACCGGCAATGGTCAGCTTATTGCCTTCGGCAGAAGCTGTAATACCCTTGGGTAAATCAAAAAGCACAGGGTGAGAAAAGCCAACTGCCAAGTCCACAATGTTGCCCTTTACGGCAACTTTATAACCAACGCCAATGACTTCAAGAGTTTTGGTAAATCCCTTGGTCACACCTTCAACGCAGTTAGCAATGAGGGTACGGCGCAGGCCGTGTTGGGCGCGGGCCTGACGAGTTTCTTCCTTACGGGTAAGGGTCACAAGTCCATTGGCTACTTCATAATCAAGGTAAGCACAAATCGGGGTAGTTAATACACCTTTGGGACCTTTTACTTCCACAACATCACTTCCGACCTTTACTTCCACACCGGAAGGCAAAGATACGGGCTGTTTTCCAATTCTTGACATGGGGCACCGCCTACCAGATTTCGCAAAGTAATTCGCCGCCCACTTTCTTTTCGGCTGCGCTGATACCATCAAGCACACCACGGGAAGTGGACAGGATACAAATGCCAAGGCCGTTTTGTACCTTGGGGATATCTTGGGCACCAACATAGACGCGACGTCCAGGAGTGCTTTTTCTCTTCAAGCCTGAAATAACAGCCTTACCCTTATAATACTTGAGGGTAATGGTAATGTTTTTGTCAGCTACGGCCACGTCTTCGACGTAACCTTCCTGCTTGAGGATGGCAGCAATTGCTTCCTTCATCTTCGAGCGCGGCACATTTACTTCCTTGTGCAGGGCCAAATGTGCGTTGCGGATACGGGTCAACATATCTGCAATAGGATCTGTCAACATCGAACTCTCCTTACACTGTTACCAGCTAGATTTACGAACGCCTGGCAATTCGCCACGTAGCGCCATGCTACGGAAGCAAATACGGCACAGGCCGAACTTGCGCATATAAGACCGTGGACGACCACAAATGGGGCAACGGTTATAGGCGCGGGATGAAAACTTTGCCTTACGAGAGGCTTTAACTTCAAGCGCTGTACGTGACATGGGATTTACTCCTACTTCTTGAACGGCATGCCGAGTTTATCAAGGAGGAACTTGCCCTCTTTGTCGGTTTGTGCCGTGGTCACAATGGTAATATTCATACCCTTAGGATTGTCCACACGGTCTACTTCCAATTCAGGGAAGATGGTGTGTTCTTTAATGCCCAAGGTAAAATTGCCACGACCGTCAAAACCGCGATCTGGAATCCCACGAAAGTCTCTTACGCGAGGCAGCGCAAAGTTCATAAGTTTGTCAAGAAAGTCCCACATACGTTCGCGGCGTAAGGTTACGCGGCAACCAATGGGCATTCCTTCACGCAACTTAAAGGATGCGATAGACTTCTTGGCGCGGGTTACCACAGCTTTTTGACCAGCAATAGCGGTCAATTCAGCTAAAGCTTCTTCCATAAGCTTATTATTTTGGCTTGCTGCGCCAAGCCCGATGTTCAGAGAGATTTTCTCAATACCAGGAAGTTGCATGGAAGAAGAGTAGTTAAACTCTTTTTGCATTACCGGAACGACGTTCTCTCTATATATCTTTTCAAGGCGTGTCATTGTTGCACCTTATCCCATGACTTCGTTACACTTCTTGCAGAAGCGAACTTTTTTGCCATCTTCGGTATGTTTATAACCAGTACGAGTAGGCTGAGCGCAAGCTTCGCATACTACCATAAGGTTAGAAACATGGATGGGCATTTCCTTTTCCACGATGCCGCCGGGTTGTTGAGCGTAAGGGTTAGCGCGCATATGACGCTTAGCCACGTTTACTTTCTCAACAAGCACCTTATCCTTCTTGCGAAGAATTTTCAGCACCTTGCCAATTTTGCCGGCATCTTTACCGGAGGTAACCATGACTTTGTCATCTTTACGGATACGATATTGTTTCATGGTCATCTCCTAGAGTACTTCGGGGGCAAGCGAAACTATTTTCATAAAGTTACGTGCACGAAGTTCACGAGCAACAGGTCCAAAGATACGCGTACCCATGGGCTCACCTTGTTTGGAGAGCAGTACTGCTGCATTGCCGTCAAATTTTATGTAAGAGCCATCAACGCGACGTACTTCTTTACGAGTACGCACGATAACAGCCTGCATCACTTCGCCTTTTTTCACCTTGCTGTGGGGAATGGCTTCCTTAACGGAAACCACAATAATGTCCCCAACAGAGGCGTAGCGGCGATGGGAGCCGCCAAGCACCTTGATGCAGGCAACCTTTTTTGCGCCGGAGTTATCCGCCACTTGTAATGTGGATTCTACCTGAATCATGGTTGTATTCCTATACGGCTTTGTCGATGATGGAGACTAAGTGCCAACGCTTGTTCTTAGACAAAGGACGGCATTCCACAATTTTTACCTTGTCACCGATGCCGCATTCGTTCATGGGATCATGAGCCGTGAACTTTTTGCGACGACGGATGTACTTCTTAAGAAGGGGATGCTTTACAAGGGTTTCAACGCGTACAACGATGGTCTTATCAGACTTATCGCTTACTACGATACCTTGTAGGCTTCTGCCCTTTTTATTTGCGAGAGTTGCTGACATGGCACACTATTCCTTTTCCTGCAATACAGTTTGAATGCGAGCTACTTGACGCTTGGCAGCCTTCAATTCAGAAGTCTTTTCAAGCTGAGCTGTTGCATGCTGAAAGCGCAGGGTAAACACTTCTTGCTGCTGGGCGGCAAGGTCTTCACGAAGCTGTTCTACAGTTTTAGCGCGAAGTTCTGCTGTGACAGCGGCTTTTTTCTTGGTGGACATATTACAAGCCCTCCTTAACCACGATAACCGTTTTCACGGGCAACTTGTGTGCGGCACGGGTAAGTGCTTCTTTAGCAAGCTCAAGGGAAACACCCTTGATTTCGTAAAGCACACGGCCCGGTTTAACAGGCGCACACCAGCCAACTGGGGAGCCCTTACCTTTACCTTGGCGAACTTCCAAGGGTTTTGCGGTAATGGGGCGGTCTGGGAAGATGCGAATCCACACCTTACCACCACGCTTAATGTGACGCATCATGGCAATACGAGCAGATTCGATTTGTTGGCTGGTTAATTGACCGTGTTCTACAGTCTTTAAACCAATTTCACCAAAAGCGATGGTTGCACCGCGATGGGCCATGCCACGAAGGCGACCCTTTTGCCATTTGCGGAATTTAACTTTTCTGGGGGAGAGCATTACTGATCCACCTCTTTGTCAAGGATTTCACCCTTGTAAATCCATACTTTCACACCAATGATACCATAGGTGGTGCTTGCTTCGGCAAAGCCGTAGTCAATGTCGGCACGGAGAGTTTGCAAAGGCACCCGACCGTCACGATACCATTCGGAGCGGGCAATTTCTGCACCGGCCAAACGACCGCCGCAGGTAACCTTAATACCTTCGCCGCCAAATTTGCGGGCCATGCTCACTGTGCGTTTCATGGCACGGCGGAAAGCCACACGGCGCTCAAGCTGTTGGCAGATATTTTCTGCAACCAATTGAGCGTCCACTTCTGGACGACGTATTTCGTTTACTTCAAGGGAAAATTCGCGGCCAAACTTGTGGCGAAGGTCGCCACGTAGTTTTTCAATTTCTACACCTTTACGACCGATAACAATACCGGGACGTGCAGTGAAGAGAATAAGGCGAATTTTACCGCCAGCACGTTCTATTTCAATCTTGGAAATGCCAGCATGAAAAAGCAATTTCTTTACATATTTGCGGATTTTGCTGTCCTCAAATACGAAGGTTGCATATTCTTTCTTGCTAAACCAGCGGGAAAGCCAGTTTTTGTTGTACCCAAGACGAAATCCATATGGATGTACTTTTTGACCCATAGCCTATTCCTGCCCTTCTGCGAGTATGACGGTAATGTGGCTGGTGCGCTTTCTGATTTTGGTGGCGCGGCCTTGTGCACGAGGCATAAAACGCTTCCACGTAGGACCTTCGTTCACCACAATTTCTTTCACTACCATGGCGTCCACATCAACGCCGCCCAATTGGGAAGCATTGGCCAGAGCCGACTTCACAACACCAAACAAAATACCAGCTGGCTTGTTGGGGGTGAAACGCAGGATGTTCATGGCTTCTTCAATACCAAGGCCCACCACGTTTTTTGCCACAAGACGGGTCTTACGTGGAGAAACACGTTGGAATTTTGCAATTGCTTTAGATTCCATCATATCACCCTACTTCTTTTTGGACTTTTTGTCCGCAGCGTGACCATAGTAGGTGCGTGTAGGCGAAAATTCGCCAAGCTTATGCCCTACCATGTTTTCCGTCACAAATACCGGAACAAATTTTTTGCCATTATGCACCGCAAAAGTCAGACCTACCATTTCAGGAAGGATTGTGGAGCGGCGCGACCAAGTTTTCACTACACGACGATCATTATTTTCGACGGAAGCTTCTACTTTTTTCATGAGGTGACCGTCAACAAACGGCCCTTTTTTCAATGATCTAGGCATTGACTACTCCTACTTCTGACCACGGCGTTTAACAATAAGCTTAGAAGAAGCCTTCTTGCGATTGCGTGTCTTGTATCCCTTGGCAGGTGTACCCCAAGGAGATACAGGATGACGACCACCAGAGCTTCTGCCTTCGCCACCACCAAGTGGGTGATCGATGGGGTTCATGGCTACGCCGCGAACCTTGGGACGACGACCAAGCCAGCGATTGCGGCCTGCCTTGCCCAAAGAAATTTGCTCGTGATGGATGTTGCCCACTTGGCCAATGGTGGCCATGCAAGAGGCTAACACTTTACGCACTTCGCCGGAAGGAAGACGAAGTAATGCATACTTGCCTTCTTTTGCAACGAGTTGTGCATAGGTGCCAGCAGCGCGGCACATTTGGCCGCCCTTTCCTGGATACAATTCAATATTATGAATGTTGGTACCCACAGGAATTTTAGACATTTGCAAAGCGTTACCTGGCTTAATATCAGCGCCTTCACCGGATAAAATCACATCGCCTTGCTTAATGCCCACAGGGGCCAAGATATAACGCTTTTCACCATCGGCAAAATGCAAAAGAGCAATACGTGCCGAACGGTTAGGGTCATATTCGATGTGCGCTACGGTGGCGTTAATGCCAAGCTTATTGCGCTTAAAATCAATAATACGATACAGACGCTTTACACCACCACCGCGACGACGGCTTGTCACGCGGCCATGATGGTTACGTCCGG
>CAYJDE010000111.1:0-8454 GCA_964368805.1 uncultured Desulfovibrionaceae bacterium
TTAATTCTTTTTCCTAAGAGGAGGCCTTTGCGCAATTCATTGCGTAGGGTCTCATGATTTTTACTGCCTTGCTGTAAAAACAATCTTGCCTTTATTGCAATAATCTTGTATACAAAATGTTTGCATGTATGGCATGCAGTTTATTGAATAATCGGTCTTAATTATGAGGTTTTTTTCATGCAAGCAACAGATTTTATTTGGTTTGATGGTAAAATGGTTCCTTGGGCTGACGCCAATGTGCACGTCTTAACACACTGTCTGCACTATGGTACCGGGGTTTTTGAAGGCATTCGTACCTACAAATGTGTTGATGGCACTTCCTCGGTTTTTCGCCTTCAAGAGCATGTGGAACGCCTGTTTAACTCCATGAAAATTTTAGGTATGCAAATTCCCCATAGTCAAGAAACCATTTGCAATGCTATTCTTGAAACTCTTAAAGTAAATAAGTTAGAAGAAGGGTATATCCGTCCGTTAAGTTTTATTGGTGCCGGAGTGCTAGGCATTGACCCTAAGGATAACCCCATTCAAACCATCATTGCTGTATGGCCTTGGGGAGCTTATCTTGGTGAAGAGGCTCTAGCCAATGGTATTGATATTAAAACATCTACCTTTACTCGCCATCATGTTAACGCCATGATGACCAAGGCCAAAACCTCTGGTAACTACGTTAACTCAGTACTTGCTAAAATGGAAGCCGTTGGTGACGGTTACCATGAAGCATTAATGCTTGATACCAACGGTTTTGTCTCTGAAGCCACCGGTGAAAATATTTTCATCGTGCGCAATAAAGTTATTAAAACCACTCCTCCCACCTCCATTTTGGGAGGCATTACCCGTGAAAGCATCATACAGTTAGCGCAGGAACTGGGGTATACCGTTGTTGAACAACAATTTACCCGTGACGAATTGTATACAGCCGACGAAGCTTTCTTTACCGGTACTGCCGCAGAGCTTACTCCCATTCGTTCTGTGGACAAGCGAGTTATTGGTGCGGGTAAAGCTGGGCCTATAACGTTACTTTTACAAAAAGAATACTTTGCTATTGTTAAAGGCGGCAACCCTAAATACGAAGGGTGGATGAGTCGCTACAGCCTTTAACAAGCTGTTCACCAAATAACGACCATTTATGGAAGTAAGACAAAGTGTTATTTTTTACTTTACTGTGAATATATGACACTTTTTACTGCTCTAACTTACTTATAACACACATACGTAAAAGCAACATACGTAAAACATCTTATGGGGAGGCATTCCCTCCCCTTCTATACAAAACATGAAACACACATCCCTTGCTGCCCACTACAGACCCCAAACCTTTGCAGAGGTTACCGGTCAAGATATGATTACCACGGTGCTTTCACGCGCTGCGGCAGAAGACCGTGTGGCTCCGGCGTATTTGTTAAGTGGTACCCGTGGCGTAGGGAAAACTACCATTGCCCGCATTCTTGCCAAAGCCCTCAATTGTAAAGAAGCCCCCACCACAGAACCATGTAATGTTTGTACCCATTGCCTTATGATTACCCAAGGCAATCATGTGGATGTGACAGAAATTGACGGTGCTTCTAACAACAGTGTCGATGACGCCAGAGCCTTACGTGAAAATATTGGCTATGCCCCCATGGAAGGTCGTTATAAAGTTTTTATCATCGACGAAGCCCATATGCTTTCACGCTCGGCTTTTAATGCCTTATTAAAAACGTTAGAAGAACCACCACCACGTGTGGTGTTTATCTTTGCGACTACTGAAGTCCATAAATTTCCCATCACCATTGTAAGCCGCTGCCAGCATTTTATTTTTAAGCGTCTCTCGGAAGATGGTTTAGTGGCTCACCTTAGCCGAGTTTTAGAAAAAGAAGCAGTCAGCTTTGACCCGCAAGCTGTGCGAATTATTGCACGTCGAGCTGCCGGTTCTGTGCGTGATGGCATGTCTTTACTTGGGCAAACCTTGGCCCTTGGTCATGAAAGTCTTAGTGTAGAAAGTACCCGTTCTGTGCTTGGTCTTGCCGGACAAGAACTATTTGTGACATTGCTCCAAGCCATCGCCAAGCAAGAATGCGCTGCTGTCATTGATATTATGTACAAGCTCAGCCAACAAGGCATTGACATTGGCTTTTTCTTACGAGAGCTTATCCACCTTTGGCGCACACTCTTTTTGCTACGTGAAGCAGGTCCAAGTATTGTGCCTTCTTTGGAGCTTACTGCGGAAGAAAGCGAACTTTGGACAAATATTTCCAGTCAATTTGCTGCAGCGCATTTACATGCGGCTTGGCACATGACCCTTGATGCCCAGCGCAAAATTATTCAAAGTCCGGAACCGGCAGCGGCGTTGGAATTGCTTTTGCTCAATCTCACGCTCATGCCACGCCTTTTGCCTTTACAAGCAGTGCAACTCACCGGAGCCCCCCCTACCGAAACAGCAACAGCACAGGGAATACCCACTAACCAAGCACCTGTAATGCAAGGTGCTACGTCGCCAATGCAAAACCCGCATACTGGACAGATGCCCACAACACCCCCTATGCCGGTGCAAACACTAGGGCAAAACGCTGCTGTACACAGCACGCACCAGCGCACCCCGTCTGCCACAGCAGAAAGCAGTACCGCTGATGCCGATACGGAGCCTGAGCCGCAAAGTAACAGCCATGCCCCGCATAATATAACACCCCCTGCACCACACCCTGAAAATGCTGCTGTAGAAAATGCATCTTTGGAAAAAGAACTGCCTATGCATACACAAAGCTTGGCAGCAGAAAATACCCCAGAAAAAGAAAAAGCCCCCCTGTCAAATGCAGTAGGCACCACGTCTAGCCTTAAAATTTCTTGGGAAGAAGCACAAGAACTCTTGCGCCCTGTGCTGGCAGAGTATATATTGCGCCAAGCACAAGGGGAATTTTCCAATGGCACTTTGCGTATTATTACAAAATCGCACACTGTTTTTGAACATTTTCAAAAAAAACATCTGGAACTTGAAGAAAAACTTAAAGCATTTTACTCTTCCCTCATCAAGGTAGAGTTGGTGCAACCGACGGTTACCTTTAAACCCGAAAGCGTACTTATTGAAGAGTTTTCGGCCCGAGAAGAATTGCAAGAATGTTTCAAAATTTTAGACGCATCGTTATTTAAAGTACGTCAAATATAAGGAGTATACAAAACATGAAAAATATGAACGATTTATTACGCCAAGCCCAAGTAATGCAAAACAAAATTGCTAAAATGCAAGAAGAGCTTGGTCAAAAAAGCTTTGAAGCTTCCAGTGGTGGTGGCATGGTAAAAGCCGAAGTTTCCGGCAAGCAAGAATTGCGTAGCCTCATCATTGACCCCAAAGCCGTAGAAGGCGGCGATGTGGAAATGTTGCAAGACCTTATTGTAGCCGCCGTCAACGAGGCTAACCGCATTGCCAAAGACAGCATGGAACGTGAAATGAGCACCATCAGTGGTGGCATTAAATTACCCGGTATTTTTTAAAAAACGCTAGTTAATGCTTTTTCCTGAGAGGGGGAACTTTTTTTAGAAAAAAAAGTTCCCCCTCTCAAACTCTCCCCTTCAAAAAAACCCATTGCGCCAGTATTTTGTTTTTAGAAAACATTGTGGCGCATGAGGAATCGTTTGAGAATATGAAAGAACAAATCCCAGAACCCTTACGTAAAGTGGTAGAACAGCTCAGCCGATTACCCGGCCTTGGCCCCAAATCTGCCATGCGTGCAGCCATGACCTTTTTAAAATGGCCAGAGTCTGAAACACGCCGTCTTGGACAGTCCATCCATGATTTACGTGACAACTTGCACCTTTGCTCTCGTTGTCATGCCTTAACGGCAGAAGATCCTTGCCTTGTATGCCGTGATGCCACCAGAGAACGCCATGTACTGTGCCTCGTGTCTGAATGGGACAGCATGCTTACTCTTGAAGAAGGCGGTATTTTTAAGGGACAATATTTTATTTTGGGGGGGCTTTTGCAAGCAGGCAATGCCAATACCGATGGTCTTGACCTTGACGCCCTCCTTGTTCGGCTACGTGAAGGTGAAGTAACAGAGCTTGTCCTTGCCCTTGGTGCCACCCTTGAAGCGGATACCACCGGAGCCTATGTGCGTAACCTCATTGCTAAAAACTTTCCTTCCATGCGTATTACACGTCTTGCCCAAGGCATGCCTCTTGGGTCAGAAGTTAAATATATGGATAGAGAAACCTTGCGCCAATCCCTACAATATAGGCAAGAGGTGTAACAGGCCCTTGCGCCATGAGAATGTTTAATTGAGGGAGTAATATAACAGGCCAGTAGCAAGCTGCGCTCTTTTTAAAAGCACTTGTGCTAAAGCTTCGAAGCGTTAGGAGATGTTATGGACATTATGACACCCACCACTCAAGCCATGCTGGCAGGTATAGGTTCGTGGCTCGCCATCACGCTTGGTGCCGCATGTATTTTTCTCCGCAAAGAATTTTCTCCCAAGCTTTTACAGCTCATGCTAGGCCTTGCCGGCGGCATGATGCTAGGTGCCACATTTTTTGCCCTGCTCATCCCCTCCATGGAACTAGCACAAGAACATCCCGTATGGCCCTTTGCCAGCGGCGCATGGGCTTTTATTCCCCCCGTATTAGGATTATTATTAGGCGCCCTTTTTTTACGTACATTTGACGCCCTTCTCCCCCATACCCATAGCCAAAGTGATACTACTGAAGGTATTTCCACATCGTGGCATCGCAGTATTTTATTGGTCACCGCCATGGCTCTGCACCATATTCCCGAAGGCCTTGCCCTTGGAGTTAGTTATGGTGCATTTACAACAGATCTAGGCCCTATCGCTACCGAATCAGGAGCGCAAGTAGCAACAAGTACAGCTCTTTCTCTACAAGACATTCTACTGCTTACAGCCTCCATGATACTGCAAGGAATACCCGAAGGTACCGTCGTATCCATGGCCCTTTTGCGTGAAGGATTATCCCGTAACATGGCCTTTCTTTGCGGCATGCTCAGCGGGTGCACCACACCTATTGGCACGGTTCTTGGCCTTTGGGCCACAGGGCTTGCGTCCCAATTTTTACCCGTAGCACTGGCTTTTGCCGCTGGCGCTATGCTCTATATCATTGTAGAAGATATTATTCCGGAATCGCAAGCAAGCGGCCATGGCAATGCCGCCACCATAGCTGTCATAGGTGGCCTTATTGTCGTCATGATATTTCAAACCCTTTTTGCTTAGATGAGACCTCTGCACAATCATTTTTAAATATGGCTTTGTGTCTAAAATTTGAAAATTTGATCGAAATTAAAAATAGCGTGTGCAGAGGTAAAGGCACAAAAATCCATTGCGTCAGCATCTTGTCTTTAAAAAGAAAAATTGTGGTGCATAACACATGGTTAAAAAAATAGGTTATTAAATCAACGCTTTCCCAATTTGTTTACTTTTGTCCCCGCATAGGTAAAATTCCCTTTAACCATACTAAAAAACGTTCCTTTATCAATACCAATGGGTCTGCCACACAGGCACCAAATTTTCCCATCTCGCTCTTGAGTTTCATACATTTTTGAAATGCGCTCTTTATGACAACGCACCACCTCGCCCTGCCCTAATTTTGCGTATTTCCACAACTTACGACGACATGCCGCACATTTTACTGTAAGCATAGTTCTACTCTCATGGATAATTTATTAGATAGTGTCGTCAAATACGCCTTTTCGACTTTTTCTACGTCAAATTTCACAAGCTTTTTCAGTCGTGTATGTCTGTATACACTCCCTCAAAGCTTGTTCATTTTCCTTGACAAAGCTTGAAAATTCGTCATTTGACGACACTACCTAGACTACATATATAAAACTCCTGCTCAATGCATTGTGCGAAGTCTTTATACATAAACATAGATGGTCTGCTTCTTTGTTCTGACGCAGTAGGTTACCCTTTTTCAGTAGTTTTCATAGAAAGGTTTATGCGCCCTCGTTTGCAATCTACGTCAAGTACTGTGACACGTACTTTTTCCCCTGCACTAATGACATCGTGAGGATTTTTCACAAAAGTATCAGCCAATTGACTAATATGCACAAGACCGTCACGGTGTACACCAATATCCACAAATGCGCCAAATTGTGTTACATTAGTAACAATGCCTTGCAATGTCATGCCTTCTTGAAGGTGTTCTATGGCCGTAATACCTTCGGCAAAGCTAAAATGTTCGTAGGGCGGGCGAGGATCACGGCCAGGTTTGGCTAACTCTGCCATAATGTCCTGAAGCGTAGGCAGGCCAATATTTTCTTCCACATAAGCAGGCAAAGTGATGCGTTGGCGTGCTTCAGGGCTAGAAAGCAATTCTGCCACACTACAACCGGCATCTTTAGCCATACGCTTTACAAGGGCATAACGTTCGGGGTGTACAGCACTACCATCCAGCGGTTCTTTGCCATGGGGGATACGCAAAAATCCGGCAGACAATTCAAAGGCTTTGGGCCCAAGGCGTGGCACTTTTAAAAGATCCTTACGGGTTGTAAAGGCACCGTTTTCTGTGCGCCATGCAATGATGTTCTTTGCCAAGGCCGGCCCAATGCCAGACACATGGCTTAACAATTCGCCGCTGGCTGTATTCATATCTACGCCCACGGCATTAACGCAAGAGGCCACCACTTGCCCAAGGGCATCTTGCAAAGCTGTTTGATTCACATCATGCTGATATTGCCCTACACCTAAAGAAGCCGGATTAACCTTGACCAGTTCTGCCAGCGGGTCCATGAGTCTACGCCCTATGGAGACGGCCCCACGAACAGTAATATCTTGGTCTGGAAATTCTGCACGGGCCACGTCAGACGCAGAATATACTGACGCTCCACGTTCATCCACAAGAATAATGGCAATGCTTGCAGGTAAGGCCAGTTCTTTCACAAAGGCTTCTGTTTCACGCCCTGCGGTGCCATTACCCACAGCAATGGCTTCTATGGCGTATTTTTCGCAGAGGGTGCGCAGCCTTTGGGCGGCTTTTTGACCTTGTTCTTGCCCTGTAAGGGGGTAAATAACTTCATGGTGCAAAAGCGTACCAAGAGCGTCAAGACATACCAGCTTTGCCCCGGTACGCCATCCGGGGTCAAGGGCAAGGGTGCGCTTGGGGCCCAAGGGAGAGGTTAAAAGCAATGTGCGCAAATTGGCAGTAAACACTAAGATAGCTTCTTTTTCGGCTCGCTCACGTAAGGCTGTACGATATTCATTTTCTAAAGAAGGTGCCAATAAACGCTGCCATGCATCTTTGGCGGCTAATTGCATTTCCTGAGCAGCAGCGTGATTTTTATCGCCAATCCATTGTCTGTGTAAGGCATCCATGGCATGGGCATCATCAGGGCGCACATGGATGGATAAAAAACCTTCACGCTCGCCTCGAAGGGCGGCCAAAAGACGATGCGTGGGCATATTGGCCGCTTGTTCTTGGCGGTCGAAATAATCTTGATAGGTGCTGCCGCTTTCTTCCTTACCCTTGCTCACTTTGGAGTGCAGCATGGCTTGGCGTACAAAAAGATTGCGCAGGACTTTACGACTTTGTCTATCTTCCGCCATATGTTCAGCCACTATATCTCGTGCGCCAGCCAAGGCACTTGCCACATCAGGTACAGATAATGCAGGATTTTCATTATCCTGCACAAATTTTTGTGCCAGTTGTTCCAAAGCCTCTCGCTGTTTTGTGTCACTACCCTGCTTGAGCAACGCTGTGGCCAACGGTTGCAAGCCACGCTCCTTAGCTTTAGAAGCACGGGTGGTTCGCTTGGGACGATAAGGTAAGTAAATATCTTCTAAAACGCTAAGGCTGGTAGCATCCAATAGTGCTTTTTCCAGCTCTGGTGTTAATTGTTCTCTTTCCTGCATGGCTGTAAGAATGGAAGTTCGCCGTGCATCCAAAGCGCGTAGCCGCTCCAAACTGTCACGCAACTTACTTAATGCCAATTCGTCTAAACCGCCAGTAACTTCTTTACGGTACCGTGCTAAAAAAGGAATGGTAGCCCCATCATCCAAAAGGGCAATGGTTTTTGCTATATGCGGCTCTGGATGCGCAAGTTCTTGGGCCATGCGCTGTGCAAGAGATAAGGACATGATAACCTCATTATGACAAAGTAGAAAGTAAAGTTGGAACAGAAATCTAGAATAACCTAATAGCATTATCATATAAGACTGTTCTGCAACGCATTTTGTACGCCCTTTTGGGAGGTTAGTCAAAGCTTGTGACACGACAAGCTATCCCTTTTTAGAACCTCTGTACAATTACTTTCAAATATAGCTTTGTGTCTAAAATTTGAAAATTCGTTCAGAATGTCAAATAAAGTATGCAGAGGTAAAGGCACAAAAATCAATCGCTTTGCTCTCAATTTGCGTAATTGCTCGCACCTCGCAAACGCAAACGGCTTTGCCGCCCTTTGGGTCGGACTTAACGGCGAAGCAAAGCTACGCCTATTCTTGATTTTTGGTCGCATTGACTGTCGTCAACGCTCCATGA
>CAYJDE010000112.1:0-8404 GCA_964368805.1 uncultured Desulfovibrionaceae bacterium
CCCCTCTCAGGAAAAAGAATTGCTCAGGGTTTATCTAATAATTGCTTATTTTATAGCAACAATTTCAATATCAAAAAGTAAGGTTTTTCCAGCTAAGGGATGATTAGCATTAAGCGAGACATACTCGTCTGTTACTTCATGCACTTGCACATTCATGCCGCCATCTTCATTGGAGAGCGATAATTCCATGCCCACTTCTGGAATAATGTGTTCAGGCACTTCTGAGCGTGGCACAGTAAAAATAAGTTCTTCATCCATTTCGCCATAGGCTTCAGCGGGTGGAATGGTTACTTTCACTTTATCGCCCACTTCTTTGCCCACAACGGCATTTTCAAAGCCGGCAATAAGCATGCCTTGTCCCATGGTAAATTCTAAGGGTTCACGCTCAAGGGAAGAATCAAACACAGAACCGTCCTCTAGTGTGCCTGTGTAGTGCACTTGCACAGTATCGTCATTTTTTATGGGCATTGTTGCCTCCAAGGAATAGTTTTACTCATTTGAGTTAAACCAAGGTAAACATATTTACATAAATAGCAAGAAATAAAAGCCTCCCTCTTAAAGCAATTAAAACACCATAAAAATAAAAATAGACATATTAGTATATTACAAAAACATTTTCTTAGTAAAAAGATATTTTATGTGTAATATGAAAAAACAAGAAAAATTAACTGTTCAATCAATCAGTTTTATGGTAATGACTGATTAGTCAATGAATAACTTTTCGTAATTTAGGCATGACAGCGACATTTTTTTGTGTTATTAGTCGTCTCTTACAGGAGTTTTTCGTAACTCTATCACAATATGTGCGCCTTGCGTACGAAAATATACCGATGTCAAGCGACATCAAGGAGTGTGTTATGGCCAAGATGAAAACCATGGACGGCAATACCGCTACAGCGCATATTGCCTATGCCCTTTCTGACACAGCAGCTATTTACCCCATCACCCCATCGTCCGTCATGGGCGAATTAGCCGATGACTGGGCCGCAGCCGGTCGCATAAATCTTATGGGACAAAAGCTTGTGGTGCGTGAAATGCAGTCAGAAGCTGGAGCTGCCGGTGCTGTACACGGCTCGTTAGCTGGCGGAGCGTTAACCACCACTTTTACTGCTTCTCAAGGGTTGTTGCTCATGGTGCCCAATATGTACAAAATCGCTGGGGAATTGCTCCCTTGTGTTTTTCACGTATCGGCTCGTGCCTTGGCTGCCCATGCGCTTTCTATCTTTGGTGACCATCAAGACGTTATGGCCTGTCGTCAAACAGGTTTTTCCATGTTGGCTTCTGCCTCTGTACAAGAATGTATGGACTTAGCCTTGGTGGCCCACCTTTCATCCATTGATGCTTCATTACCTTTTTGCCACTTCTTCGATGGTTTTCGTACCTCTCACGAAGTGCAAAAAATTGAAGTCATAGAGTATGAAGATATAGTTCCCTTGGTCAATTGGGGAAAAGTGGAAGAGTTTCGTGCCAATGCCATGAACCCAGAGCATCCGCATATTCGTGGTACAGCGCAAAATCCTGATATCTATTTCCAAAATCGTGAAGCTGCGAATCTGCTTTATGACGCTGTACCGGATATTGTTTTAGAAAATATGAAGAAAGTGGCTGCACTTACCGGCCGTAAATATAAACTTTTCGACTATGTGGGCCACCCAGAGGCCGATCGTGTCGTGATTGCCATGGGTTCTGCCTGTGAAGTTATTGAAGAAACAGTGGCGTATTTGAATGGCCTTGGACAAAAGGTAGGCCTTGTAAAAGTGCGCTTGTTCCGTCCTTTCTCTGCCGAGCATATGTTGCGTGCCATTCCTGCCAGCGCCACCACCATTACTGTACTTGATCGTACTAAAGAACCAGGTGCCCCTGGTGAACCTTTATATCAAGATGTATGTACTGCCTATCTTGAAGGCAGCTCCAACCTTGGCAGCCCCACCATTGTGGGCGGTCGTTATGGTCTTGGCTCTAAAGACTTTACCCCTGCCATGGCCAAGGCTGTGTATGACAATATGCTGTGCGCCGGCCCCAAAAATCACTTTACCGTAGGTATTACCGATGACGTGAGCTTTACATCTTTAGATGTAGAAGAGCCCATCAATACAGTACCCGAAGGTACTGTGCAGTGTAAGTTCTATGGTCTTGGTGCTGACGGCACGGTGGGCGCAAATAAGCAAGCTATCAAAATTATTGGCGATAATACAGATATGTTTGCCCAAGCCTATTTTGCCTACGACTCCAAAAAGTCTGGTGGCTTTACTGTGTCGCACTTACGTTTTGGCAAACAACAAATCAAATCTTCCTACTTGGTAACGCAAGCAGATTATGTGGCTTGTCATAAATCTGCCTATGTTAATCAATATGATATATTAGAAGGCATTAAAGATGGCGGCACCTTTGTATTGAACTCCGATTGGTCCTTGGCCGATATGGAAAAACATCTTCCCGCCACCATGAAGCGTACCATCGCCGCAAAAAAATTGAAATTCTATAATGTGGACGCTGTGAAATTGGCTACAGAAGTGGGCCTTGGTGGACGCATTAATATGATTATGCAAACGGCCTTCTTTAAATTGGCCAATGTGCTTGATTTTGAAACCGCCGTAAAACTTTTGAAAGATTCCATTAAGAAGACTTATGGCTCCAAAGGCGATAAGATTGTTAATATGAACATCGCCGCCGTGGACGGTGCGTTAAATGCCCTTGAAGAAATAAAATATCCTGCTGCTTGGGCTACAGCTGCGGATGCTTGCTGCAACGATGACGCTTGCGCATCTTCTTGCGGTTGCGGTTGCGGTGCGCACGATGAAGATCCCGAATATATTAGCAATGTGGTACGTCCTATTTTGGCCCAACAAGGGGACAAATTGCCGGTTTCTGCCATGGACCCTGCAGGCTTTATGCCTCTTGGTACTGCCGCCTTTGAAAAGCGTGGTGTGGCCATTGCTGTGCCTGAATGGCAAGTGGATAATTGTATTCAATGTTTCCAATGCTCTTTTGTGTGCCCCCATGCTACCATCCGCCCTGTCATTCTTACCGACGAAGAGTTGGAAAGTGCGCCTAAATCCTTTGCAGTAAAGCCTGCGCAAGGCAAAGAACTTAAAGGTTTGCATATGCGCATGCAAGTATATGCCGAAGATTGTCTTGGTTGTGGCTCTTGCGCCGATGTGTGCCCTGCCAAGGTAAAAGCCTTAGTGATGAAACCATTGGAAACGCAATTGGAAGAAGAAAAAGCCCATCTAGCTTTTGTTGAAAGCCAAGTGGAGCTGAAAGACGACATCCTACCTCGCGATTCCATGAAAGGTTCGCAATTACAACAGCCTTTGCACGAATTTTCCGGTGCCTGTGCAGGTTGTGGCGAAACACCTTATGTAAAGCTGTTGACCCAGCTTTTTGGCGACCGCATGATTGTTGCCAATGCCACTGGTTGTTCCTCCATTTGGGGTGCCTCTTCACCCACCACGCCTTATACTACCGATAAAAATGGACACGGCCCAGCATGGGGTAACTCCCTCTTTGAAGACGCCGCAGAATTTGGTTTTGGTATAGAAATGGCGTATCAACAACGCCGTGCTGGCCTTGCCAATCGCATCAATGCCTTGTTAGAAGTAGAAGGTGTCGATGCCAAGCTTACCAAAGCATGTAAAGGCTGGTTGGAAAATATGGAAGATGCCAAGGCCTCAAGAGAATATGGCGATGAAATTCTTGGCGCCCTTACCAACGTAGAGCATCCTTTAGCTCATGATATTTGGCATATGGATGACTTATTCACCAAGAAGAGCATTTGGGTCTTTGGCGGTGATGGTTGGGCCTATGACATTGGCTATGGTGGTCTTGATCACGTCTTGGCCTCCGGCGAAGATATTAACGTGCTCGTTATGGATACCGAAGTATATTCCAATACAGGCGGACAAGCCTCTAAGGCTACGCCGCTGGGTTCCATTGCTAAATTTGCCGCCGCCGGCAAGCGCATTGGCAAAAAAGACCTTGGCGCCATGGCCATGAGTTATGGCTATGTGTATGTGGCTTCCGTATCCATGGGGGCCGATAAAAACCAAGTCCTTAAAGCCTTTAAAGAGGCCGAAGCCTATAAAGGACCTTCCCTCATCATTGCCTATGCCCCTTGTATCAACCAAGGTATACGCAAGGGTATGGGTAAAACCATGGAAGAAGGCAAACATGCTGTAACTTCCGGTTATTGGCCTTTATATCGCTACAATCCAGAATTGGCAGAAGAAGGCAAAAATCCCTTCCTCTTGGAAAGTAAAGAGCCTGACGGCACCTTGAATGATTTTATCATGGGTGAAATCCGTTTTGCTGCCCTTGATAAAATTGACCCCGAAGCTTCGCCAGAGCTGAAAGCCAATCTTGAAAAGCAATATATGCGGCGCTATAAGCATTATAAATTGCTTTCTGAATTGCCCGGCATAGAAGACTAAGAATCATAAGGGGGGCGAAGTGTATTGTATTTCGCCCCTCTTTTTTTATCTCTGTAATGTGAAAAATATAACGTATAACTCGGTAGTAAAAACCATTTTGGATGGGTATTGTCATGTATAAAAGCTTGTATATCACCGCCACGGATTCACGTTCTGGAAAATCTGCCATAGTGCTTGGTATGATGCAGCTTCTTACTCGCAATATGCGCAAGGTTGCGTTTTTTCGGCCCATTATTAATGTGCCCATTTTCGACGATAAAGACCATGACATTAATTTGATGTTTGGCCATTTTAAACTTGCACAAAGCTACACAGATACATTTGCTTACACCTTAGATGAAGCACGCCACCTTATTAACCATGGGCAGCGCAATCAACTTATCCAAAATATTATTGCCAAATACCACACCCTCATGGAAACGCACGATTTTGTGCTTTGCGAAGGTTCAGATTTTTTAGGACAAGATGCCAGCTTTGAATTTGAACTCAATGCGGATATTGCGGCTAATTTGGGTTCTGTGGTCATGGTGGTGGCTAGTGGGCACGGTAAAAATGTTGATGAAGTTATCGAAAGCAGCAAGACAGTTTTAGATCAATTGGAAGCTAAGCGTGTCGACGTCCTTTCTATCATTGTCAATCGAGCCGATTGTACTGAAACAGAAAAAAGCGATTTGCGTGAAGCTTTAGCCCATGGGTACGACGAAAAAGAAATTCTTATTTATACTGTGCCCGATGAGCCCTCCTTGGGCAAACCCACCATGAATGATGTGGCCAAATGGCTTAATGCCGAAGTATTGTACGGGGCAAATCGCATGGATGCTTTGGTGGGCGAATACCTTATTGCCGCCATGCAAGTGCATAATTTCCTAGATTATATCAATGACGGAAACCTTATTATCACCCCTGGCGACCGCACCGATATTGTCCTGGCTGCCTTAGCATCTCGGGTTTCTTCGGCCTATCATGATATTTCCGGTGTATTGCTAACGGGCGGTATTCGTTTACCTGCCAATGTGCATCAGCTTTTAGAAGGGTGGACCGGCGTGCCTGTGCCCATTTTATTGACCAATGACCATACCTATAAAACCGTAAGCGTGCTTTCTCAGCTTTACGGGCGCATTGAGCCGGATAATATTTTAAAAATCAATACTGCGTTGGGTATTTTTGAGCGCAACGTCAATGCCAAAGAAATCACCAAACGTTTGATTACTGATAAGCCCACCCGAATCACGCCCATGATGTTTGAATTTGACCTTATCGAGCGTGCTCGTCAGGCAAAAATGCGCATTGTGTTGGCTGAAGGGCAAGAAGAGCGTATTTTACAAGCCACCGATATTTTATTGCGTCGTGATGTGGCTGATATTATTTTGCTGGGCAATGCCAATCGCATTGGTAAACGCATTGCGGAATTAGGTTTAGATCTTTCTAAAGCACGTATTATTCAGCCGGATCTTTCGCCTGATTTTAAAGACTATGTAGAAACGTATTATAATTTACGCAAAGCCAAAGGTATTACTGAAGAACAAGCTCGGGACCGTATGTCAGACCCCACGTATTTTGGTACCATGATGGTGTATAAAAATCATGCCGATGGTATGGTTTCTGGCGCAGTAAATACCACGGCTCATACCATTCGTCCGGCCTTTGAATTTATTAAGACCAAGCCCAATTGCTCCATTGTTTCTTCTGTCTTTTTAATGTGCCTTAGTGACAGGGTATTGGCCTTTGGCGATTGCGCCGTAAACCCCAACCCCACAGCGCAACAGCTGGCCGAAATTGCCATAGCTTCGGCGCATACGGCTTCGGTATTTGGTGTTGAACCTCGTGTAGCCATGCTTTCCTATTCTACTGGCACATCAGGTAAGGGGGCCGATGTGGAAAATGTGGCTAATGCTGTACAAATTGCGCAAGAAATGGCGCCGGATTTATTATTGGAAGGCCCCTTGCAATATGACGCTGCCATTGACCCCGAAGTGGCGCAAACGAAATTGCCTGATAGCAAAGTGGCTGGTAAGGCTACAGTATTTATTTTCCCCGACTTAAATACAGGCAACAATACCTATAAGGCTGTACAGCGTGCTGCCAATGCCATTGCCATTGGCCCGGTCTTGCAAGGCTTAAATAAACCTGTTAATGACTTATCTCGTGGTTGTACGGTGCCGGATATTGTGAATACGGTAGCCATTACTGCCGTACAGGCCGCCGCCGAAAAGCAAGCTGTTGAAAAAGGATAATCTATAGCGTCAGATATATTTTTTCTGATGTCTGCGCCTTTTTAGACAACTTGCTAAAAAGTGGCTCGGAGCTTGTTAAAAGTATATCTGCAGCACCAGATACACTTTTTCAAATTGTTTTAGGCTTTTCGTTAAAACGTCCTAATAAATTAACTTTCTTTCTTTTGCAAAATGCAATTTGCCCTATGGTGCGTTTTGGAAGAGGGAGAAGGTGTGGGGGAGGAAGAACTCTTTTTGGCGCAAGCAAAAGAGGGCTCCCTCCCCCACAAAAATTCTTAGGCAAGCGCTGATAAAATGCCTTTTCGCTTTCTAACTGCGTCAGACTTATCTTACTAAGACTGTATATGTCTTTATACTATGCCTCCTTAGCAAAGTATGTCTTCCTTGTTAGAGAACGAAAAATCTATTCCATCAGCGTTTACTTAGTAAAATATTCTAACAAGAGGTAAGTATGAAAATTTTGGTTATCAATGCAGGTTCTTCGTCTTGCAAATATCAACTCTTTGAAATGGCTGATAAAAGCGTTCTTTGCTCTGGCATTGTAGAGCGCATTGGTGCCAGTATGGGCAAGCTTGCGCATAAGTTATATCCTGACAGTGATAAAGAAGAGAAAATTGTTTTAGAAAAAGCTTTTCCCACACATGTGGAAGGCATGGAAGAAGTTATCCGCCTGCTTACCGATACTGAAAAAGGTGTTATTAAAGATATTTCTGAAATTACTGCCATAGGCCATCGTGTCTTGCATGGCGGTGAAGACATTAAGCAGCCTGTGCTTATGGATGAAAAAGCCAAAGAAATTGTACGTAAGTATATCCCTCTTGGTCCTTTACACAATCCTGCCAACCTTATGGGCATTGAAGTGGCTGAAAAGCTTTTGCCTGGCGTACCTAACGTGGGTGTATTTGATACGGAATTTGGCTCCAGCATGAGCCCTGAAGCCTATATTTATCCATTGCCTTATGAAGTATACGAAACGCACAATGTGCGCCGTTATGGCTTCCATGGCACTTCTCATAAGTATATTGCCAAAAAGACCGCTGAGTTTTTAGGTAAGCCACAAGCGGAGCTTAATTCCATCACTTTACACCTTGGTAATGGTTCTTCTGCCTCGGCGGTGCAAAATGGCGTATGCGCTGATACTTCCATGGGATTAACCCCCTTGGAAGGGCTTATGATGGGCACACGTTCTGGCACCATTGACCCTGCCATTGTGCCTTTTATGATGGATAAGATGGGCCTTTCCACCCAAGAAGTGGATACGCTTATGAATAAGAAATCCGGTTTGTTAGGTATTTGCGGCATGAGTGACATGCGTGACATTCATACCAAGCGTGAGCAAGGTGATAGTCGGGCAGAGTTGGCTTTCAATATGCTAACCCGTAGCATTAAAAAGCAACTGGGAGCGTACTTTTTCTTGCTAGGTCGAGTAGATGCCATTGTATTTACGGCAGGTATTGGTGAAAATGACGAATTTGTTCGCGCCGGTGTCATTAAGGGGCTTGAGCCTTTGGGTATTATCCTTGATGAAAAAGAAAACGATATTCGCCGTGGGCATGCTCGTGTCATCAGCACTCCAGAATCAAAGATTCCTGTATTGATTATTCCCACCAATGAAGAATTGCAAATTGCTGAAACAACAGTAGAAGTATTGAAAAATAGCTAGTTTTACAGGGGGGGCCCTACGGAGCCCCCCTCTTCTATGAGCTTCGGTGCAGGCTGTTTGGCTCTTGGGAGTTCTTG
>CAYJDE010000113.1:0-8308 GCA_964368805.1 uncultured Desulfovibrionaceae bacterium
GAATGCGCCAAGGCTGTGGAACATATTTTACGCACCCAGCACCTTATGCCTTAAGCAATTCTTTTTTCTGAGAGGGGAAACTTTTTTTAGGAAAAAAAAGTTTCCCCTCTCAGACTCTCCCCTTCAAAAAAACCCATTGCGTCAGTATTTTGCTTTTAGATACCTTTGCGCAATTCATTGCGTAGAATCTCTTGAAGCGTTGACAACAGTCAATGCGACCAAAAATCAAGAATAGACGCAGCCTTACCCCTTCGTTAAATAGTTGTTTTTTTTCGTCTTTACCTCTGGCGGAACAGATTGCACTTTTTTAGCAAGCTGTGGCCATGGCTGCACGCACAGCGGCCACTTGGGCGGCAATGTCCTGTGCGCCCACAAGCTCCGACACCAAAGCGCAACAATAGGCACCACGGCGAGTTACCTCCCCAATATTATGCGCTTTAATGCCCCCAATGGCTACAAAGGGTAGTGGACTTTGTTGCACAGCATATTCCAAATAGGCATAGCCTACAGGCGCACACACATCTTCTTTGGTTTGCGTGGCAAAAAGAGGGCCTACGCCAATATAGTCGGCTCCCAACAGTTTGGCTTCTTGGGCTTCGTGGGGGGTGTGGGTAGAAAGGCCAATGATTTTATCCGGTCCCACCAAACGGCGCACTTCAGGCACGGGCAAATCTTCTTGCCCCACATGCACGCCATCAGCATCTACCAAAAGTGCTATGTCTATATGATCGTTGACAATAAAACACGCATCGGCCTTTAAGGTTAAAGCCCGTAAAAGACGACACTCCTGAAGCATTTCTCCGGCTTTCTTTTTCTTTTCACGATATTGCAAAATCTTTACGCCGCTGGAAAGTAAAGCTGTGGCCACCTCTTCCACTGAACGCCCTAAACTCAGCTTACTGTCGGTGAGGGCATAAATATCTGTTTCATGAGGAAGTATTCTTGGCATATGGTCTCCTTAAAAATATCTGCGCCAAAGACGCCGCATATAGCTGAGCAAAAGGCGATGAGGTTGAAAGGATATATCCTTTAGGTCTTGAGGTAAAATAAAACCCTGTGCAGGAAAATGTGTAGGCAAGGCATCTGTATAGGTAATGTTTTTGGCAAAAGCAGCGGCTTGAAGCATTGTAAGCTTGCCTTTGTACTCTGAGGAAGATTGTTCTTGCATGCACTCTTGTTGTACTGCTTGTCCTTGTTGTGCCTGTTGTGGCAACTGCGCCATTTGGGCTTGCCGCCAAAGGGGTATTTGCTCAGGCTGTAGCCCCAGCATACTGTATACGGCTGTATCTAAAGCTTGGGCGCAAGTACTGGCCCCAAGGCAGTGCAAAGGAAAGGTTTCACCGCCAGCGGGCCCACGCTTATGCATAGCCACCACAGCGTCTAGTACTGCAGCTGTAGGCGGCAAAGCCGCATACAAAGCCAAGATGCACAAACAAAAATCTTCTAAGGTGCGTCCTTGTACGGTATGCGCCAAAGCTTTACGCAAACCGCATATGCATCCAAAAAGATTTTTTACCCCTAAAGTAAGCCGCATTTGCGTATGAGCTTTTAGCCTTGGTACAGAAATAAGGGCGTCAGCTTCAAAGGCTTCATGGCCGATGTGCCATGTGCCTAAATCATAGGGCAAACGTAAAAGTTTTGGCTGTGAAAATTCTTCCACCGCTATGCCTAAAGGGGCTAAAGCTGCTGTGAGCCCTATTTTTTTTGCCACGCCTTGGGCTGTACCAAAACCTGGCGAATCCAACACCCGCACCCGTATACCTTCTTCTTGTAAACAAAGGCACAAAGCCCGCACCACTTCAGCATGGCTACAAGCAAGGGCTTGCCCACGTAATAAGTTGGGCTTTACCACCACCTGCATGGTACGCCGTAAAGGAAAGACGGACGCTTGCAGTATCTGGCCCCCATTTTCTGTTGCAGTAACGTCTCTTGTGTGGAGCTGTTCTGCAGAGCTTTCTGTAGCATCTAATGCGAGGTGAGCGTTCTGATCTGTAATTTGCCTTGTAGCCTGAGACTTTTGCGGCAAAATACCGGCACGACGCAAAAGATGCCCCATCTGCTCTTGTACTTCTTGGCGTTGATAAGAAGTACAAGTGAGTAAACTTACAGGAAAGTGCTCCGAGGGGCTAGCAGATGTCTGCATGGAAGGTGCCATTAAAATACCTCCAAAAAATGTCCCTAGAGATTGTTCAAAAACGCTAATACAGGTATATTTATAGTGTATAGCTTAAAAATACTTTGTCCTGTACATCATAAATGGTATATGTGCCGTGCTCATACACAGCATAGGCACGGGGGAAGCCTTGCTTGGGTAAGGATAACGAACCGGGATTCCACCAAATAACCTCTCCCTTCTTTTCAGCCACAGGCACATGGGTATGGCCGGTCAGCATAATGGTGCCTGCAGCAATGCCTGTAAAATCAGGATCACGTCCGTATTGGTGACCATGGGCAGCTATGAAATTGTGTCCATCCACATGCAAACGGGCCGTGGGCGATAGGGCAAAAGGCAGTAATTCTTCATCCACTAAGGCGTCACAATTACCACGCACAGCCACAATGTCCACGCCCTTACCCACATCCATAATGGCCCCCAAGGTGATGGCCACATCTTGTGGGGTATACTGTAAAGGCAAAGGGTTACGTGGTCCGTGGTATAAAAAATCACCTAAAAGTACGCATACATCTGGCTGCAGTTCTTGCGTTTTATGCAGTAAAAATTGCGCACTTTCTAGGGAACCATGAATGTCTGAAGCTATAAGAATACGCATCATAAACCTACTTATCTTGGCCTAAAGGTAAGGCCTCTTCCACCAACATAATGGGAATATCGTCACGAATGGGATACATGACAGTGCATGCGGCACACGCTAAACCTTGGTCCTTGCCATCCTTTGTTTCTAAGGTCAGTTGCCCCTGACAACGGGGGCATGCTAAAATAGCTAATAATTCTTTGTTCATATCAGTCCTTTTTAGTAATGGTATTTTGTAGCAATTGCCTTAACTTAGCTGAAGTGCTGTTGTAGTATACATATACCTGAAGCATTGAAATGGTCTTGGGGAAACACTCATGCTTTCTCTTTTTGAGACCTCTGCGCAATACATTGCATCAGTACCTTATCTTTGAAACGAAAAATTATGGTGTATACAATAGGGTTTGAAAAATACGTTGAGTAAAATACTGTATTTAATTAGTGTATTTCCTGAATACGCCCTTGGGCTTTGGCATAGTCATTCCCCACCACGCCGTTTAAATTTTTCCTGATAAAGTTAATTAATACTTCGTTATCTATCATAAATTTATCTTTAATAACTGTAGCGTCTTTAAACATGGTCATGCCATCGCCCCCTTGACGCAAAATAAAATCTGTACCAGCCACCACGTAGTTTTTCTTCATATCCAAGGGCTGATCGCCTACATAGACATTTTTCACCCTATAGGGGCCACTGATACTGATAAAATTCCCCTTGTCATCTAACTTTACCGACGAAGGGACACTAACGTCAATGGTATACTTCATGCCTGACACCTGTAAAAATCCGCCATTGGGCTCAGGATAGGTGCGCGCACCCATTTCTAAAGCGTTAAGTAAGGTTTGTCCGCTCACTTCCACAGAAACAGCATCACCACCAAAGGGCAGAACATCAATGACTTCTTTAAAGGTTATGGGACCTTGGTCTATGCTGGTACGAATGCCACCGCCATTGATGAGGGCAATGGGTGCCCCAAGGGCTGCACAAAAGGCGTCGGTGATGACATTGGCTAAATTGGTTTCTTGAAAACGAATACTATCTTGACCTTGGGCATTTTTTGTGGTGAGGGCAACGCTGGCTGTACCTACTGTTTGTTCTAAAATGCCAGCTAGTTCTTTATTGGTACTGTCTATTACTGCCTGAACAGTAGCGTCTTTTTCAGGAATATCTTGTATGATTTCCGCCTGCAGGGCGTGGTTTTTTGGGTTAAGGGTGAGTTTGCCAAGGCCTTGTAAGCGACTGCCCGTTTGGGTGATAATAACTTCTTTGCCAACTTTGTTTTTATGAAATACATTTTTCAGCAAGGAATGGGAGTGCCCATCGATGAAGGCATCGATGCCTGAAGTATTGGCTATCACCAAGGGAGTATGCCAAGGGGCAGATTCTTCATCCATGCCAAGATGGGCTAAAGCAATAACCACATGGGCCCCTTGGGCACGGGCTGCATCCACATTTTTCTGAATAATGGCATATAAATCCATACCTTTGCCGCCTTCAGAAAAGGAGACAATATATTGGCCTTTCTCATCTTGAAAGTACGCAGGCACGGACTTGGTTAAACTTTCCGGCGTGGTGATGCCCACAAAAGCAATTTTTACACCCTGTATTTCTTTAATGACATAGGGGGTAAAATACGGTTTTTTATCTTTAGTATGCACAATGTTGCAGGAAATGACGGTACTTTGTAAATCTTTTATCAATTCCATAAGTCGTGGCATGCCGTAGTCAAATTCATGATTGCCAAGGGTCATATAATCATAGCCCACGGCATTCATAATTTTGATGATGGCAGCCCCACGAGTCAATGCGCCTACGGGGCCTCCTTGAATGGCATCGCCGGCATCTACAAGAAGGACATTGTCTTTGCCGTATTGCGCTTGCATACGTTTTTTGTAGGCAGCTACGCCAGCATAGCTAATGTCTTTATCTATGCTGGTATGCACGTCATTGCTGTGCAAAATAATAATGCTAGCCTTTTGACTTTGGGAAGCAAAAGAAGCAGGTGCAGGCCCTAGTAGGCACGTGTAAAGACAAAAAAAAGTTAAAAGAAGATGTTTTTTCACAGAAAAGCCTTTTTATTGAGTGTTCTTAAAAGAAGCTACAGCGGCATCGATGATTTTTGGGTACATAATATTGCCGCCATCATAGTGGACAATGCGTAAAACTTTGAGCGAATCATGCCCGTATAATACTTTAATGGTGGTAAATTTTTCGGCATATTCTGCATCTTTGGGCAGTGCTTGCACCCCTTGCAGCAGGAACCAGTGTTCATTTTTTTGCAGTATTCTTTTTTTTACCTGACCTACGTCTTTTGTCCATTGTTTGACCAATGCTTCAAAACTTTCCGGTGGGGTCATGCTCATGGTGCCGTAGGCACGAATTTCAAGTACGGTAGGGTCGGTAATAATAATGCCATCGCCATTATCTGCCTCTTTTGCCACATAAAACCATGGAGGCAACTCTAGGGAAAAGGCATAACGATCGTTAATATATTTTAAAGGTTTTGCAGTATCTTGCGCTAAACAGAGGGGGGCAAAACACAGAGACAAAAGGGCAAGAAAAACGAGAATTCTTTGCATAAGGCTCTCCTTTTAGCATAAAGATTATTGCGGTGAAAGTACAATAAAAGTGCACTTAGGTCAAGAAAACTGCTCGGTACATGCTGTATTACAAGGATAATTTGTGTAGTGCGCCATGAAATTCGTAGTAAATCAATGCTTGCCACAAAGTGCGCCCTTGTTTATGATGGGGGCATGTCAAAAACTATAGCTATTTTTCTTCCTCCTTTACCGCAATTCAGTGGCGGTTTAGTGGTGCTTTTGCAGCTGGGCAATCGTTTAGCAAGCCTTGGGCATGCGGTGGAATTTGTCCTGTATGAAAGTGATGGAGGGCAAAGCAATGCTCTTATTTATCCGCATACAGACTTACCCATCAAATACTGGGCCGATGTGCAATTAACTGCAGACCATGTTTGGCTGGTGCCTGATGGCTGGACCAATGCTCTCATCCTTGGCATTCAAGCGGGTGCTCGCTGCGTTATGTATATGCAAAGCTGGTGTTATGGCTTACGTACTTTGCCCGACAATGTGCTGTGGCATCAATTGCCTGTAGACTTTGTCTATGTGTCAGAGCCGGTACGTTATTGTTTACAGTCCATCACAGGAAAAGACGGCCCTATTTTACGACCCACCATTGATGGTACGCTTTTTCAGCCAAGCTCTGCCAATACTCCGGAAGATGCGCAAGCGGCCATTACAGATATAGTACGCATTGCGTGGATGCCACGCAAAAATAAAATTATGGGCGAGCAAATTAAGGATGCTTTAAGTCAGCGTATGGCTTGGCTTTATCCCCATAAAAAAGTGCAATGGGTAGAATTGCATCGTATACCTCACAAAGAGGTGGGGAGTATTTTAAATACTTGCCACATCTTCTTGGCAACAGGGTTTCCAGAAGGTTGCCCTTTGCCGCCACTGGAAGCCATGAGTTGCGGTTGTATACCTGTGGGATTTCATGGCCTTGGCGGCTGGGATTATATGCGCTCTTACCATTTGCCAGGGGTAGACATGCCGTATTTATCCAAATCGTGGATACCTTTATGCGATGAATTTAGCAAAGACTTTGCGGGTAATGGCTTTTTTGTGGAAGATGCCGATGTACTTGGGGCTAGTTTTGCCCTAGAGCAAGCTATCCTTTTATTATATCAAGGTGGCCCCCATTTGGCGACGTTGCGTAAAAATGTGTTAGCCACTGCCGCTGCCTATTCGCAAGAAACCCAAAGCCCATTTTTAGAAAATTTTATTTCCTTTATTTTAGAATAGTATGTCCAAAAAAAATCCCCCATCTGCACAATGTTTGGCAGAAGAGTTGGGCTTAACTACGGCGCCTTATTGTTGCGGCGTAGATAGCCATGCCCATTTAGACTCTAAACAGTTTGATGAAGACCGAGAAGAAATACTTGCAAGAGCCAAGGCGTGTGGCATAGCCCATATTGGCAACATCTTTTTAAAACCTCAAGAATTTACTCAACGTGCCGCTTTTTTTGCTAAGCACCCCCAAGTGTTCTTTGTACTTGGTATTCATCCTTGCGAAGCCATGCAAGGCACAGAGGAAAATTTTTCCCTTATGGAAAGTCTTTTTACCCAAGAAAAACGCCTCAAAGCCCTTGGTGAAATTGGACTGGATTTTTATTGGGATGATTGCCCAAAAGATGTGCAGATGCATGCTTTTGTACAACAATTACATCTAGCTAAAAAACTTTCTGTGCCTGTGGTCATTCATAGTCGTGACGCCACCGATGCCACCATAGCCATTTTGGAAAAGGAAGATTTTGCACAGTATCCGGTACTTTGGCATTGCTTTGGCGGTAATTGTCGTGATGCCAAACGTATTATGCATAATGGTTGGCATATTTCCATACCTGGGCCGGTATCCTATCCTAAAAATAGTGATTTGCGTGATGCCCTTGGCTGTATTGCGCTGGATAAAATTATGCTGGAAACCGATGCGCCCTATCTTAGCCCGCAACAATGGCGTGGGAAACGTAATGAGCCGGCCCATACGGTGGCCACAGTAGAGGCCATGGCGCAAGCTTTAGCTATGGAAGCCAAAGAGCTTTGGAAAATATGCGGAGAAAATGCCCAACGCTTTTTTAACCTTAATGAAACCTCTACATAATCCATTATATCGTCTCTCATTAAGAGACCTCTGCACAATTATTTTCAAATATAATTTTGTGTTTAAAATTTGAAAACTTGTTCGAAATGGAAAATAACAGGTGCAGAGGTAACGGCACTACGCAATAAATTGCGCAGAGGTCCATTAAACGCTGACGACACTCAATGTTTAAGAAAACATCTTACGCAAAAATACCCTTGTAACGATAGGCTGTTTCGCTACAAGGGTATTTTTCAAATATGTGATTATAGCAATTATGCTAAAAGTGCGGCTACGCGTGAAGCGTCCAAGCCATCATGAGCATGTAAGGCAGCGTAGGGGTCTTCTGTGATTAAGTACATGGTTTCTTGCATTACACCATCCACTTCATCATCTTCCAAAAGGGTGGGCTCATAGCCGCTGACAGGTGCGGCATTGCTCATGTGGACGCTGTCCCCTTGGCTGTAGTTAGCATTTTCTTCTGAACGGGCTTCAGAACGGTTTACTTCATGGTGTGGGTAGTTGACGACTTCCCACTGCAAACTTTGTATGCCACCATTGATATTAGATATGTTACTCATGACGGGCTCCTTGACGGGGTGTAAGTAATTTTTGCCTAGCGGCTATTCTTTGTAGGATATGTTGCAAAGGCTGTGCCATTTTTTTTGCATTTGTTTTATTGATACTCTCGCTTCTACCGACTGCATATGGAAATACTAGCATCAATTTCGTCGATGCCAATGGTATTTTCATATGCAGTCGGTAGAAGCTTCGCATTACGCACCTAACTAGAGACCTCTGCGCACGGTATTGTACACCTTGAAAGAATTTTCAAATTTTAGACTCAAAGCTATATTTGAAAATAATTGTGCAGAGGTCTTAACTAAAGAAACGCTGA
>CAYJDE010000114.1:0-8256 GCA_964368805.1 uncultured Desulfovibrionaceae bacterium
CCCCCTCTCAAACTCTCCCCCTCAAAAAAACCCATTGCTCATATTCCTATCTCGAGACCTCTGCACAATTATTTTCAAATATAGTTTTTGCTTAAAACAATAATTAAAAAAAGCCCCTGTATCGTAGATACAGGGGCTATAAAATGCGTTTTGAAAGGAGAGGGGTGGGCTTGGGAGGGGAGAGTAAAACTTTTTGGCGTTAGCAAAAGTTTTACTCTCCCCTCCCAAAGAAATCTTCTCTTCAAACAGACAATAAATTAATTTTTCTTTTTATCCATGGCGGCTGCGAGAGCTTGACCAAGGTTACCGAAGGTACCGCCATCATTGGAATTTTCCTTATTGCTGGCTTTAGTCTTGGTATGTTCTTTCCAAGATGTATCTTGGCTTTCGGTGCTTTCTTCTGCGCCAAGGCTGAGACGGCGTTTTTCAAGGTCTACTGCCAATACTTTTACGGTGGCAGTTTGTCCTTTTTCTAAGGAAGAAAGTTCTTTAGCATTTTTGGCTTCTTTAATGGCGGCATTGGCTAAAAGGCCGGTAACACCGGGGGCCACATTAATGAAGAAGCCAAATTGGGCACGACTTTCTACGGTACCGTTAACAAGGCTTCCCACAGGGAATTGTTCTGCTACTGTGGCCCAAGGGTCGCTTTCTGCATCACGCATGGAAAGGGCAAGGCGGCGGCGTTCTAAAGAAATTTCTTTTACTTTCACGGAGACCACATCACCTACTGCCACGAAATCTTCTGGCTTATGTACACGTTTGGTCCAAGACATTTCAGAAATATGTACAAGTCCATCAATACCGGGAAGTACTTCTACAAATACACCAAAGCTGGTTAAACGAACCACTTTGCCAGAGACAATGCTCCCCGCTTCAAGACGTCCTTCCACATCTAACCATGGATCGCCTTCGGCTTGCTTACGGGAAAGGGAAATGCGCACACTACCCTTGGCATCTTGTGAAATGGAAAGTACTTTGGCACGAATAAGGTCGCCTTCGCCCACGGCTTCATCGGCATTGCCAATACGAGACCATGTTAGTTCAGAAATATGTATCATGCCTTCCACGCCAGGGGCCACTTCCATAAATGCACCAAAGGGAGCAAGGCGGGTAATACGCCCTTCAACAGTATCGCCTTCTTTGATGGTCTCCAAAAGGGTTGCCATGGATTCTTGGCGTTCACGATCCATAAAAGCACGATGGGAAACAACAATATTGCGCCCTTGACCTTCAATACGTGTAATGAGGAAAGGAAGGGTTTTACCCACAACAGCTTCAGGGTCATCAAAAGACGTGCGTCCGATTTGACTTCCGGGGCAAAAAGCACGCTTGTTCATGATTTCAACAGTATACCCACCGTTACAGGTGCTCAGCACCTTACCATCTACAGGAATGGCGGCATCACGTGCATCTTCAAGGGCAGTAATGCCACTCCCGCTACGGGAAAGACGAATTTCTTGTGCTGTTACTGAAGTAATCCAAGCATCAATGCTATCGCCCACAGCTACTGTGGTTTCGCCGTTGGCATCAAGGACATCCTTACGATCCATAATGCCATCCACCTTAATACCAACATCTAAAAAGATATTTTCACCGGTCATCGCAATGATGGTGCCAGTAATTTTTTGGCCAGGTTGCATACGCACAGACGGTGAATTATATGTTTCAAGCATGCTTGCAAAATCTTCATTTGTATTTTCAGCATCTTGCAATTGTGAAGGAGTGTTATCGCTCATGAATAGTCCTCGGTAGTGTTAAATTTAGCTCGTAACCCTACACCACAAAGAAAACAAAGGCAATCATTTACTTTCGATGGTCAAATAAAGGTCACCTTGCCATTTACCCACCTTTTTGCCTAAGCCACGCAAACGGATGGGTTTTCCAACAACAAAATCTTGGGGCAAAACTATTTCCACCGTACTTAAATCTTCGGAAAGACCACGGCGGATTTGCAAACGAATACGTGCCCCTTTAAAAAGATGACTGGCTGGCATTCTAATGGTTTGCTCATCATCAATTTGCTGGCGAAACCAACCAAAAATCTTCCCGGAAAAAGAATTTTCCAGATGCAAATTGGCTTTACTATCACCAAGGTCCACTTCGGCTGTGGGTGGGGGTGGGGGCGGCGCACTTTTAGTACTTTCTTCAGACTTAGCCGTGGGGCGTATTTGCTCTGACCAATGGCTTTGCGTCGTATTTTCCGCAGATTCAGTACGCTTAGTTGCATGCTGTTCATTTTCAGCATACGTTTCTTCTGTAGTGGCTTTACGTGTATTTTCGCTACTTTGCTTACTTACTTCGCTGTAGATATCTTCAAAAACACGTCGTGCGAAGGGGTCATGTAAAAGGTCACGCAAGACATCTTCTTTGCCATAGGCCGCCGATGCCGCACGTTGACGGCTTTCTTCTGTTCTTTTACGAATATCTTCTTTTATTCTAGCTTCTTCTTTTTTAGCCTCTTCTTTTTCACGTGCTTCACGTTTTTTACGCTCAGCCTCGGCTTTACGAGCTTGTTCTGCTTTACGCACTTGCTCAGCCTTGCGTTCTTCGGCAGCTTTACGTTCTTCGGCAGCTTTACGAGCTTCAGCAGCTTTACGCATTTCTTCAGCTTTGCGGGCTTCTTGGCGCTTTCTTGCCTCTTCTTCACGCCGTGCCCCATCTTGCGTGCTGTGCGCCCTTTCTTGTTTAAAAGTCTCTTTGGCTTTTTGACTTTCCTTTTGTGCAGTTTGGGGCTTAGAGTACGTGCTTTTTCCTGCTTGTGAACTGGCTTGCGCAGCGGCTTGAGCACGTGCTTGGGCCTGCGCCTTTTCTTTGGCTTGGCGTGCTTCCTCTTCTTTTTGCATAATTTGAGAAAGCGCCACATAAGCCTCATTAAGCAGTTGAAATTGCTTACTTGCCGTGGGATCATCCGGATTCAAGTCTGGGTGCAATTCAAAAGCTCTTTTGCGATATGACTTTTTAACATCTTCCAAGGTGGCGTCCTTAGAAAGCTGTAAAATAGCATAACATTCTTTCAGGCTTATTTTAGGGCTTTTCCGCATAAAATCGCTCTATATTTCTTTACCAATGGGAATAAGAGCATGGGCTTCCGTTTTGGCATCCTTAGCTTGCAAACCATGCTCTTGCAAATATTCACGACCCTCTACCACAAAATCAGCATGTGTGCTGTGCGGTGCAATGCCGGGGCAATAGTCTTTTGCCAAGAAAAAGCTTTCTGCATCCAGCATATTACCACGAAAAAAAGGCCACGCACGGCAAATATCTGGTCTTGCAACATGCACAGCACAGCCCACATGTTCTTTAAAAAAAATACAGTTGCCGTCACTGCCTGTACGTACTTTCAATTTTCCATTGTGTTCACAGCCATATTGTTCACTAAATTGCACGGCTGAAAGCTGTAAGTGCTGACAAACTCTTTCTAAATCTGTGGGGCTAACCACAATACCGCCCTGCCCCTCACAACATTGTCCGCACATTTGACATGTAAAAACCTTTGCTTTCACCTAAGATACTCCAAAAAGCTGTTGATGCACAATTTTAATACAGAGGTTTTCCACAATGGACACCTCACGCCCTGCAAGAATATTTCCTGCTTCGATTGAAAAAATACCTTCTTGCATCCAAAAACATTGCGTCTTTTGCCCTCTGTTAAGGCGCACAAGCAATTCTTCCGCATGTTGTGGGCAAAAAGAGGAGGCTCGAAAAAGGTTTATAATATTCACTTCATGGGGAATATCCAGCACACTTTTATACGTAGGTAAACCCCATACATTTTCACGTACAGGATGCACGGGATATACCGTATACCCCACCCCAAGCAAATAGCGTCCCACCCTATCTACCGGCTGACCGTCTTTATCCTTTGCCCCTATAATAGCAATACTTTTGGCATTTTTCAAAAGACCGCTAAAACGTGTATCCAAGAACATACTCTCCCCCAAAAGTCAACTATACCCTTGTCTTTAAAGAAGTGCAATTTTTTTAGTACTGAAATTTTTACTCGGTGCCGTTGCACAGCCTGTTTTACCCCCTTGGCTGAAAATAAACTATGTATTCCCTGATACGTCTACTACCAGCCCACTGGAAGTGTGTAAGCTCCGTAGCAGGCTGTTGAAAAAGTGCAATCTACTTCGTCAGACATGTTTTTTTGTTACGGCATGGACCATAAGAGTCCTATGCCATAATAAAAAAATCTAGTCTTCCTCGCATCTTACACTTTTTGAACAACCTGTAGGAAAACAATGAAAAAGACATTTCATCAGAAATGCTTTTAAAACGGACTTTTTCAACAGGCTGGTAGGGGAGCAAGTTACAGGCAAGGCGCCGCTGAAGTTTGCCATAGCTTGTATAGGTTTATTCTGCACCGCCGACACTTGCCATAGCTTGTGTCGTAAATGAAAAGAACATTCTGCTAACATTTTTTGGGGAAAACAACTTTTGCAACGGCCTGTTAACACTTGTCAGTGCATAACAAAAATTATACAGTCACCAACACAATATGCCTATTAACTGGACTATCGTCAACGCTTCATGAGACCCTACGTAATGCATTGCACAGAGGTCTCATCTGAGAAATCTGAGGTTTTTTTCATGACATCCCCCCCATTTTCTTCTACTAAAATTTTGTCTAGCAGTGAAATATTACCCGTTACTGAAATGCATCGCCGCCACGAGGCATGCCGCACTGTATGCCAAAAGCTCTACCCACAGGCCCAAGGCATGCTCTTTTTTTCTCGATTAGCCCTCTATTATTTAAGCGGTAGTTATGCCGACGGAATATTTTGGCTTCCTCAAGATGGTACAGAAAATGACGCATTACTCTTATTACGTCAGCATAACCCTATATATGCCCAGAATATTTTGGCACGTTGCCGTGCGGAAAGTCCGTTAAAGCACATAGATACCTTCACGAGGCTTTCTGAACTCCCTACACTTTGTCAAGAATACACTCTGCCCTTGGGTGATACCCTTGCCGTAGAAATGAACCAAGTATCATGGCAGCTGGCCCAAGACTTACAACATGCTTTGCCGCAATACCACTTCCTTAATGGTGAGGCCATCTTCTTACAGGCACGGGCCAAAAAATCTTTATGGGAACTTAATAAAATGCGTATTGCCGGCGCACGCCACCACGAGGCCCTCTACAATCTTATTCCCAAGGCCATCGCCCCCGGCATGAGTGAAAAAGACATCGCCCATATTTCATGGGAAATCTTCTTTCAACTGGGCCATAGCGGTATTAATCGTTTAGGCAATTTTGGCGAAGAATGCTTTTTAGGCCATATAGCTGCAGGAGACAATGGCAATTATCCCAGCCATTTTAATGGCCCTTTAGGATTAAAAGGCGAACATCCCGCCCTGCCCTATATGGGGCATGCGCAAAGTATTTGGCAGAAAAATCAAATTCTTGCCATGGACATAGGCTACATGCTTGAAGGCTATCATACAGATAAAACACAGGTATATTTTTCCGGAAAAAACATTCCCGATGCCATACGTAAAGCCCACGATGCCTGTATAGACATCCAACAAAGGGCCGCTGAACAACTTAAACCCGGCGTCATTGCCGCAGAAATTTGGCATGATGCCGTGGAACGGGCAAAAAAATGGGGAATCAGTCAAGGCTTCATGGGCTTTGGCAGTAACAAAGTGCCTTTTTTAGGTCATGGAATTGGGCTGGTCATTGATGAATACCCTGTGCTTGCGGCCCGATTTGATGTGCCCTTGCAGGAGCATATGACTTTGGCCATTGAACCCAAGGTGGGTCTACCCGGACTTGGCATGGTGGGAGTAGAAAATACCTTTGTGGTAACCCCCCAAGGTGGCGCATCGCTTAGCGGTGAACAATTTGATATTATTAAGATTTCCTAGAGGAAATAGCATGACTTTCACAGCTCAACAACTCTCTTTACAAGAAATTCAAGCCCGCCATGAAAAATGCCGAATAGCATTACGACAAACGCTACCTCAGGCTTCGGGCATGCTGGTTTTTTCTCGAACCAATATTTATTATCTTACCGGCACACGGGCCAATGGTATTTTTTGGCTTCCCTTGGAAGGAGAACCAGTACTTATGGTGCGTAAAGCTGTAGAACGGTGCCAATTGGAAAGCCCTCTACAGCACATTGTCCCTTTTAAATCCTATGCGGACCTTCCTCCCCTTTGTGCTCAGGCTCAATCGCCCTTGGGTCCCTGTATTGGCGCAGAAATGCAAGCTTTGTCTTGGTCATTGGCGCAGATGCTTCAGTCTCGCCTTGCTAATTTTACTTTTGTAGGTATAGACTCTGTTTTGAGTAAGGCCCGCTTTTTTAAAAGCCCTTATGAATATCAGCGTATCCAAAAAGCGGCTCAATTACATCATACAGCCCTTTTTAAACACTTGCCACAGCATATTGCCCCCAACATGAGTGAACAGCAAATAAGCCACCTTTTATGGAAGATTTTTTTCTCCTTGGGGCATGGAGGCATGTTGCGCAAAGAGCACCACGGGGCGGAAATATTTTTGGGGACTGTGGCCGCTGGCAAAAACACATTGTATCCTGCAGCCTTTATGGGCAGCGGACCGGGTATGGGAGAACATGCCGCCGTACCGCATATGGGCTATGCAGGCAGCCTTTGGCAAAAAAACCAAATCCTTGCGCTGGATACCGGCTTTAGCTACGAAGGATATCACTCGCATTGTGCCATGACATTAGGCGCCGGCCCTCATATATCCGATGCCTTACAAGAGGCCTATGCCTCCTGTGCCCACATTTTACAACAATGGGGGGCCACTTTACGTTTGCACACACTTTGTCCGGAAAAATTACAACAACAAGCGCAACAGCAAGCACAAGATGTTGTGCAAAATATGGCCCAAAGCAGCGTGCGCCCTGAGGATTTCACCTTTTCAACCCATGGAGTAGGACTTAGCCTTGACGAGCAGCTTTGGCCCATGCCCTCTGCATGCCCAAACCCACCGTGGCAAGACCACGCCGTTGCCACTGTAGTTTTGGGCGTATCTGTACCTGTAAAAGATACAGCCTGCATCAGCCTTAAAGCACTCTTCGAGGTGCAACACAAGGCAAGCTGCTGCCTTACGCCTCTACCAGCCGTGATGCCTATCCTTACATGTTGATGTAATGCGCTATTTTAGATAACACACTTTCTTGTATAAGTCCTTCATGGGCCAATTTTTCTTCTCAAAGATGAGACCTCTGCACAATTGTTCTTAAATATAACTTTGCATATAAAATTTGAAAATTTGTTCGAAATGCAAAATAACACGCGTAGAGATCTCAAAATACCATGTTGCCGCAATTGGTTTTTTTGAGGGGGAGAGTCTGAGAGGGGGAACTTTTTTTTCCTAAAAAAAGTTCCCCCTCTCAGAAAAAAATTAAAAGGAAAATTCATGCTTTGGAATAAGTTAAAACTATTTTTACAAACCAATGCTCCCCTTGCCATAGCTTTTTCTGGTGGCTTGGACAGTAGATTTTTGGCCTATGCAGCCAAAAATGCACGTGTTGAAATTCTACTTTTACATGCTGAGGGTATTCATGTTCCCAAGCAAGAAACGGCGTATGCAAAAACATGGGCCAAGCAACAAGGTATAGCCATAAAATGTATTAGCACGCAAGTACTCGATATAGAAGAAGTAAAAGAAAATGGCCTTAAACGCTGCTATTTTTGCAAAAAATATTTGCTAGGCACTTTTAAAGATTTAGCCCTGCAAGAAGGGCTAAAACTTTGTGACGGAACCAATGCCGATGATATGCATAGGTATAGACCCGGTTTGCAAGCGCTTAAAGAACTAGAGATTCTTTCTCCCCTAGCTCTTCTTGGTTTTACTAAAGAAATGATTCGCACTATTGGAGCTGAAAAAGGATTAGACAATACAGAACAAAAAGCTCGCCCATGTTTGCTTACACGGTTAGATTATGGATTTACTCCTGAACAAACACTACTAAAACGCATAGCTGATGCAGAGTTTGACCTTGAGCAAGCTGGGCTTAAAGACTTTCGCCTACGTTTTTGCCCAGACCCCATACTACAAAGCTTACCGCATACTATTTCGCAAGACATCATAAAGGATGTTTTAAAAAAACATGGATTTGAATCCGCAGATATATGTATTACGAAATATATTAGTGGTTTTTTCGACAAGAAAACACCTGAACAAGTAACGTAATTATATAACGTTAAGGAAACGCTGATGACTGCTTTTTCCTGAGATGAGACCTGTGCATAGTTCAATATACAGGGTCTTATCTCAGATTC
>CAYJDE010000115.1:0-8142 GCA_964368805.1 uncultured Desulfovibrionaceae bacterium
TTTTCTTGCCGCAAACCATTTGTTTTGCATCTGCAAAGCTTGGCAAAGCCAAAGTAAAGAGCAAAAGCACCATAACATTACGTAAAAACAACATAAAACCTCCTTGTGTTGTACTTTACTAGTGATTAAAAGGGAACCTTCTTGTAATGCTTTACGCATCACTTGTTATTCAGTATAGCATTTTAATGCGTTTAGCAATACATTTATTTGTACTTTTTTAAATTATATTTTTTAACAACCATTAACAGGAGGTAAAAAACATGCTTACTTTGCCCTTTTATAAGGTGCATCCTAGTGGAAATATGACTTGCCTTTTTGAGGGAATACATCTTAACCAGCTAGAAAGAAAAACTATTGCTGCTCAGGCCTTACGTCAAAACCATATAGATGGTGAGCAAGCGGGCTTTATTGATATTGATAAAGGCATTTTGCATATGGCTGGCGGTGAATTGTGTATTAATGCCACACGTTGTCTTGGCTTACTTATGGCTTTACGGGCAGGCTGTACGGCGCAAGGGCAAAAATGGCAAGGCAAGGTGCAGGTTTCAGGCATGCCTGATGCGCATGAATCACTATATATGGAAGTGGAAAAACCCTGCGTACAGCACACAAGCCCCATGGCGCCTGCTTCTGTTGTTGATGCGCCGCATATGGTTACCTTGCATATGCCCATGCACCCTATCCCCCCCATGCAAGAAGTGGAAAAAGGCCTTGTGGTGGTACGAATGCCCGGTATTACGCACATTTTATTAGATATTACCTATCATCCTTTCCCGAAAGATGGCTGGAAAGAGAAAAGCGCCGCTTTGCGTAAAAAATTGCAGCTTGAGCAAGAACTTGCCGTGGGCTGTATTTGGTGGAAAAGCCTTGCCCCTGCTGAGTCTTACGCTCATATGTCTGACGCTGGTATGACATGCACAGGTACTAAAAATTATACGGCGCAGCATTTACGCATAGATCCTGTGGTCTTTGTAAAAAATCCGCCTACTGAATGCTATGAAAATGCTTGCGGTTCTGGAACTTTGGCAGTAACTTTGTGGCTCTATACACAGAATCAGCAGCAGTCCTTTGTGGTACAACAACCGGGAGGCTACCTAACTGTGGCTTTCCATTCTACAGAGCAACAAGAAAATAGGGCCTCTGCGCTGATGGCGCATATAGGGGGGCCGGTTTTCGTGGTGGCACAGGGCACAGCCTTTTTTACCATGCCCACCTAACAGGCTGCTAAAATAACCGCCTACTGCCTCATGCGGTTATTATTAACTCACTAGAAGTGGGCAAGCCCGCAGGGGAGCGAGCTAAAGGCAAGTATGGACTTATCCCATACGCTGCCAACGCTTGCGCTAGCTTGTGGCGCATAGGACGTGCGACCAAGCGTTATCTAGTAAGCGTAAAAAATTCTCCTTTCAGAAAAGAATGCATCGGTATTTCCCATGAAATAAATGAACCAAATCTAATTTTTGCCAGTAAGCAAAAAAGCGAGAGTGTACATGAAAAGCACCTATTATTTTGACCGACAAAATTATGAATTGCTTAGCTTCATAAATAAAATCCTTATTATGGAAGAAGAAGCCCACACCAGTGAGGAAATGCTCAATGTAAATTTACACCCTCACGGCATAAAAACCTTGGCACTTTCTCGGGAAATGCTGGTGGCCAATGCCATGATTCGCTTACTTGGCTCCACGGAGGGGCGTGATAGCTCCTATCGCTTACAAGCATTGCAGACCCTCTATGATGAGGTATTAAATAGTGCCAAGACGAGTTTTCGGCGTAATACGGCACGGGTCTTGGTGGAAATCATGAAGGCTTTGGTGCAAGCTCACGGTGATATTCAAAAGCAGCTTTTTTTAGCCAGTGATTTTCGCCAAGCTGCCCAAGGTAAGCCAGTAGCTGTGCGACGGTTTTTACGAGAATACGGCCTTGTGGAAATGCCTGAAGACTGGAGTCAGTTAACTTTTGACCATCATGTGCACGATGCCAATACCAAGGGGCGCAAAAGTGCCACGCATTTACTTATGGATGCTTGGCTAAAAGGCATTCGCTATATTACTGTTATCTACTATAATTATATCAATAAAGAAACCGCCGCAGAGCTGGTGCATGCCGCTGCCATCATTGGTATACATTTGCGCATTGGCATTGAATATTCTTTACCCTTTGGTGATAAACATATCCAATTTGTGTGGGCGCCACGCCATGCCACGAATCCGGAAAGATTTTTAGAGTTTCTGGATGAGCCTCCCGTGCGCCATCTTATGACCCTTGGTAAAGAAGCCTCAGCATGGCGACAACGCTCTGTGTACGCTTTGTTGGAGGCGTGGAATAATAAGCATGTGGTGAGCCTTGCTGCCGATGTAGGCTTGCAAGCCAAAGACTTTCCACAGCTATGTAAGGAGGATTTTCAAAAATTTGTTGGTACAGGACAGGCCTCGCGCTCTCATCTTATTGATTTTATTTATGAGAACATTTTCCCCATAGTGCGAAAGCGTGGTGAAGCCTTAGTGGAAGAAGCAAAGCAACTGCCGGTAGAAAATAAAGAAGAGGCTTTGGCAGTATTGCAAAAGCAGCATGATATTATTGATGGTTTTACTCAGGGCTATGTGTTTGACACCTATGTGGCTCGCCATGCCAATATGGAACTAGAATCAGAGGTCATGCATGAAAACGACGCCCATTTGCCGCAGATCATGCGCTTTACGCCGCTGTCTCTTTTGGATTGGCTTACTTCGTTTCAAGCCAATGGTTTTGTTATTCTAAACTTGGCAGGGCTTACGGCAGAAGATGTGCTTACCTTGCTTTGGCAATGCCAAGGACTGATCACCCACTTAGAGCTGTACAATTTACGAGAATGGAATCAAGAAAATTTTGCCCATATTGAAGAAATTAACCTTCTGCAACAAGCGTTAAATTCTGGCTCCATCCCTCGTATTAAAGCCCCTATTTTGCGTATGTTAAAGGCTCGCGAGGCTTTAGATAAAGCGATACCTGCTGAGGATGTATCGCATACAAAGCGTAAAGCGGTACTTAAAGAAATTCTTGGTAATATTATCACCTTACGTAATTTTTATTCCTCCAGTAAGCTGCGTTCACGCATGGGCTCTAACACTACCGATAGGGTGAATACTCATAATCAAATGGGGCTTGTTTTTCCGGAAACCTTACCTAAGTGTGCCCAAAAAGCTTTGGAAAAAGAGGGCGCATATACGGAAGTTCCTTTTCATATTGCCATCCGCTATATGGTAAGTTATACGCCAATTAGCTATACGCCGCAAAAAAGTGCATTGTTGCGTATGATACGGTCCTTACCTTTTTGCGCCCATTATGGGTGCACCAAGGAAAAAGAATGGCGTACCAACTCATCCACCGCCGTGCATGGGGCACAAAGTAATTTACGTATCTTACACGCCCCTTTACATAAAGACTCCCTCACAAAAAAGGAACAAAAGTTCCCGGCTCCTCGGTATTTAAATACACGCTTGCAAAATTTTTTGAAAGTAGTGCTGGGCTTTATTCCCGCTGCTGTGGCTTTTCATTATACCCAAACGTGGTGGGTATTGGCTTGGTTTGGCCCCATTATTTGGTTTGGCATAACCGGCGTGCGTAATGTGATTCAGGCAGTGGTGGCAGGCACAGGCTTTTATCGTTACTCACTGCTACGCTGGAAAGATTATGTCAGTTGGTCACGTTTGTGTGATTCGCTTATGTATACGGGCTTTTCCGTGCCTATACTAGAACTGGGCGTGCGTATTTTTCTTTTGCAAGAAACTTTGCAGATGACAGCCATCAGCAATCCATTTGTGGTCTACGCTGTCATGTCGGTGGTCAATGGGGTGTATATTGCATGGCATAATCTCTTGCGGGGTTTTCCTAAAGAAGCGGTCATTGGCAATTTATTTCGCTCTGTACTGGCCATACCGGTGGCCCTACTTTTTAGTGAGTTGTATAAGGATTTCCTTATCTACGTCATTCAAATGGAAAATCCCGATACTTTATTAGAAACCACCGCCGCCATTGTCTCTAAACTTGCTTCGGATACGGTGGCTGCCATCATCGAAGGCTATGCCGATCAAAAAAATCTTTTGCGTTTACGCCATTGGGATTATACTACAAAATTGCAAGGCACTTTTAATACCTATGCTCGCATTGACTTAGCTTTTCCCCGTGAAAACATTAACGATATGTTGGCGCATCCCAAAACATTGTTGGCAAAATTGCAGGAGAAAGATCCGGCTTTGAAGGAAGAGGTTATTATCAACGCATTGGACTTTATGTATTTTTGGTACTACCGTCCGCGCTCCCAACAAGTTTTCCGCCGTCTTTTACGCAAAATGACCGCCGATGAGCGCAATGTTTTCGGGCTTTTTCAGCTGGTATTGACCAAGGAAAGAGACGTGAGTCAAGTTTTTGTAGATGGGCTTGTGGGCCGTAACTTTGGCCCATCCCTTGCTTTTTATTTGGAAAAAAATGCGGAATATGTAAAAAGTATTTTGCAATTATGTGCTGTGGATATAAAAAATGGCAAAGCATAAAAAGGCGTTGCGTGAAGGTTTTACCACCGGCACCGCCGCCACTGCCGCCGCCATGGCCGCCTTGCAATGTTTATTACATGAGGGGGAAAAAGCGACACATATGCTGACGCCACTGCCGCCTGAGGCTTTTAGCGCACAAACTAGGTCGGAGTGTGCCCACCAAAAGCACGGGAAGGCACCCATGTTGTCCATTGCTGTGGGTGGTGTTCAAAGGCACCATGCGTGCAGTGCCACAGCCTTTGTTATCAAAGATGGTGGCGACGACCCCGATGTTACCCACAAAGCCCATATTTATGCCACGGTAACCATTAAAAATCGTCCCCATGCGCAAGATATTCACATTGAAGGCGGTGAGGGGGTTGGGCGTGTGACTTTACCGGGGCTACCGGTACCTGTAGGCATGGCGGCCATTAATCCGGCACCTCGTGCTCAAATAAGCCTAGGCTTGCAAAGTATTGCACAAAAATATGCTTACACTCAAAGTATTGATGTGACTATTTCTGTGCCGGGGGGAGAAGCTTTAGCGCAAAAAACCTTCAATCCTCGATTAGGTATTCATGGGGGTATTTCCATTCTTGGTACACAGGGCACAGTAAAACCCTACAGCCATACAGCGTGGAAGGCCACTATACTTCAAGGTGTGCATGTAGCCATGGCCACTGATTGTCGTACCTTATGTCTTTCCACAGGGCGCAGGTCTGAAAAATTGCTATTACAAGCCTACCCTCATGTGCTCCCTCAAGGGGCTGTTCAAGCGGCAGATTTTGCAGCATTTTCTCTGTCAGAAGCAGGAAAACACGATTTTGAACACATTGTGTGGGGATGCTTTTTTGGAAAACTAGTAAAATTGGCCCAAGGGCATGCCTATACCCATGCTCGTACCGCTCATCTTGATTTTCCTTTACTCTATCGGTGGTGTGCCCAAGAAGGTGTTGATATACCGGAAATACTTGCTTGTGTTACTGCCAATCATGCTTTGGAATATATTTTAGCAAGAGAAACATGGCCCCAGCTATTGCATAGTCTTACGGAAAGAGCCGCCAAGGTGGCTAGTCAATTTGCTCAAAGGCCGGTGACTGTCCGTCTTTTTCATCTGGATGGACGCACGCTGGCTTGTGTCGCATAGTAGGCTGTTGAATCGGGCATGCGACCAAGTGCTATGTATACTATACAAAGTATGACGTCATCTGAAGCGGAACCTCTGTGCAGTTCTTTGCGTAGGGTCTCAGGGAGCGTTGACGATAGGCATGCGGAGCATTGACGGCAGTCTTTACTGGTAGAATGATTTTGAAGCCCATGGTACAGAGGCTTCAAAATGCTGACGCCATGGGTTTTCTGAAGGGGAGAGCTTGAGAGGGGAAACTTTTTTTAAAAAAAGTTTCCCCTCTCAGGAAAAGCATGAATCAATGTTTTGTTAACTATTCAGGAATGGCTTCAGCGGCTTCCATGATGGTTTTGTTGGGGTTTTGTGCACAAAAGGTGCCCATATGTGTGCTTAATTTTTTTACCCACTCATCGCTCATTTCAGTATTTTCGCTTTCGGCACTCATGTACCCGTCAAGCCAAAAAACAATGTACGTTCTTACATTGTTATCACCTTGAATAAATTCAGAGCATTTTACCTTAGCCATATCTTGTGTTTGAGCAAGAGCTACGCCGGACATGGCCATAAAAACTGTGAGTAAAGCAGCAATAAAAATTTTCTTCATCGGGAAATCTCCTTTTTTTTATGCCCATTATACGCTAAAAAGAATCTTGTCAAATGGGGGTAAGGCTTTCAGAAATGGTGCTGTTTGCTTTTTTGTGGGCATGTAGGGCTTTTTCCTTTTATATTTTAGTTTTTTTATAGGGCATTTCTAAATTAAAAAAAATATGGCTTTATAATTTTTATACTATGACCCCCCTGCGCAATGCTTTGCGTTGGGCCTCATGGAGCGTTGGCGACAATCAATATGTACGCTGTAAATAATACCGATACAGAAATCTCAGTATACGTATGTTCAAATGGGAAACTTCCTATAACTGTTCGAATTTAAAGTTGTATTAGCTGTGTATTCGCAGAAGTCTCATACAAAGCGTTTTCGGAAGGATTTTTTATGCAAAAAAATGCGATACCATATGGCGCACCACAAGTGCTACCTAGTCAACCCCCCTTTGCTGCTGTGTTGTCAGCTGATACTATGCCTGTGCACGTATTGCCTTGGGATGGTGCAGGACTTTCTGCTGCACAAGCCGACCTTGTATCTACAGCGCAACATATTGTGGGCGGTAAAGCCATTTTAGCTCAGATACAAAATAGTGCGTATGTCACGCAACAGGACGTGCATTGGCATGTGTTGGCCAGCCCCCTTAAAGCAAGCCTTGAATATATAGCGCAGGCGCAGGCGCAAGGGCATAGGGTGGTGGTTATGGCCCATGGAGATCCACTGTATTTTGGAATAGGTAGCACTTTATTGGAATATTTCGGGGCTCATGGTCTATGCATTCATGCCGGTATAAGTATCTTGCAAAGATTATGTGCTCTGGTGGGGCAACCTTGGCATGACGTGCGCCATGTTTCCTTACATGGGCGTAACCATATGCAGCAAGATGCTGCATGGTTTTCACTTTATGACGCCCTTATGCAGCATAAGCCTGTGGCCATTCTTACCGATGCTCAGCACAAGCCTGCCCATATTGCCCAACATCTTTGCCAACGTGGTGCTACGCACATACACATGCATATTTTAGAGCAATGGCAAGCAGAAAAACAAAGGCAAAGCCTGCAAACACTTACCTTGGAAGACGCTTGCCATGTACAAACGGATTTACCTTGTACTGTGCTTCTAGTGCCTTATTCTTGTCAGCAAGAAGGTGGTTTTATACAAAAAGCTCGTCTAGGGCTTGACCATACTTTGCTTTGCAAAGAACAAGCTTTATTTACCAAACCAGCGGTACGGGCCACAGCTTTATCATTACTGGGGCTTGAAAAAAGCCATATACTTTGGGATGTGGGCGCAGGTTCTGGGGCGGTGGCACTAGAGGCCACAGCTTTAGCAAGACGTGTCATTGCCATAGAGCAATATGCAGAGCGTGTAGATCATATTCAAGAAAATCGCCGACGTTTTGGAGCATTAAATCTGGATATTGTGCAGGGTAAAGCACCGCAATGTTTTGAAGAACTACTCTTAAACGGACAACCCCACGGCATTTTTGTGGGCGGCGGTTTAGGTTATAAGCATGCGACCCCTCTTTTGGACGCCTTGTGCACGGCCTTAATTGCTGGCGGACGCTTGGTTATGAGTGCCGTATTGTTGGGTACGATGCAAGCCATTCAAGAGTATTTTCAGCGTAAAGGCTGGCCTGTACAATGCTTACAAATTCAAGTGAATACTGCAGAACCTTTAGGAAAAGAAGCCCATCGGGATGTACGCTTTGTACCGCAAAATCCAGTTTTTCTCTTGGCTGTGACTAAACCTTACTAGAACGTGTTCGTAATATGAGACCTTTGCGCAATTCATTGCGTAGGGGCTCATGGAGCGTTGACGACAGTCAATATGAAGGAACATGGGTGCGCTTTTTTCCTGAGAGGGGAAGCTTTTTTTAGGGAAAAAAAGCTTCCCCTCTCAGA
>CAYJDE010000116.1:0-8079 GCA_964368805.1 uncultured Desulfovibrionaceae bacterium
TCTGAGAGGGGAAGCTTTTTTTTCCTAAAAAAAGCTTCCCCTCTCAGGAAAAAAGTCATCAGCTAAAGCAGGTTTTGAGTGCACAAAAAAGCCGACACATACGCATCGGCTTTTTTTATAAGGCTTTGGTAAACGGGCTTAGAATTGATGTCCCATGGTAAATTCAAATCTACCTGGTTGCTGACGACCGTAATAGTCTTCAGTAAGCGGAATACCATACGCTATGCGTAAATCCCCCATGGGAGAACGCCAGCGCAGCTCAAGGCCCGCTGTGGCTACGATATGGTCATGGATGCTCATATTGTCAGAGTCAATGTTAAAGCCGGCATCTATAAAGGGTACAAGAGCCATGCCCAAATCTTCGCTGAAGTTCCAGATATATTCTAAGTTGGCAACACCCATGCGATCGCCGCCGATAATATCGCCATAAATTTGATCGCGAGGGGTAATGTGGGTGTAGTCAAAGCCACGCACGGTATCTATACCACCAAGATAGAAACGTTCAAATACGGGGATAATTTCAGATGTATTTTGGAATACACCTCCAAGACGTGTACGCAAGCGTAGCACATGGTCTTTCTTTTTATCAATGGCGTAGAAACCTTGCCAGTCAAACATGGCTTTTACAAAGTTGTCTGTACCGCCAAGGAAGGATCCGCCGTACTCCAATGAAACACGAGTAATAGTGCCTTCACTGGGGCGAGCGCGGTCATTGGTGGTGTCACGTGTAATACGTGCCAGAACAGCGCTAGACCAGTTTACGCCTTCGTATTCTTTAATGGATGGTGCTGAATACTCATAAATATTGTCCAGAATATATTGTTCCAGACGATAGCTTAAGCCAATGGAGGTATATTCCCCAATAGGGTAGGCCATACGTACAGAGCCCCCCATGGTGGTTTTGCTATAGTCATCCCAAGAGTCGTAGGTGTAGTAAATGTCACCACCCACCAATAAGTCGGTGTCGTACAAACGGGGATTGGTGAAAGAAATAATACCTGAAGTACGGGTTGTGGAGGTGAACCCTTGGATTTGCAGCCAGTAGCCACGGCCTAAAAGGTTACGTTCCATAATAGAGGCAGAGACGCCCACATCGTAGAATGTGGAGTAGCCAATACCAGCCATGGCGGCACCGGTTTTATCTTCTTTTACTTTTACCTTCAAATCCACTTCTTCGGGATTTTGTGTAGGCACAAGCTCCACATCAACGGCACTAAAGTAACGCAATCTATTTAAGCGTTCGGTAGATCGGCGCAATTTGGCACCTTCGTACATGTCGCCATCGGCCATGCGCATTTCACGTAAAAGCACATTGTCACGGGTTCTTTCGTTGCCTTCAAGCACCACACGGCGAATATATACTTTTTGCTTTTTATTGATAAAGTAGCCCACGCCAATGGTGGCATCGCCGCCTTCGTCTTTCATAAGCTTAGGGTCTACCTCAGCAAAAGCATAGCCTTGATCGGCATAGTATTCTTTAATTTTTTTGGCATCTTCTTGCATGACGCTTAAGGAGAAATATTCATTGTCTACCTTTTGTTCATCCATGCCTACCAGTTTCAACAACTTTTCTTCATCGTCAATAAGTTGTCCGCCAAATTTCACTTCTTTAATTTTATACCGACGTCCTTCGTCCACATTGAAGGTCACCACAATGCCTTCTTTGGTGTACGCCACGTCAGGGGCAGCCACTTGAATGTCCACATAGCCTTCATTGAGGCCATAGGCGGCAATGGCATTGGTATCACGCTCTAAGTATTCTTCTTCAAGCACACCAGTACCGGTAAAGAAGGAAATAAGGTTACGAGGACGCAAGGCCATGTAGTCTTCTAAATCGCCTTGGTCAAGGTTTTTAAGGCCATTGATTTTTACTTCAGAAATAAACAGCTCTTCGCCTTCTGATACGGTAATGACAAGGCGGGCACCAATGCCACCTTGTTGCATAACAAGGTTATGGCGCACATCGGCTAGATAATACCCTTCTTTGCGATAGAGATCTTTAATCTTTTGAATGTCGTCGGCCAGCATTTTATCATTAAGCACATTACCTGTTTTGCTGCTCATGGCGGCAAGAATGTCTTCCTTGTCCACTTCGTCAGAGCCTTCTACGGTAATATCATCAATGCGGGGCTTTTCGGCCACATTGAAAACGAGCACAGGGCCGGGGTTTAGCTGTGCTTGCACATCGCTAAAATAGCCCATGTCCCAAATACGCTTAATTTCTTCGTTGATAAGGGCTTCATCGGGAAAATCGCCGGGGCGTAAAGACAGACGCATAAGTACAGCGTCGGGGTCCATAATGCGCAAACCATTTACCCGAATATCTTGTAAAGAACCTTTTTTAATTGGGCCGCTGCGTGTGGGCAGGGGGGTATGGGCCACCACAGGGGCTGAAGGGCCGTGTGGGGTAAGGATGGGTACACTACCGGGGGCTCCAAGTACGGGGCCTGTGGCACCGGTGGGCGTAGCTGGGCCACGTCCGGAAACGCGAGCAGAAAGCTCATCAGCGGCGGCGGCCAGTTCCAGCATATTTTGCTTTTGTAGGGTTACTACATCGGCATTTTGATTGGTGCTAATGGGCACCACCCGAGAATCTAAGGTAAAACCATCGCCCAATTGGTTAAACACCCCATAGACAACGGTGGTGGCACCGGCTGCATTGCCTAAGCGGCGTGCAGTACTGATATCTAATTGGGTGATGTTTTGAGCCTGCAACAAAGCTGCGGCTTCAGCGGGGGAAATAACGGTCATGCCTTGTGTGCGCAATCGTTCTGCCAAAAGGTTTGGCACATCGTTTTTCAAGGAGGCTTTGCTTGCATCACCATTCACTTGATAGGGCAAAATAAGCACTTTTGCTGCAGCCCATGCCGTTGACGTGCCCAAGCCCATCAGGACAATGGCTAAAAAAATTCCCCAGTTAAGTACTTTTTTCTTCATACAACACTCCCGCACGAAGCTCTAAACGCCGCTTCATACTTGTTGCCAATTCATTGTTATGGGTTACAACCACCAAGGTCATGCCTAGTTCATTATTCAGTTGTAAAAGCAGTTCTTCAATGCCTGCTCCGGACTTGACGTCCAAATTGCCTGTGGGCTCATCGGCCAAAAGCACTCGAGGCTGCATAAGCACAGCCCGTGCTATGGCGGCCCTTTGCCTTTCTCCGCCTGAGAGGGTGGTCACTCTATGTGTTACTCTGTGCCCAAGACCCACTTTTTCTAGTATGGTCACAGCTTTTTCCATGGCTTCAGCTCTGGACATGCCGGCAATGATTGCTTGCATGGCCACATTTTCTACTGTGGTAAATTCTGGCAATAGATGATGGAACTGAAAAACAAAACCCATGGAGGTATTGCGTAAGTGTGCTTTTGCATCCAAAGACAGCTCTAACACGTTTTTTCCGTCAAAAAGCAACTTTCCCTGCGTAGGAATATCAAGAAGTCCCATAAGATGCAAGAGGGTAGATTTGCCAGAACCTGACGAACCTACTATGGAAAGTGACTCCCCTTCATGTATTATCAAGTTGATATTCTTGAAAATCTCTAGACTTTTTTCGGCTTCAGAAAATTTTTTTTCCACATTTTCTAAAGTATATAAAATTTTTTTATTATTCATAGCGCAAAGCCTCGGCTGGTTGCAATTTGGCCGCTTGCCTTGCAGGGTAGATGGTGGCTAAAAAGCAAAGAACCATGGCACTTATGCCCACAATTAACGTGTCAGACCAGGTGAGTAATATGGGTAAATGGTCCATGGTATACACGCCTTTGGGCAATTGGATAAATTGATATTTTTTTAACAGCATGGCCACGCCGATGCCTAAAATATAGCCTAGCATGGTTCCGAAAATGCCGATGATGGTGCCTTGCAGCATGAAAATACGGCGAATCATACCCTTGGTAGCCCCCATGGACATGAGGATGGCAATATCGCGGGTTTTTTCCATAACCATCATAACCAAAGTGGTGACAATGGAAAAAGAACCAATGAGTACCACCATAGTAAGCAAAATGAACATGCCCACTTTTTCCAATTCCAAGGCGGCAAAAAGGTTGGCATTCATTTCCATCCAGTGGCGCACTTCCACGGTGGTGCCCAAAACATCATTCACTGCCTTGGCTGTGGTGTCGGCGCTATAGACGTCATCCACCGTTAGTTCAATGCCGCTGATACGATTTTCAGGTATGCCTAGCACTTTTCGTGCGGCCTCAAGGGTTACGAAGGCCACTGTCATATCGTAGTCAAACATATTGGTTTTAAAAATGCCTACAATGGTAAAGGGGCGCACTTTTGGCGCATAGCCTGCCGCTGTGGCATTACCAGAGCCGGCCATCAAGTTTACCCTACTGCCAATGTCAAGGGCAAGGCGCGCAGCAAGTTCTTGCCCTATAACAATACCGGGGGGGCCAGGTTTGTCGCTATTGAGGGCTTCCACCGAGCCTTGCTGTATACTACGCAGCATGGAAAGAACTTCTGGCGCAGTACTTGGGTCAATGCCACGCAACACCAGCCCCTTTACCCCATGAGGTGAAGAAAGCATTACCTCTGTATAGATAAACGGCGTCGCATTTTTTACCCCGGGCACTTGTAACGTTTTTTCCATAATAGTTTGTGATTCATCAAGAGCACTAGGAAAGTGGGGCATAATAATGGCATGGGCGTTGGCCCCTAAGATTTTTTCACGAATATCTGTGGAAAAACCATTGTAGACGCCAAGCACGATGACCAGCGCCGCAACACCCAAGGCCACGCCCACAATGGACATGATGGAAATAATATAGATGAACGTTTCTTTGCGCCGTGAAAAAAGATAGCGCAAAGAAACGAAAAGCTCGAAAGAAAAAGGCAAGCGCATCTAGCCCTCACTTTTTAAGAGAGGGAAGAGAATCACCTCTCGAATGGAGGGTGAGTCAGTAAGCAGCATAACTAAGCGGTCAATGCCAATGCCTTGCCCTGCTGCTGGAGGCATGGCATATTCGAGGGCGCGCAAGTAATCTTCATCCATGGCGCAGGCTTCATCGTCGCCGGCTTCTTTTTCACGCACTTGGTCTTCAAAACGACCACGTTGGTCCATGGGGTCGTTAAGCTCGGAAAAAGCATTGCCGTGCTCTCTACCCACGATGAAAAACTCATAGCGGTCGGTAATGTCTGGGTTGGCATCATTACGGCGAGATAGTGGTGAAATATCTGTGGGGTAATGATAAATAAAGTGCGGCTGTACTAGCTTTGGCTCCACGTCAAGGTCAAAGAGCTTTGCCTGCAATTTGCCAAGGCTTTCCCCTTTGACGACTTTTTCACCACGGCTACGTACATAATCTTGCACTTTTTGTGCATCGGTATAAAATTCTGGCTTGTGTCCGCCTATTTCTTCCAGTGAACCATGGAAAGAAAGCCTTTTCCATGAGCCTGGGGTCAAATCAATTTCTTGCCCTTGATAAGTAATGATATACGAACCGCACACCTGTAAAGCAATGTGTCCCAACAGATTTTCTGTTAAATCCATAAGGTCTTCAAAGGTGGCATAGGCCCAATAAAATTCACACATGGTAAATTCGGGGTTATGGCGGGTAGAAATGCCTTCATTACGGAAATTTCGGTTAATTTCAAACACCTTTTCAAGGCCGCCCACTAAAAGCCGCTTTAGGTATAACTCGGGGGCGATGCGCAAAAACATTTGCATATCAAGGGTGTTATGATGCGTCACAAAGGGACGGGCCGTGGCACCGCCGGCTATGGGTTGCATCATGGGTGTTTCCACCTCTAAAAAACCTTGTTCTTCCATAAAATTACGAAATTCACGGACAATTTGACTACGCTTTTGGAATATTTCCCGTGTTTTTGGAGTCACAATCAAGTCTACATAACGTTGCCTATAACGGGTTTCCATGTCTTTCAAACCATGGTATTTTTCCGGCAAAGGACGCATGGACCGTGAAAGTAGGCGAATACTTGTACAGTGTAGGGTTAATTCACCCGTTTGGGTAAGAAAAAGATAGCCCTCGGCACCCACAATATCGCCTATGTCAAATTTCTTAAATATGGCGTAGGTTTCATCACCAAGGTCGGCTTTTACAGCATAACATTGCATGCGTCCGCTTTGGTCCATAATATGGAAAAAGGTAGCCTTACCAAAAGAACGCAAAGCCATAATACGGCCGGCCACGGAAAAAGTTTGGGTTTTTGCAAGGTTTTCCAAAGTGTCCACGTCGGCGCCGGAATGATCGTGTAATATTTGACCAATGTTATGCTTTTTAGCAAAATCATTGGGGTAAAGTGGCACACCGGCGTCAAGAAGATCGCACGCTTTAACGACACGATTTTTTACCACTTCATTTAAATCATCGCGAGCTGCAAAACTTTCAAGCATGGGAGAAAAATACGCCACATGCGGCGACTTGGAGGCAATTTTTATGGCCTTACGCTTTGGTTGTTGTCCCTTGTTTTCCACCGGGATTCTCCTGCGAACAAAATAAATATTTAAAATATTTATCTTTTTCTTGTGATATTTTGAATTATGTTTGCCCAAATGGCAATCTTATGCATGATGAATAGTAAGCCATAGGATAAGATGCCCTAAAAGTCAAACTTTTGTATAGGACGAAAAAGATTGATGCGGTTATTTTGGAAAATGCCGAGTCATTTGACGACACTACCTAGGGAAACATTTTTATGGCATAAAGGGTAACTTGACTCTATGATTTTACAAGGATAAATATGTTGTTTTTGAAAGGAAAATTATGAATATCAATAAAAAATTTAAAAATGATTATAATCAAACGTGTCATCCAGCCATGTTTCGTGCCTTAGAGGCTACCGCTTCTCGTCAGTTTGAAGGCTATGGTCTTGATGACATATCGCAAAAAACAGCACAGATGTTGCGCAATGTGTGCCATTGTCCCGAGGCGCAAGTGCATTTTCTTGCCGCCGGCACGCAAACCAACTTACTGACCATTTCTGCTTTTTTACGTCCGCATCAGGCGGTCATTGCCGCAGAAACAGGCCATATTAATGTGCATGAAACGGGGGCCATTGAATCCACAGGGCATAAGGTGCTTACAGCTCCAAGTGTTGATGGTAAGTTGCGCCCCCAAGATGTTGAAAAATTGGTGGCGGAGCACGATAATGAACATATGGTGCAAGCTAAAATGGTCTATATTTCGCAAGCGACAGAACTGGGCAGCGTATATACCAAGCAAGAATTGTATGCCCTTGCGGCTCTTTGTAAGAAATTGAATCTTTACCTTTTTATAGATGGGGCAAGGCTTGGCGCAGCGCTTACGTGCGTATGCATGTCACAAGAAGTATTGCCTACCCTAGCTGACATAGCACAATGTGCCGACGCTTTTTATGTGGGAGGTACAAAAAATGGTGCACTTTTAGGAGAAGCTCTTGTGCTTATACATGCCCAAGGGCAAAAAGATTTTCGCTACCTTTGTAAACAAAGAGGGGCCATGCTGGCTAAAGGTTGGTTGGTGGCAGCGCAATTTCAGGCTTTGTTTCAAAATGAACAAGGCGCTCAAGCTGAGAAGTTTGGCCAATCTGAGCAAATTGGCCAATCTGGTCAATCAGGGCAAGACGCATTATACATGACTTTGGCAAAACAGGGGAATGAGGCGGCTCAGCGTCTTGATGCAGGCTTGAGGGCTTTGGGCATTGCTTTGCTAGCGCCCACCATAACTAATCAAATTTTCCCCATTTTACCTGTAGCTGTTGTGCAAGAACTTAGCAAAAGTTATGCCTTTGAAATGTGGCATCGTGGCACGCATAGTCATACCATTCGTTTTGTCACATCATGGGCCACCCAGGAAGAAGATGTGGATGCTTTGCTTAAGGTTTTAGCAGAACTTTGTTAAGGTTTCCTGTTAAGGATTCCTGTTAAGGGCTGAAGGGTGACTGCGTCCCCCTGGCCGCCCTTAACAATCCCGCCTCCCCCTCTTGCTCTTCGTACTATCCTTTCGTGACTACGTGGCAGGAAAAGAGACTTTTCCTGCAGCAATAGCTGGTTGTTGGTTTTTGGGCAAAGGTCGTGTATAGTTGCTTGCGTTAAGGGCTGAAGGGTGACTTCGTCCCCCTGGCCGCCCTTA
>CAYJDE010000117.1:0-7976 GCA_964368805.1 uncultured Desulfovibrionaceae bacterium
GTCTGAGAGGGGAAACTTTTTTTTCCTAAAAAAAGTTTCCCCTCTCAGGAAAAGAATTAATCAGCGTCTTCTTAAAACAGCTTATAGAGGCCTTATTCTATTGGACAGTAATGTGAATAGTTTGCACATCCAGTGCACTGTGCGAGCTGCTGCCGCTTCAGCCAGCAGACATGAGCAAGCCAATACTGATGCTAAGGCTATAGGTTCCGGCTTTGTTAAAAGTAATGCGTGAGGTGGGAAAGCCCTTACGTATAGAATATTCCGCTTCGGGACAACCATGGCAGGTGATTTTTATGCTCATGGGATTTTCCATGGGGAATGACCTAGGGGTAACTAAGGCTGTAATGGGTACATCTTCCTGAACTTTTGCTTGCTTTGGGTATTGTAGGCTTACTTGCAGGGCAGGCTCAAAACCGCTGGCATGAGCTGCGCTTGGAGACAAGAGCGCATCATCTTCACAAGGGGCATTGTTTATAGCAGTAGCAGCATGACTTTGTGGAATGGGCAATGCTAGTGGAAAAATAATGAAATTTGCACAAAGTACAAAGCTCATGAAAATTATTTTTTTCATATGGATACCTTATTTACCTTAGGGAGCTGCAGGTGCAGCTAGTGGTACGCCTGTGGAAGTTGTAGCCGTTGGGTACGTTGCAGGTAATGGTGAACGTACTAAGTTTGTTGAATTTCCTTCTAGTGTCGGTGCTGTTGCGGGAATTTCTGGTATAGCGCTTACTGCTAGGGGCACTGTAGGGCTTGGGGCCACGGATGTGGGTATTTCTGGATTTTGCCCAGAAGTAGTAGGCGCAGGCGTGCTGGGCCCTGAAGTATTGGGCATAGTTGCATCTGGCGTAGCGGGAATGACAGGCGTTGCCGGTGCAGGTGCTGTGGGCGGTGGCGTTACAGGAACGGCAGGTACAGCAGGGGTGGCAGGTATAGCAGGCGATAGCGTAGGGGCAGGGCTAGCCGGTACTGGAGTTTGAGGCGCTGTTGCTGCAGGTGTTGCGGGGGCTTTATTTTGCTTTAAAGGTTGCCCCACCGTATGCTCTGCTTTGGTTTTGGGAAAGCTGTTTGGTAACAGCATGGTACCAAGGCCGCTGTCCCAAGTATGGTATTTGGCCTGAGGGCCCACTAAGGATGGGGCAACGAAGATGAAGAAAGGCTGAACGGCCAAAAGGCTAAAAATAGCCATGACCAATAAGGGCCCTTGTGCCCATTGACGCTGAGTAAACTTAATGAGTAAAGCGGCTGTAAGGATGCAAAGTCCTGATAATATGGGTAAACCTGGTAGTGTTTGTAATATGGTGCTTATATTTTCCGAAGTGTATTTGCTTACATATCCTGTCCAATGTGCTGCGGTGGCAGGAATACTGATGAAGGTGAGCAAAGCACCGCAGATAAGCAGAAGCAAAGCTAAAAGCAAAAAGAAGACATTGCTTCCAAACTTGGAAAAATTACAAATAGTGGCACCCAAGATGAGACCAAGAATAGGTAATAATGGCAGAGCTGTAAGAAGGGTGTCTTGTTTTTGCAAGGTTATTAAAGCTATGCCCACCAAGGTTACAAGGTAGAGCCATGTGGGGCCGGAATTTTCTTTGCGTGAGGCTTTTAAACTCTTAAAAGATGTGGCCATGACGCTAAACCAAGGGGAGAAGAGCGGAGCGCAAATCCAAGGCACAAGACCTATGGCGAGGAAAGCCAAGGTCCAAGGCATGGGCACAGGCCAGTAGGGGGGCATAAAAGGCGTGATGGCCTGTTTCATGAGATCATCAAGGGTTTTGGCTTCTTGGCTAACTAAAATGACCACCACCAGCCATGCAGCAAAAAGCAATACCATACAGCCAAAGCCCACGACTGCGTCTAATTTTTGGGCACGGTGAATATCAAGTCGCCATAGCACCAAAAGAATGCTGGCAATAAGCACTGTCCATAAGGGAAGAAAACCGCCGGTAAAGGTGGCTAATGCTGTGAAAATAAAACCAAAAATAAAGGAGAAGGGCGCAGATTCACGGGTGAGTCCACGGAAAATTAAGGCCAAGGCAAAGCAGAAAAAGCCTGCGGTAAGCAGTTCTGGCCCTATGAGGTGCAAGAAAATAAGAAAAAGGGGACAAGATAAAAGTAAGAGAAGGCCGCCAAAGGCGCCGTTATTTTCTAAACGGCAGCATCGCCCTAAGGTATAGACACCGCACAAAGCGATGAAAGCGGTGAGCGAAGAAAGTATGGGTAAAAAGAGGGCTTCAGGCGCAGGAATGTGCTGTACCAAGGCCATGAACCAATAGTAGCCGGGGAAGGTGGCCCCTAAAACATCATGCGTAGGGGGAATAAGCCATTGCCCTGCTTGTTGCATTTTATGAAATATTTCTAAATAATGTAATTCCATGGAATAAAAAATGGAAGGGTACATCAAGGCAGAGAGCATATGCAATGTAAAGAAGACGCATAAGTATATGGGGCCCAATTTGGCCATATGTTGAAAGGTTTTGGCTGCAAAGCCCATGGGGATGTCGGGAGTTGCTTCTGCTTGCTCTGCCTGTTCTTCTTGAGCTTGCCCATCTTGCATCTGCCCAGCTTGGGCTTGTGCTTCTTGATTAGAGGCTTGCGCATAAGGGTGGTCTGCGGTTTGTCCAAAAGCTTGCCCTGCATATTGTGCTGTAACCTGGTCTGATGGCATGGCCGCATTTGGCATGGCTTCTGCTGCATGTTGCGGCGTGCTTTGAGGAACGTGCTGTTGTGGGTGCAAGCTTAAAGGGCTCTCCACGGCATGTTCCTCATTTCCCTTAATTCCCCCATCTCCCCTATCTTCCGTAGCTTCCATAGCCCCTAGAGTTCCATGGCCCGTGACTGGCGTAGGCTGCGCAAAAGCAGAGGAGGGGGCGGCGACGGAGGTAGCTGTTGCGCTTGCTGTAGTCTCTGGTGTGGAAGCAGGAGAAGCAAAAGATGCAGGTGAGGTAGCAGCAATGGGGGAAGACGTTTGCATGGAAGAGACTTCTTGTGCAGGAGCTTGCGTAGGAATTTCCACAGAAGTTTCCATAGAGGGTACTGTGGTGGGCTTTGGCTGTTTTGCCTGACCATTATTCACAGCATGTGCTTGCGGGGCAAGATGAATGGGGGCCGTGCCATGGGCACCGCTAAAATCCACTTTTTCCGTAGAAGGTGCAGGGGGGGCAGTAGACGCTTGGGGCGCATCAGGTTGCCATGCAAAAGCATCATTCATGCCTTGCGGGGTTGCTTCTTGTGTATCTTGCTTTTTCTCTGCTGTAATGCCTTCAGATTGAGGGCTTTTCGTCTCTTGTGTCATACTTTCCTCCCAAATATGCTACAGAAAAGTTTCTACAACTTATTGTTTTTCGGCGGCTTTTACTTCATCCCAAAGGGCATCTTTGGCATCAAGGTCAAGGCTGGCAAAATCTAGATTTCTTTGACGGGCCAAGGCTTCCATGGCGGCAAAGCGTTGTAAGAATCGATGGGTACTTTGGTCAAGGGCTTCGCTGGCCTTAATGCCCTTACGACGTCCAAGTTCCACCAAGGTGAAAAGCATGTCGCCAAGCTCGTGACTTTGGGCTTCTTTATCCTGACCTTGGGCCACGTCAATCCATTCTAGCCATTCTGCTTCCACTTGCTGCTCCACATCTTGTTCTTCCGGCCACGTAAAATTGACTCTGGCGGCTTTGGAGTGAATGCGATAGGCTTTAATAAGTGCAGGTAAACCCTTGGGAAGAGAATCAAAAATGCCAGCAGGTTTTTCTGCATTGCTTTCTTTTTCGCTGCGTTTAATGGCTTCCCAAGCTTTAAGTTGTTCGTCTAAATTTTCAAAAGTGGTGTTGGCAAAAACATGAGGATGGCGGCGCACCATTTTTTCTGCGTTCATGGTAAGGGCCGTATTTAAAGAAAATTCTCCTTTGTTTTCATAGAGCTTAGCTATAAAAAGTAAAAGGAAGGCCACATCACCCAATTCTTCGCAGACGTCTTTGGTGCTACCAAAACGTATGGCTTCTACCAATTCATGACTTTCTTCAATGACATAATCGGCTAAGGATTGCGCTGTTTGTTCTTTATCCCATGGGCAACCTTCTGGCCCAATAAGAGTGTCAATAACCGATTGAAGATGTTCTAAAGCTTTCATGATAGTCCTTTAAAAGTTTATATTGAAAAATTCGCTGGGTATATATCCGCGAACACTTTCGATGAAGTTGAGTAAGTAGGGAAGAATAAAGGAATTTTCTAAGAAATCGGCATTGCCAAAAAAACGTTGAGTAATAAGCACAATGACACTACTTAATAACACAGCCTTACCAAAACCTAGCACAAGGCCGGCTAATTTGTCTGCCCAAGGTAGCATGGCAAGGGAGAGCAAGCCCTGCATGACAAAAGCCAAAAAACTGGCCACAAAGTTGACCGCTAAGAAAATAATGATGTAGGAGGCTATGGTGCGCCATGCTTCGCCGGTGATAAAGGAAAGATGCGGGCTCAGCACGGGATAATAGGTATAGGCTAACCAAATACCTCCGATGAGGCCGATTAAACTAAACGCTTCTTTGCAAAAACCACGGATGAGTCCGGAAACCGAGAAATAAGCAAATATAACGGCAAGAATAATGTCAAAAAAACTTAGGGTCATGATGCTCTCCTTCAAAGTATCTCTTCCTTTTAACAGAAGCTTACATTCTGCACAAGACTTTGCAGGCCATGGAAAAAGGTAAATGATTTCTTATGCAAGACAATTTTATCCCAAGGATGAGACCTCTTTTTAAAATTTTATATTTGAAATTGATTGTGCAGAGGTCTTGTTTTGAAGGCTTAGGCAATAAATTGCGCAGAAATCCCCTCGTATAGCGTGACCTGATGCTTTTACTTGCCCTTTGTGGTAAAAAAAAGTAAAACATGCCACAAGTTACCCTTTTGTACGAGAAATATCTTATGTCAACGCCTTTAGATGCTTATGTGCCTGTGATTCATGTGCAGGTGTGTGGAAAAAATTTTGAATTACACCGTGCTGCTGATTTGGAAGCCTTGTGGGATGCCATGACCAGCCATGTGAATACCGCCTTTGAAGAGGACGAGCGTTTACCGTATTGGACAGAGTTATGGCCTTCTTCTGTGGCTTTATGCGGCTGGCTTGAAAAACAAAAAGAGCGTATCCAAGGAAAATGTTGCCTTGATGCAGGGTGCGGCCTTGGACTTACGGCCTTGGTGGGGTCTTGGCTAGGGGCCAAGGTGATAGCTCTTGATTATGAAGAGGAAGCCTTACATTTTGCCCATAAAAATGCCATAGTAAATGCCATTGCGCAGCCCTTGTGGGCGGTGATGGACTGGCGAAAGCCCGCCTTGAAAAAGCACAGCGTAGATTTTTTGTGGGGCGGCGATATTATGTATGAGCGCAGTTTTGTGCACCCTGTACTGAATTTTATTGAATATGCTTTGGCAAAAGATGGCGTAGCATGGATTGCAGAACCGTGCCGTTCGGTGTATGAATTTTTTCGGGCAGAAATTTTGCGTCGTCAGTGGATAGCGCGGCGTGTATATGAAGCCCCTGTGGAAGCGTTGTATGCTCAGGATGTGCCGGTGACAGTACAAGTGTGGGAAATACGACGCTAGCTTATTGAGACTGGAGGAAGTATGAGTAAGGTTACACGTTTTGGCGTATCTTTAGATACAGGATTGCTTACATCTTTTGATGCCCTGTGCCAAAAAAATAACTACGGCAATCGTTCCGAAGCTATTCGTGACCTTATTCGTAAAGCTCTGGTAGAAGATAGCTGGAATACAGCTAACACTGAAGAAGCTGGCACGTTAACCTTGGTGTACGATCATCATAAAAGTGATATTTCAAAGCGACTGACTGCTGCGCAACACCAAGCCCATGATTGTATTATTGCCACCTTGCATGTGCACTTAGATCATCATAATTGTTTGGAAGTATTAGTTCTCAAAGGCGAAGCCGAACGCATTCGCACTTTGGCCAATACGCTTATTTCTACACGAGGCGTCAAACATGGCGCTTTTACTTTAACCACAACCGGTCAGGATCTTGTATGATGGAAGATATACAAATGAGCCCTTCTGCTGTACCCCTTGATATTGATAGGGTGGGCATACAAAATTTAGCCTTACCCATAGTAGTGCGTGATAGGGCCCAGGGAAGTCAGCATACCATAGCCCAAGTGTCCATGGGGGTGGAGCTTCCGTCTTCTTTTAAGGGCACACATATGAGCCGCTTTGTGGAGGCTTTAGAAGGATGGGGCGAAGAGTTAAGCTATCAATCTATGAAAAGGCTTTTGGAAGATGTGAATAAACGTCTTCAAGCACGAAAAGCTTCAATTTCTTTTTCTTTTCCCTATTTTATTCGTAAAAATGCGCCATCTTCAGGGGCGTCAGGGCTTATGAGCTATCAATGTAAATTAACAGGTGAAATAGCTCAAGGTGCAGAAAATAAACCAGAATTTTTGCTAGAAGTGGAAGTGCCGGTCATGACAGTCTGTCCATGTTCCAAGGCCATCAGTAAAGAAGGCGCCCATAGTCAACGTACTTTGGTGCGTATGGCCGTACGCATGCGCAGTTTTTTTTGGATTGAAGAATTGGTGGAAATTGCCGAAGGGGCTGGTTCTTCGCCTTTATACAGCTTGCTCAAAAGGGAAGATGAAAAATTTGTCACCGAAGCGGCCTTTGCTCATCCTGCCTTTGTGGAAGATGTGGTGCGTGCTGCTGCTTTGAAATTACGTGAGCATGAACAAGTGGCGTGGTTTAGGGTGGAGGTGTGCAGCATGGAATCGATACATAATCATGAGGCTTTTGCTTGTATTGAATCTTAGTTGAGACTTCTACGCTTTATGTTGCACTTCGAACAAATTTCCACGGTTTATGTATAAAACTATATTTAATAGTAATTGTACAGGGCCTCTAGTTTGAAGTGAGCGTCTGAGCGGGCGTTCTATAAAATATTTTCTTAAAAAATTCTCTTTTAAGGAAAATAGTCAGTATTTCCGTAAAAAGCTATGAGTATTGCTACTCTAAGCAATATGCATGGGGTTTACAAAAAATTATGTTTAAGGGGAGTTAAGATGGATATAAGAACAGTACAAGTTGGTGAAATAACGACGGATTTACCTGTAGTTCCTTTGCCAAACAGCGATATACGCATTATTGTTTTTGATAGCCTTGGAAAAATGCAACTTATTCAGGATATTGCGGCGCAAGCTGTAAAACATTTTACCAAACCAGAGGTAATTATTTGTCCAGAGGCGAAAGCTATCCCTTTAACCCAAGAAATGGCACGTTTATGGGATATTGACTATTTTGTCTTACGCAAAGTGCAAAAAGTGTATATGAAAACCGCTAAGCACATTACTTTACAATCAATTACCACAGAAGGTTCTCAAAAATTGTGGTATGACGCACAAGATATCCCTGCTTTGCAAGGAAAAAAAGTGATGATTTTTGATGATGTGATTTCTAGCGGCGGCACTATTGATGCCGTACTGAACTTTGCGCAAGAAAATGCCTTAACGGTACACAGTGTAGCGACCATATTCATTGAAGGGGAAAGCGCTCGTGTGCAGGAATTGCAAGAGCGCTATGTCAAATTTGAAACTCTGGGGTATTTGCCACTACTCATGCCTGGGGATTAATTTTTACTAGATGAAGTAACGTATCAAAACAGCCTGCATTCTGGTGGTTGTTGAAAAAAGGTAAACTACTGCGTCAAAACAAAAAAGCAGACCATGTATGTCTGTATACGCATTGCTCTTTGTATCCGTAAGTCTGGCAAGCTCAGCTAACTGTTATGCTTTGCATCTTTTGGACAGGACGGCGTGCCTTGCTTTTTTGTTTTTCCTTGTATCTGACATTTTTTGAATAGTACGTATGCCGCTTGGTCGCATGTCCTATGCGACGCAAGCTTATCGCAAGCGTCGGCCAGCGTCGAAAGTAAATTTCGCCTTGCCTTTGGCTTGCTCCGCTACGCGGTAGCCACATCCTGTGGC
>CAYJDE010000118.1:0-7968 GCA_964368805.1 uncultured Desulfovibrionaceae bacterium
GGCTAAATTAAGCAACCAGCCTTAACAGACCGTTGATGTATTATAAGACCCTACGTAATAAACTGCGTAGGGTTTCATTTAGTAGTTTGTTAAGGAAACGCTGATTAAATAAATTATTTTTTCTGACATGTTTTTTCAAACCATATGACATGCGCCATAATATTTTTTTCAAAAACAAAACTATGAAATAATTGGTTTTTTTGAAGGGGAGAGTCTGAGAGGGGAAACTTTTTTTCCCTAAAAAAAGTTTCCCCTCTCAGGAAAAAGAATTAATCAGTATTTCCTTAAGAGTGAGAAAAAATCTTATGTTTACTCTGGCACTTATTCCTGCCCGCATGAGCTCCACCCGTTTTCCCGGTAAGCCTTTGCATCCACTTCTAGGCATACCCATGTTGGGGCATGTGGCTTTACGCACGGCCTTGTGTTCTGGCTTGGATGCCGTGTACGTGGCCACATGTGATGCCATAATTGCGCAATATTGCCAAGAAATTGGTGTAAACGTGGTTATGACCAGTAAAGACCATGTGCGTTGCACCGACCGTTGTGCCGAGGCCTTGCCCCTTATTGAAGCGCAAGAGGGAAGATACGTTGATGTGGTGGTCATAGTGCAAGGCGATGAACCGCTGGTACATCCGGCCATGGTGCAAGCGGCACTAGCCCCTATGCAAAAAGATGCGACAGTACAGGTGGTCAACCTCATGGCTCCCATCACGGATAGGAAAGAGTTTGTACATCCCAATACCATCAAAGTGATTACCGATGTGCAGGGACGGGCATTGTATTTTTCTCGCCAACCTTTGCCGCATAAGACCACACCGGCCACATCTGCATTAGGGGGAATGGTGTTGGGGCATAAACAAGTGTGTATTATGCCTTTTCGTCGTGAAGCTTTGCATACATTTATGGCTTTGCCGGAAAGCCCTCTTGAAAAGGCAGAATCCATTGATATGTTAAGGCTTTTGGAACATGGACATGCGGTGCATATGGTGCTATCGCCCATGCTTAATCAAAGTGTCGATGCCCCTGCCGATGCTCTTTTGGCAGAAGATTTACTGCGCCGTGATGCCTTGTTTTTATCTGCAAGTTATGGAAAACCATGTCCTTATCCCGCACAATAGCCATCAGCACCAGCACTTTTGCCAAAGAAGATGCAAGCCCTTTACATTTTTTACAGGAAAATGGCTGGGAATATGTGCTAAATCCCCATGGGCGTGTGTTGACGGCGGCAGAATGTGTGGATTTTTTTCAAGGCTGTGTGGGTGTTATTGCCGGCACAGAACTTCTTTCAGCTTCGGTGCTGTCGGCTCTTCCGCAGTTGCGTGTCATTTCACGTTGTGGTGTGGGGCTTGATTCTGTGGATAAAAATTTTGCCCAAAAGCGGGGCATTGCGGTGTTGACCACCTCAGCAGATATGCTGGCCATGGCTGTGGCTGAACATACGTTGGGGCAGGCCTTGGCTTTGTTACGGCATACGGCTATGCATGATGCCCATGTGCGTCAGGGGCAGTGGCAAAAGCGTATGGGCTGGCTTTTACAAGGAAAAAAAGTAGGTATTGTGGGCTTAGGGCGTATGGGCAAGGCTGTGGCTCGAATTTTTTTAGCCTTGGGATGTGAGGTGGCCTTTGCCGATGTACAGCCCATACCGGCAACTTCTTTTTCCCCAGTTTGCGCAACTTCCGTTGTTTCTGCTACCTCTGCGCTCCAATCTACGATGAACTCTTCTCCCACTGATGCTAAGACATGCGGTTTTTCACAAATGGCTTTGCCCATGTCCTTACCCTCTTTGCTGGCTTGGGCCGATATCATCACCTTGCATTGCACGGCAGAAGCTTTAATTGCTGGGGATGGTGTAACGTGCATGGAGGCAGGGGCTATCAATACAAAGGGTACGGATGCAAAGGTTATTGGAGCACAAGAACTGGCCCTCATGCGACCTGGAACATGGCTTATCAATACGGCTCGAGGTAGCCTTGTGGATGAAGAGGCTTTGTACGGGGCTTTAATGTGCGGGCACTTAGCCGGTGCGGCCTTGGATGTTTTTTCTGAAGAGCCCTATCGAGGAAAATTACTTAGCGTGAAAAATTGCCTTCTTAGTCCCCATGTGGCTTCTTATGCCCGTGAGGTGCGCATACATATGGAAATGGAAGCGGCACAAAATATGTGCACAGCACTAGCTGGGCTATAATATATTGCAGCAGGTGTTAGTAGGTTGTTGGAAAGGTTGTTTTAAAAAATTTCTGATGAAAGCAAGTGACTTTTTTCTTAAGAGGGGGAAGTTTTTTTAGAAAAACTTCCCCCTCTTAAGAATCTCCCCTTCAAAAAACATTAGTGTTTTATCTTTGGGAGGCAAATGTTATTTTTATCGTTTTTTCAACAGCCTGTTAGGCATCCGGTTCATTATACACAATACGTCGAATGCGTACTTCACGTAATTGCTTGCGCGTAATAAGTACCATTTTTTCTTGACGCAAATTGTGTATATCTTGGGCATAAAACAGACCGCTTTGTGGGTCTTCCGCCGCCAGCAACGTGCGCAGAGCGGCGTCGTTTTCCTCAAGCATGGTGTTAATCAGTGCTATCTCCGCTTCCAGTTCTTTCTTGGTCTGCGGCAATAATTCGTCGTCGGACAGGTTTGGCATTTTTTTGCTCCGTATCATTCTTTTTAATGTCAAAAGAGGGCAGGGCATTATACAAATTCCAGAACTGTGGATATAAATTGGTCATGATTCCGGGATTGCTCAGTTTAATGTGCGATTTTACGGTGGCGGCCAGAGCAAAAGCTAAAGACCATGCCGGTGTAGGGGCTGTCCAAACCGTATCGGGATCACGACGCTGACGGGAAACATCAAGTGTAAAGCCGTCTTCCACATATTCAAAGCCAAGATGATTGAAGAAAGGCTCCATGCTTTCCAAATCAGCTTCACTTGGAAATACCATACGCTTTTTTCCTTGATGACGCAAAGCCATAATGAAGGTGCATACTGCCAAAAGAGGGGTAAAGCGTGGCTCGTTCCAAAGGGGCGAAGCCGGTAGGAAAAGATTTTCCAAGGGCATTTCCATGCTTGTGTCGTCTTCTGCTTCAGATGTTTCTCCAGCAGATTCTGTATCTTGCTCCGCATTTTCTTGGGCTTCTAAGCTTTGTGGCAGTGTGAAATGTGCGGTAATACCAGAGGCGCTTTTTTCTGTGGTAAGGCCAAAGAACTGTAAACACGTCTCAAGATCATTGGCAAGGGGGCAAGTGGGCCAAATGCCTTCTAAATGCACTTGTCCGCCATGACTTAGAGGTAAAGCAAGAATATAAGCAGCAAATTGCAAATCCATGCCAAGCTCTGGTTTTGCAGGAGTTTTACTGTTTGAAGGGATGAAGAAAAGTATTTGATCTTCTCGGCGCACCTTGGCCTTACAAGGGGTAAGTATGGCAAGGGCTTCTTCCATGATGGCCTCTGCCTCTGGATGAAAGCGTAAATCAAAACTGATGGCATTTTCCCAAAAGGGTGCAGCCAACAAAAGGCCCAGCACAAAATCTGCAGGGACGTCTTCTGGAATATCTACCGCTTCAGGCAAGATGCCGGAACATTCTAAACGAATGGGGAAGCCGGAGCTATGGGGCATAACATTGCTTAAACGTGCGCCCAATTGGGGTAAGAAAGAGCGTACCGCCGTAAGATCTACTTTTTTAAGGGCAGATTCTCCGGTGAATTTGGCACGGCTATTTTGGCTTACATAGTGCCCTAAAAGCAGGAAGAAGTTTAAAATATCATCGCCCACAAAAATGACTTTGTCTGGTAAGGAAAGTCCACCACCTTCACGGGAAATGAGGGTGCCACTATCATCCCAAGCAAGGGACGTGGCGCATTGGTTAAACATTTTAATACATTCTACACTGGCATTGTCCAAGAGGCTGGGGGCCATGGTACAGGCCGAACCAGACGCACCGGCCATGGCCAAAAAAAGGCGACTGCGGCGGCTAATTAAGGGGGCCTGCATGGTGATATTCACCGGTAAGGCAGGCGGAGCTAAGTTAAAGCCGCTCCGTTTGGCCATACCTTCTTCGGGTTTAGCAGAAAAGGTGATTTCTTGCATGAGGGCAAAAAGCTGATGAATAATGCGTGGATCACGGGTCATTTGCGTGGCGGATTTTTCCCAAGAGGCACGAATTTCTTTTTCTTCACGTACTTCTAAATGTCCGGCTTTGGCTTTCATTTTACCTAAAATATTACAACGACGTGCCAACATTTTTAGCAAGTCTTTATCCATATTCATGACGGTTTCACGTAGAGGCGGACGCTTATCCCCACGAGCCCCACGGCCTCCACGTCCAAAGGGACGGTTCATATCTGTAAAATACGTGGGGGTATGGTCTTGAAACTTATCTGTAAAGGCAGAAGTTTCTTGGCTAGGCAGCATATGGTCATGGTCTTGGTTGGCATACATTTCTTCCGAAGTGCTTTCCATGGATGTTGGGGCTGCAAAGTTTGCTTCTGCAGCGTGGGTGCCTTCCATAAGGGGAGAGCTGTACGTGCTTGCGCCTTCTATCGGTGCGGCTTGCTCGGCGTAAGATACGGGAGCTTCATGGCTAGCGGTAGATGCTGTCTCATTTTCGTAGGAAGGGCGTTGCTCATCGAAAGAATGCGGAGCACGGTCTTGGTGATATTCGGCACGTGGGCGGCGTTCAAAACCGCCGTCACGATCATACTCGGAACGAGCATAGTCAGCACGTGGACGATCTTCTCGGTAAGGTCTAGCGCTTCTGTCGTTTTTGTCGGTAAAGGAGGGGCGACGGTCGTAAGACAGGCTCTCTTGTCTAGGAGACCTCTCTTGTCTAGGAGGTCTATCTTGCCAATCTTGGCCTTGTCGATAATCGGAGCGTGGCCCGTCATGGCGTGCGCCTGAAGAACGATAGTCACGGTTGTTGTGTTCACGTTTGGGGGCATTGTCAGAGTAGTGGCGTTGACCATCTTTTGCATAAGGACGACGATCCCTGTCACCATAAGGACGACGGTCTCCATCACCATGAGGGCGACGGTCTCCATCTTTGTACGATGGGCGGCGTTCCCTATCATTATATGATGGGCGGCGTTCTCTATCTTGAAAACGAGGGGGTCTATCATCAAAGGAACGTGGACGCCGCTCTTTGGCCTCATAGTCTTGACGAGGGCGTTGTTCTTTATCGCCATGGAAAGTATCACGACGAGGGCGACGTTGTTCAAAATCGCCATGCCCTTGCCTGTCTTGTTTGTAAGCAGGGCGTGGCCTGTCTTTAAAGTCACGGTTTGGGCGTCCATCACGCTCTTTACGGCCTTCAGGGTCAAAATCGCGGCGGTCACGGGAATCATTCTTAGGAGCAAACGTATTAAAGCTGCGTGGTTTCCTGTCCCCTTGGGTAAAACTTGGACGACGATCATCTTGATTATTATCTCGCGATTCCCAAGGTTTACGTCCTGGGCGTCTATCGTCGTCTTGACGGTTAAAGTCAGGGCGTGGTCTTCTGTCCCCCTTGCCGGCGAATTTTCTTGGGGCAGGGCGACGGTCCCTCTCAGTAAAATGTGTACGCTCTTTAGAGCTGTTGCGTTCTTGCTGGGCACTATCTTTTGTGTGCTCTGCGGCTGCCTTACCGTGGTTTTCAGGCTGCGATTTGTCCTTTTCCATGACCTATCCCTATATAATTGTTAAAGGCTGACCATAAGGTAAAAATACATTGTTTTTCCTTATGGTGTGTGTTATAAGAAGACACCTCTTTAGCGTGAATTGTGCCCATAAGCAAGTGGCAAAAAAAATATGCGCAAAATCCGATTATTGTGAAAATAATCACAATAGCCAAAATGTAAATGTATTACCTTTAAATACTTACAAAAAAAAATAAACTGTACTTTTTTTGGTAATTTTAAGAAAAATGTTGTCAGGTACTATACAAGAAGTTTTTTTTTTGCTATAATACAATACAGAAGAAGAGTTTCTATCTTGATTTGTTAAAGAGTTTTAAAGAGCTAAGGTGCTTGTGTACAGAATACATCTACAGCGTCTGACCTTGATGCTTGAGTGAAAATTGCAAAATTTGCCATTATTATGCATGTTGTGAAATAATGACTTTGTGAAAAAAAATACATTCTTTTCTTGACGGTGCATTTAAATTTTGCTAGCCTCTTCTTAACGGTAATTCTTACCGAGTTTTTACTAGCCTTACTTGCCTTATGCCTTACGTGTTTTAAGTGTTTTGCTTAGTTTATGTGCCTTATATTGGTTTACGGTTTCATTGGGTGGGTCCCATAAAAGGCCGGACATTACCGACCTTTTTAGGCTCCATCGGGTGAAAAGTGTGTTTCCCCGCTAGATATATGGACTTTGCCATTAACATTAAAAAGATGAGTTGGAGGATACGTATGCCGACTTTTGTTGATCCGTCAAAATGTGACGGCTGTAAGGGTGGAGAAAAGACCGCCTGTATGTATATCTGCCCCAATGACCTTATGATTCTCGATTCCGAGGAAATGAAGGCATATAACCAAGAACCCGATGCTTGCTGGGAATGCTATTCCTGTGTAAAAATCTGTCCTCAAGGCGCAATTACTGCTCGTCCTTATGCTGACTTTGCACCCATGGGCGGTACTTGTATCCCCATGCGCTCTGCTGACTCCATCATGTGGACAGTTAAGTTCCGTAATGGCAACGTAAAACGCTTTAAATTCCCCATTCGTACCACTCCAGAAGGTTCCATTAAACCTTTTGAAGGTCATCCTGAGCCAGTAAACTTAGAAGACGAATTGCTCTTCACCGAAACAGCCTTGGTTGAACCTAAAGTGTTTAACACCGAAGCTACTCAAATTGGCGAAGCTGACAAAGTTGCAACCGAAATGGAACACGGCCGCTAGGCAGTGCCCCCTAACAAGTGCGAATGAAGGAGAATTATTATGCCTAGAATTCCTGTTAAGGAAAGTGTAAAGGGTGTTGCCATCGCTGAGCCAGTGGTGAAAGAACATCAAGTTGATATCCTTATGGTAGGCGGCGGCATGGGCTGCTGCGGTACCGCTGTTGAAGCTGTGCGTTGGGCTGAAAAATTTGCCCCAGACCTTAAGATTTTGTTGGTTGACAAAGCTACTCTTGAGCGTTCCGGCGCTGTAGCTCAAGGTCTTTCCGCTATTAACACCTATGTTGGTAAGAACTCCGCTGACGACTATGTACGTATGGTTCGTACAGACCTTATGGGTATCGTTCGCGAAGACCTTATTTTCGACCTTGGCCGTCACGTAGACGATTCCGTACATCTTTTCGAAGATTGGGGTCTTCCTTGCTGGATTAAAGACGAGCATGGCCACAATATGGACGGTGCTGCCGCTAAAGCCGCTGGCAAAAGCCTTCGCAATGGCGACGACCCAGTACGTTCCGGCCGTTGGCAAATCATGATCAACGGTGAATCCTACAAGTGCATCGTAGCAGAAGCTGCTAAAAATGTTCTTGGCGAAGAACGCATCATGGAACGTATCTTTGTTGTGAAATTGTTGCTTGACGACAAAGTGAAAAATCGTGTTGCTGGTGCCGTGGGCTTTAACCTTCGTGACAACGAAGTGCACATCTTTAAATCCAACGCCATGGTTGTGGCTGCTGGTGGTGCCGTTAACGTGTACCGTCCACGCTCCACCGGTGAAGGTCTTGGCCGTGCATGGTATCCTGTATGGAACTCCGGTTCTACATACACCATGTGTGCTCAAGTTGGCGCCGAAATGACCATGATGGAAAACCGCTTCGTGCCTGCACGTTTCAAAGACGGTTACGGCCCAGTAGGTGCTTGGTTCTTGCTCTTCAAAGCTAAAGCTACCAACGCTAAAGGCGAAGATTACTGCGTAACCAACGCTGCTATGCTTAAGCCTTACGAAGATCGTGGCTATGCTAAGGGTCACATCATTCCTACATGCTTACGTAACCACATGATGCTTCGCGAAATGCGCGAAGGTCGTGGTCCTATCTACATGG
>CAYJDE010000119.1:0-7910 GCA_964368805.1 uncultured Desulfovibrionaceae bacterium
AAAGACTCGTCTAACGGCTATGCTGCGCACCCGTTGGGCAGGACGGCGCGCCCAGAATGTTTTAACTTCCTTGTATTTTACACTTTTCCAACGGCTTGTTAGTTGATTACTCGACGATTTGCAAGTAAAGCCCATTGGGGAAGATTCTTCCATGCCTCGACAAGTTCTTTATCTTTTTCTTGGCTTTGGGGTGAAAAACTTTCAAGCAGAGTTTTAAAAGCCGTGGAGTGGTTCATGTGGGTACGATGACAAAGTTCATGCATGATGACATGTTCGACGAGATGTGGCTTAAGGAGGAGTAATCGGCAATTTAAAGAAATATTACCTGCACTAGTACAACTACCCCAACGACCACGCTGGGCTTTTACGCTTACTTTTGCAATGCTTACTTGCATGGTGTTTGCCAAGTTTTGGGTTAGTGCCGCTAAAACAGGTCTGGCTTTTTTGATGAGCCATTTTTGTAAAACAAGGCAGCAAGCATAGTTTTCTGTATCATGGGCAAAAAGTCCCAATTCGCCTGTGCTGAGGGAGTAAGGGGGCGATACTTGACTAGGGTGCAGGCTTGAAGGTTGATGTAATTCTTTAGCACGCACATATCCGCCCACTTTGGCATATTTTTCAATGCGCCAATTTTCATTAAGCAGGGGCAAATAGATATTTTGTGGTAAGGTTTGTGCCGAAAGGGCACCGGTATATTCTTGTAATAATTGCTCTGCTTTACTTTGCTGCGCCGAACGGGGTAAAAGCTTATCAAGGGTTTTTTGTAACCATGGTAACATGGAATGCAAAAACTCTTGCTGCTGTAATAAAGAAAAGTGCAGTTTTTGCGGTAACACCAGCTCCACATGCCCCAAAGGGTTAACACTGATTTTCGGCCGTTGCACCCGTGGCGAAAAACGCACCCGACAAGGCCATTTAACGCCATCAGCAAGGGGGGCTGTGAGTAGGGAATTTAAAGAAGAAGGGAGTACTCTTGACATAATTGTATATAAAACCTCAGAATTTGATTGATGAACCTAGCTCCGTTTGTATATCTTGAGCGAAAAATAGGCTCTATTTTACAATTTGCAAGGGGGAAAATAAAAAAATCGTTTATAAATATTCAAAAACCTCTACGCAAGGCGTGCCGCAGAGGTTTTCAGTACTATGCTTATGGTGTTATACCTGTAAAGAACCACGTAAGCTGTCAAGGCTATCAATAGTATATTTTTTGCAAAGGGCAGTTATCTCATCTGCTAGGGTAAAGCAAAAATCAGGTCGCATAAAATTAGCTGTGCCCACTTGTACGGCATGGGCTCCTACCAAAATAAATTCCAGTACGTCTTCAGCAGACGTTATGCCTCCAAGACCCACCACGGGAATTTTTACCGCTTGGGCCACTTGCCAAACACAACGTAAAGCCACAGGCTTTATGGCAGGGCCAGAAAGGCCACCAATAACATTGGCCAGTTGCGGCTTACGTGTACGCACGTTGACAGCCATACCTGAAAGGGTATTGATACAAGAAATACTATCGGCACCGGCATCTTCCACAGCTTTGGCAATGGTCACAATATTAGTGACATTGGGCGAAAGCTTTACCATAAGCGGTGTATTGGGCGCAGCTTTACGCACAGCTTCGGTAAGCTTTGCAGCCATTTGTGGGTCTTGCCCAAATAAAATGCCGCCCTCATGTACATTGGGGCAAGAAATATTTACTTCAAGGGCCGCCACACCTTCTTCTGCAGCTAAAATGCTGGCTAATTCAGCAAAGTCATCAGCGCAGGATGCGTAGATGTTGGCAATAATAGGTGTTTCTTTCCAAGGGAGTCTTGGCAGTTTATCTTTAATAAAGGATTCTACACCATCATTTTGCAAACCCACAGCATTAAGCATACCCGCTGCTGTTTCTGTCACTCGGGGCATGGCATTACCGGCCCGTGGTTTTAAAGAAAGTCCTTTAACGACCAAGGCACCGAGTTTGGTCAAATCGCCAAAAGAAGCAAATTCCACACCATAACCGAAGGTACCGGAGGCAGGGATGATGGGATTTTTAACGGTCAGGCCCGCACCTAATTGTACAGAAAGATCCATGCTGTCCTACCTTTATAATGTAATATGCTCAGCCCAAAAAATGGGGCCTTGGGTGCATGTTTGTACAGGCCAAGATTTTTTATCTTCCACAGGCCAAGCATCGGTGGTGTGTGTAACGCAACCAAGGCAAGCACCTACGCCACAGGCCATGCGGCTTTCTAAAGACAGTTGCGTGCGTACGTTAAGTTCTAGGGCAAAGGCTTGCACCGTCTTTAAAAAGGGCTCCGGACCGCATGCCAACACAAGCCCCTTTTGTGCGGCCATCTCTGCCATGCTCTCACGTATGGTGTAGATAAAGTTTTCTAAATCGCCAGGTACACTTTCTCTGAGGGTATCCACGGTAATGCGCTCGTTAAGACTATCTAAAGGATAGCAGCGCAACGACGCCCTGTGCCCAAAAATCATGCTTAGATTCCATGGTTTGGGGTGCTCATGTACATAGCCCACAAAGGGTACAATGCCCATGCCACCGGCTAAGAGCAGTGTGGAGGTTTCCGGCTCCATAGCAAAACTATTGCCAAGAGGGCCCCATACTTGCACTTTATCACCGCTTTTAAGGTCGGCCATGCGTGCTGTACCTTTACCCACCACTTGAAAAAAGCAAATGAGATGTTGTGCCGTCACGTGGCAAATACCTAGCGGTCTAGCCCATGGCAAATCAAGTCCAAAAGAGGTAGGGCGAACCATAACAAATTGCCCGGGGCGCCAAGATTTCCATGTGGGCCTTTCTAAACGAAGCGCAAAAAATTTCTCTTTATCGGCAGATTCTGACCCAAAGGGGACAAGGTCCAGCACTTTGAGGGATAGGGATTGAGCTTGCGACATGGGGGTATTCCTTCAAAAAAATAAGTAAGAGAACATTGTAATAGTTCACTGGCTAAGGGTCAAGAAGTTTTGTGCTCGAAAGTTTTATCTTTGAAGCTTTCATGGCAGTCTTAGTCAGTATTTCTCTAACGTCAAAAGCCTGACGAGAGTAAGCTTGTTTTACAAAGCAGACAGAAAACCGTGTAATTATTTTTTATTATATTAGTGTATTATAACTTTGGAACGGCCTTTGCTAGTGTGTAAGTACGTTTAGGAAACTGCACAAGCAGGAGGTTTTATGAAAGGTTTATATTCATCACAAATTGAATTGGTTGGCAAAGTGCTGGACATGCGCTTGCAACGCCAAAACGTTATCAATAGCAATCTTGCTAACGTAAATACCCCAAAATACAAACCTCGTGAGCTTGAATTTGAAGGCGAACTGCAAAAAGCCCTTGGGCTTGATATGCAGGGCACCATGGCCAGAACTTCTGGCGGGCATATGCCAACAGCTTTTAATGCTGACAATTTCAGTCCTGAGTTTTTTAAGAAATTTACCCCCCGTGAAATTCACGGTGAAGATAGGGTAAACATGGACAAAGAAATGGTCAAGCTTGCAAAAAACCAATTGCAATACAATGCCTTAACTCAAATTTTGCAAAAGAATTTTGAAGGTCTCAAAACTATAATCGCGGAAGGTAAGCAATAATGGATTTCATGACAGCCCTTGATATTAGCGCATCTGCCCTTTCGGCAGACCGCACGCAGATGAATGTCATCTCCATGAATCTTGCCAATGCTAAGACCACACGCACGCCTATGGGCGGCCCTTACCGGAGGCGCACAGTGGTTCAAGCGGCAACACCGGTAGATGATCCTTTTTCAAAACATATGCGCACAGCCCTTGATCGTGAATTGCAAGGTGTTCGTGTTATGGGAATTTCCATTGATAGTCGCCCTTTAAAGCAGGTGTATCAACCAGGTCACCCTGATGCTAATGCCGAGGGATACGTTTTTTACCCCGATATTAACGTGGTGGAAGAAATGGCCAATTTAATGACAGCCCAGCGCAATTATGAAGCCAATGTTTCCACCATGGACGCAGTAAAGCAAATGTATCAAAAAGCTTTAGAAATTGGCAAATAAGCATAGTCACGTAGGATAAGCACGAGGAGTAAGTTATGAGTATTAATACAGTAGGTTTACAAGCATACAGTAAGGCCATGCAAAATTTTGGTCAAACCGAAGCTCAGTTAAAAGAATCTACCGTTGGGTCTTCCAGCAATGCCATGACCTTTGCCAATGTGCTTGATCAAACGTTGCTTCGTGATACCGTGGACCGTGGTGAAAATTTTGGTGCCCATGCAGACCTTATTAAAACACAAGTGGCCCAGACCTTGCCCACGGCCAACCCCAACAGCTTTACGGATACTGTAAGCAATAGCTTTGATAAATTAAATGCTTTGCAACGTGAAAAAGCCTATGCCATTGATGACTTTGCTTCTGGGCGTAGTCAAAATGTGCATGAGCTTATGGTTACTTTACAAAAAGCCAGCGTTGCCATGAGCCTTACTAGCGCTGTTCGTGGTAAGGTAATGGAAGCGTATAAAGAATTAAGCCGCATCCAATTCTAGTTCCCCCTATTTAACAGCTCGGAGTTCTTATGCAATTACCTAATATTAAAGAATTTGGTGAAAAGTTAAAAGATATATGGGGAAACTTTAGCTTAACCCAACGCATGATTATCGGCGGCGTGGCTGTGGCCACCATAGCTGGTTTTGTGGCATTGACCTTATTTTTTAATCAAACCAACTATCAGATGCTCTATGCCAATTTGAGCCCTGAGGATGCCAATCGTGTAGTGACCATTTTGCAAACAGAAAATGTGCCCTATGAGCTTGGTAGTAATGGGACCTCTATCTTGGTACCCAAGGAAAAAGTCTATGATCTGCGTATTAAGATAGCCGGTGAAGGTAATCTTGTGGGGCAGGGCATTGGTTTTGAAATTTTTGACGAAACTAAGGTTGGTCAGACGGACTTTGTACAAAAGATAAACTATATGCGCGCCTTACAAGGCGAGCTTTCACGCACTATCTCTGCTTTTCCCAATGTGGAAAGTGCTCGTGTGCACCTTGTTATGCCTCAGCGTTCACTTTTTGTAGAAGAGCAACAACAGCCCTCGGCTTCGGTGGTGTTAAAGTTGCAAAGTCAATCGAGAAAGCCGGATAATAAAGAAATTCAATCCATTGTTAATATGATGCTTATGTCGGTGCAAGGGCTTGATAAAGCACATCTATCCATTACGGATAGTCGTGGTTCTGTGCTTTTCCGTCCGGAAACTGACGCTTTAAGCGGTGTTTCTTCTACGCAGATGGAACATAAATTACGTGTGCAGCGTGATCTTGAACGGCGTATCGAAGAGATGCTTTCTCCCGTCTTTGGTCCTGGCCGTGTTATATCTAAAGTTAACGTGGACATGGACTTTAGCCAAAAGACCATTCGTCGTGAAATTTATGACCCTGAAAAAACCGCTGTGCGTTCTGAACAGCGCAGCGAAGAAACCCAAAAAGGGCAAGCCAACCTTGAAGGTGGCTCTCCTGATGTGAATTTCCGTGGCGATGGCATTACAGGCTCTGTTTCTACCCAAGATGGTAGCCGTGAAACACGCACCACTAACTTTGAAATTAATAAAGAAGAGCAAAATATCATTGCCAATGTGGGTGATATTAAGCGTTTGACAGTATCTGTTATTGTAGATGGTACGTATCAAAAAGTTGACGGCCTGTGGCAATATCAAGCCCGTTCTGCTGAAGAAATTAAAAATGTTCAAACTCTTGTGGCCAATGCTGTGGGTTTTGATAAAGCCCGTGGTGATGCTTTAGAAGTAACTTCCGTACCTTTTAATGATAGTGCCCCTCCTGCAGACCCCAATATGGCAGACATCATAATTGATTATGCCGATCGTTTGGGACAGCCTTTGCTCAACGCCTTACTTGCTTTTCTCTTCTTAATGTTGGTAGTGCGCCCTGTGGTGCTTGCCCTTATTCGTCCTAAAGTGGAAGCTGGCGAAATGGTGGAAGGTCTTGAAGGTTTACCTTCTGCAGAAGAACAACTGGCTTTATACGAAGCCTTGGAAGAGGCTGCTCGGGCAGAAGAAATTGGTGCCATGGGTGATGATGAAGCAGGCGATGATTTAATGCTCTTTAAAGATGTAGAGTCATTACGTATGCATATCTTTAACCTTTCTGAACAGCACATGGATCAGGTCATCGTTATAATGCGAGGATGGATTAGAGATGACGAAAGAGTCCGTGCTTAGTACCCTACAGCGTGCCAAAGCCGGCGATGCTCAAGCCATGCAAGAGCTGAAGGATTGGCAAAGAACGCAAAGAGAAACGGCTCGTAGGGTAGAAGAATTGCGCCTGCGCCTGTTGCAATTGACTGAAAAAAATTGGGAACAAAGTATCAGCATAGTGAAAAACTGGCTTACCAGAGAGTGACAGGGCGTTGGAAAATGTAGTCTATTTCGTCTACGTTAGAGGGCTTGTTTCTTGCTTTAGTTAGTATCATAGGCGTAGGCTTTGTTCCTGTTTTGCGTGGTTGCTTCTGCTTTGTAAATGCAAACGGCTTGCCCGCCCTTGTGTCGGATTTTTTGCGTAACAAGTTTCGCCTTCTTGGAATTCTACACTTTTTAAGCCGTTTGTAGGCACGATAAAGTGCATGTTTTTATTAAAAATATTTGTGATACTAACTTTTTTGGCAGATTGGTAAAGAGCTTGCAAAAAAAGCTGTTTTGGGTATGCTTGCCAAGGCAAGGCAATACTGTGAAAAACTTGTTTTTCTGTATGCGATAGAGTGCTAATTTTATTACGCATTCATGTATAACCCCCTATGCCGCAATGTATTTATGCGGTGCTGAGGTGGTTTTCTTTGAGGAAATGCGCCTCGCCAAAAAAATGACTACCTGTCCTGTTGTTATGCTGGAGAATATGAGGGGGAGATAATGGAACTTACCGGTCAAGAGAAAATAGCCGTCTTATTGTTGGCAATGGGGGATAAGTTTACCTCCGATGTCTTCAAGCGTATGGACCGTCAAGAAATTGCCACCATATCAAAGGCCATTGTGAATCTTGATCCTGTACCCAAGGAAGTGGTGGAAGAAATCATGCGTGAATTTCACACGGCCTTGGTAGAGGGTGTGGATATGATTTCCGGCGGTTCCGATATTTTGAAGCGTTTACTGGTGAAAAATGTGGATGCCGAAACGGCGAAATATATTATGGATTCTTTAAATCTAAACACCGGTCCTGCCCCTTTCCGTGAGCTTGAGTCTGTAAGTCCTCGTTTACTTTCACAAATTTTGCGTAATGAACACCCGCAAACCTTAGCCCTCATCTTGGGGCATTTACATTCTGATCAGGCAGCCAATCTTTTGGTAAACTTGCCTGCTGGGGTACGGGCAGAAGTGTTGTTACGTTTGTCAAATCTTGAAGCTGTGCCGGCTGATATGCTTATGGAAGTGGATAAGGTATTGCAAAGCCAACTTATTGCCATGGGTGGTAAGGAAGGTAAGAAAGTGGGCGGCGTGCAGGCTGTAGCTGAAATTCTTAACTCTGTGGACCGTGCTACTGAAGAAGAAGTGCTTTCGGAAATTGAAGAAGATTCTGCACAACTTGCCGAAGATATTCGTAATCTTATGTTCGTCTTTGATGACTGTCGTACTCTTGATGATAAGAGTATGCGTGAAGTGCTTAAGGAAGTGGCCAATGAGGACCTTACCATGGCCTTGCGTGGTGCTTCCGACGAATTGAAGACCAAGTTCTTTAGCAATATGTCGGAACGTGCTTCCAATATGATTCGTGAAGAGTTGGAGTATATGGGGCCCACACGCCTTGCTGATGTGGAATCTGCGCAGCAGGGTATTGTGCGTACGGTGCGTCGTCTTGAAGGTGAGGGTAAGGTTACCATTAACCGCGGTAATAGTGACGTATTCGTGTAATTTTCGCTTGAAAAAGCCTGTTCTACTGCGTCAG
>CAYJDE010000120.1:0-7863 GCA_964368805.1 uncultured Desulfovibrionaceae bacterium
CAATGCATTGTGCAGAGGTCTCTAAACAGGCATTTTATTATAAACACATAAAAAATCATGACTTTCAATATTGAGACCTCTGCACAATTATTTTCAAATATAGTTTTGTGTCTAAAATTTAAAAATTTGTTCGGAAGGTCAAAAAAAGTGTGCAGAGGTAAAGGCAGAAAAATCAGTCACTTAACGGCGAAGCAAAGCTACGCCTATTCTTGATTTTTGGTCGCATTGACTGTCGTCAACGCTCCATGAACCCCTACGCAACGAATTGCGCAAAGGTTTCATATTGCCAACTAGTATTGTGTAAAACATAAAAAAGCCCTTCTTTAACCCCAAAAAGCAAGGTGAAAGAAGGGCTTAAAGTTTACTTTGTGATAGGTCTTATTTGCTAAGATCAACCACAGTAACTTTGCCTGTTTCAGCGTGCAACACGTGCACGGCACAGCCAAGTCAGGGATCGTAGGAACGTATGAGACGTCCCACGTTTACAGGGTTTTCCACATCAGGCACAGCAACGCCTATAAGGGCTTGCTCTACAACACCACGAACACCCTTGTCATCACGAGGGCTACAGTTCCACAGCGTGGCAGAAACAATTTGATAATTAGCAATGACCGAATCTTTCACATTAATATAGTGAATAAGCGAACCACGAGGGGCTTCGGCGCACGCATAGCCTTCGGCAGTAACAGGAAGTTCAAACTTGGTCCATGTTTCATCACCAGGTTTGATTTCCTTAAGCCATTTGGCCACTTGATCAGCAATAAGTGCGGTTTCTTCAGCACGTGCCACGTGACGGCCCATGATAGAAAACACATTTTCTTTGCCAAGATCGCGGAAGTTTTTCACATCAAGACCAAAATGCTCTTTAAGCATCTTTTTGCCCACGGCAGAGAAAGGAGGATTGGTAATCCACATACGTGCAGCAGGGCCCACTTCCATGGGTTGGCCATCATAACGAGGAGCCTTAACAAAGCTGTAAGCGTCTTTCTTGTCAGGAGCCACAATGGTTTCTGCTTCCATGAAGTTTTTGCCTGTGGTTTTATCGTCAAACCAAGAGTACTTCACTTGCTCAGTCACTTTTTTAGGATCAAAAGGCATATCCTTGCCATTGATGTAAACGCCGGGCTTTAAGAGGAAGCTTTTAGCATCGCCGTCCAATTGGAACACACCAAAGCAAGAAGCATTCATGTGGCCATGGCCTTGGCTAAAGAGATCTTTATAAGCTGCGCCCACAGTATACGTTACTGGCAAGTATTTGTTCATGACAAAGTCTTGCACTTTCTTAAAGCGAGCAGCGTATTCGGTGAGGGCTTCCTTGGTAGGAATTTCCGTGGCACCGCCAGGGGCAATACCGTGTACGTGAGGCATTCTGCCGCCAAAAAGAGCTACCATTTGGTGAGCAATACGGCGTACTTCAAGGGCCTCAAGGTATTGGTCTACGCCCACTTTGTTCACAGCTTCGGGCAAACGCAAATCGGGCTTTGCCATGCGTGGAATAAAAGGCGCAGTATCTGGGCCTTGCACATAGTCAAGGGCAGCCAGATGATAAAAATGTAAAATATGCGATTGTAAGTAGTTGGCACCCAAAATCAAGTTACGGGTTAAACGTGCGTTGTTAGTAACTTTAATTTTAAATGCGTCTTCTTGCGCACCAGCAGAACACATGGCGTGGGATGTTGGGCACACGCCGCATATGCGCTGAACAATTTGTGTGGAATCGCGAGGGTCACGACCTTTAAGAATATTCTCAAAGCCGCGGTACATCCCGCCAAAAAGTTTTGCATCCACCACCTTACCATTTTCGACCGTAACCTCAGCTTTGAGGTGGCCTTCAATTCTGGTGACCGGATCAATGGCTATAGTCGTTTTAGCCATAAATGCCTCCTTAGTATGGTTTACTTCTTACGTAAACCAATAACCTTAATTTGAGTAGAAGGGTGATGAATCGTCTGGGAAGCCGGGGGCTGTACAGCTAATGCAAGTAGCGTTGGCTACGCACCAGTTTACGCCGTTCCACAAACGCTTGAAAGAGTCACAGTACGCATCTGGGCCTTTGCAGCCAAGGTCGTAACGACAGCCTTTCTTGTCAGTGATAACAGGGCTCATCTTACCTTCATCGAAGGCACCCACAAATGGACAGTTTTCATGCACATTTTGGCCATAGAAAGGTGTTGGGCGACCATCTGAATCCAAAGCTTTAACCACTTCGCCAAGGCCTTTTTCCAAACCATTTTCTTTAATAAGCTTCAGTGCCAAAGCTACTGTACCAACAATCCAATCAGGTTGTGGAGGACAGCCGGAAATATTTACTACAGGTGTGGCAATATTATTCTTTTTCAAGAATGCACTTACACCCATGGCTTCGGTTTTTGCCCCCTTAGCAGCAGGAATGCCACCAAAAGATGCACATGTACCCACAGCAAGCATGGCTGCTGCGCCAGAAGCAAGTTCTTTCACCAAGTCTGTCATCATGATTTCATGATGTTTGCCATCTTCGTGGGTTTCGCCAACAACGCAATATTTGCCATTGGCAGCCACAGGGATGGCCCCTTCAACTACCACAAAATATTTGCCTTTTTGGGCGTTTGCAATGCTGCGCATATGGTCAATGGATTGTTCGCCTTCAGCAGCCATCACAGTAGGATGGTACTCAAGGCTGATAACCTTTAATAACACGTCAGCAATGGTTGGGTTAGCGGTGTCAAGCAAGGATACGGAACAGCCCGTACAGCCTTGGCCTTGAATCCAAAGCACAGCTGGGCGTTGACCGCTTGCATCAGCGGCAAATACCTCTTTTACTGCGGGGTGGAACATTTGGGCAACGCCAAAACCAGCCACAGAACCTGTGCAAAGTTTAACAAAATCTCGCCTATTGAGACTCATTTTTGCCTCCTCAAAGTGTAGGGCATTAAATAGGGCAAGCCAAAGTGTTGGGCAATAACACAAAAGAATAGCCCCAAAAGGCCACAATGACCTTCTCTTTACAACGCTACGTGAAAAAAATGAAAATGTCAATAAGCCTATCTATTATAAATACGCTACAAACAGGGTATACCTTCAAAGTATTTACACATAAAAGCAAAGGTCTATTAAAAGAGACCTCTGCACAATCACTTTCAAATATAGCTTTGTGTCTAAAATTTGAAAATTCGTTCGAAACTTCAAATACAGTGTGCAAAGGTAAAGGCCCAAAAATCAATCGCTTTGCTCTCGATTTGCGTAATTGCTCGTACCTCGCAAACGCAAACGGCTTTGCCGCCCGTTGGGTCGGATTTAACGGCGAAGCAAAGCTACGCCTATTCTTGATTTTTGGTCGCATTGACTGTCGTCAACGCTCCATGAGCCCCTACGCAATGAATTGCGCAGAGGTCTCTAAAAAATGTGACTTGTCATAAATGCCCGTAAGGATCCTTTGCTCTGCTTGTGTGCAAAGGCTTTTTTCTTTACAGTAGCGACAATTTTGCCTATCATTGCAAGACTAGCGTTAATGTTCCCTGCCCCCCTGCATAATGAATCATGCAGAAATCTCTACTGTAGCAATTCAATACTGCTTTCTTCCGAGATACCATGAAAAATTTCTTGTTTCTTCTGCTTGGCGTACTCTTCTTTGGACATGCTCACGCCCAAACATTTTCCATCCCTAACTACTTTTTGGGCGCACCCTATATGGAAAATCCTTTAGGCGAAGGAGATACTGCTCCCTATACGCCACACCCCTTAAGCCGCCAAGATGCTTTTGACTGCACCACCTATGTAGAAACGATTTTAGCGCAACATAAAGCACAAGTGCAAGGTGGCCTCTGGCAAGAATATCTAAAAAAACTGCGCTATATGGGCAATGAAATAGACTTTTTCTCCCGAACTCATGTGATGGAATACCAGTGGATACCCAATGCCATTCACAAAAAATTCATCACTCCTCTTGCCTTAAAAAATACACAACAAAGTAAAATACAAATCAATTTACAAAATTGGTTTCTTAAGCATCAAGCAGCACATAATAAAGACGCTGCCTATGAAAAAAAAGCACGCTTACAACCAAATTTTGTGCAAGCAAGCATTGCCTATGTGCCCACAAGCGCCATCACCCCTGCCTTTTTACGCACCCTTCCCCAAAGCACTGTGGTCTTTTTTCTAAAAAAACTTTCCGACGATTTAGGCTACGGACGTCATAAAGGTCAGGTATTGGTCACGCATATGGGAATTTTACAAGGCCAATACCTTTACCATGCCAGCATGAAATTTAAGCAGGTGCAAAAAATTGCTTTATTAGATTATTTACAAGCACATCCATACTTTGTAGGAGTCAGTTTTTATAAGATTATATAACAGATTGCTGATAAGACATAAAGAAACGCTGATTAATTTTTGTTGCTGAGAGGGGAATCTTTTTTTAGGAGACGCTGATTAGTGCTTTTTCCTGAGAGGGGGAGCTTTTTTTAGGAAAGAAAAGCTCCCCCTCTCAGACTCTCCCCCTCAAAAAAACCCATTGCGCCTACATCTTACCTTTACAAAGAAAGATTGTGGCGCAGACTATATGGTTTAAAAAAATATGTTAGAAAAATAATTTATTGAAACAACGTTTCCATAGCAGCCTCTTTTTCTAAAAAATTGCATTGACATTTGCAGCATTTCTGCCCAATTTATACAAAATTACGAAAAGTAACACGGTTAAAGTGTCAAAAATTACTGTAAACATTTTACACAGAGAACCCTACACTACGTTCTCTTAAGGAGGTCACATGCCACGTACTCTCATTGGAATTTTAGTCCTTTGCCTATTTTTATGCAGTACTATTGTGGCGCAAGCCGCAGACACGCCCAAAAGCCCCACGGCAAACCCCGTGGAAGATTCTGGGGAAAACTCTGCTTTGCAAAAGCGTATAGAATATATTATCCACAACCTAGCATATATGCGAGTTTTTACTATACAGCCAAAACAGTTTTTTGACCCCAAAACACCTACAGATATGCTAAACTTTGCCGCTTTTTATGTGGAAAATAGGTACCAATTTAGTAAAGTGCGTATTCCCCAAAATTCTAATGACACTTCCTTGGGCGAGCTTATTATAAGCTTGCAAGATGTAAAAAGCACTATTAAACTTTTTTTTGATTACGACTTACCCACCCTATCCCCAGGAAAATATGAGCGAGTATATTTTGACGGTAAAGACTTTCATTTACGCATGGCTACAGGAGGGGACCTCTGCGGCGCAAATGTTACTAAAATTACAAAACTATCCACAGGAAACCTAGCTGCTCAAGGAATTTTTACCTGCAGCAGCGATGATGAAGATAAATCTTATGCTTTTTTTGAAGCCGAACTCAAGCCCATGTTATGGAAAGACTTACACACCTATGCAGTAGTGTCTTTAACGCACAAGAAGAAAGGGGAATAACACCATGAAAAGTTTATTTTTTTTCTTATGTATGTTTTTTACTTTTTGTACCATGCCCTTACCCGCCACAGCGCAAAACGACACCAACCAGCAACAGCAAGTAGATACTTCGTGGGAAGGAGTCTATTGCGATGAAAAAATAGATACCTGCATGAAACTTTATAGACAAGAAAAAAATGCACAGCGAGAGGACATGGCCTATGTACTGGCCATGTTCTACACGCAAAAAGACAAAAGTTTTCTCTGTGATGGAGAAATACTCTTAGAATATCTTGAATTTGGTGCGTTGGACATCGTCCGCTCTGCTGATGGAAACACTATCGAAACGAAATTTTATGCCACGACAGACCCCAAGCAAATGAAGAACCAAAAAGAATCATTGTACGCTTTGTTAGTGGGCAACTATACACGTGTTGCGTCTGAGAAAAAATAAATTTGACTATATCGTGACAGGAAGAAAAATTGTAAAAAAACGGCTTCTAGCGTACTGCGAAAAGCCGTTTTTTTTACGGAAATACTTAAAACAACAGACATGCTCTATCCGCCTGAGACCTCTGCGCAATTCATTGTGTAGGATCTTTTATAGCGTTGACAGCAATCAATACGACCCAAAATCAATAATAAGCGTAACTCACTTGCGCCGCCAAGCGATAGATTTTTGTGTCTTTGCCTTTGCACTTTATTTTGCATTTCGAACAAATTTCATTCACAAATATATTGAAAAACAATTATATAAAAACCTCTAATTAGGTACCTAATGCGAAGCTGCTACCGACGAGTATAAAAATACAATTGGTATCGATGCAATTGATGCCAATTGTATTTTTATACTCGTCGGTAGCAGCGGGGATATCCACAAAACAATCATCTCTCTCATATTGATTAAGGTAATAACCACATTCTTTCTTGAGGGGGAGAAGCTAAGAGGGGGAGCTTTTTTCCTTAAAAAAAAGCTCCCCCTCTTAGGAAAAAGAAGTAATCAGCGTTTCCCTAAGAGCCGATATCCCAATCAAGCCCAAACTTATCGTGTAAAATACGTACAGCCAATTCCACATATTTTTCTTCAATAAGAATAGTGATTTTAATTTCTGAAGTACTAATCATCAAAATATTGATATTTTCGTCCTGCAATGCCTTAAAAGCCGAAGCCGCCACGCCGGAATGATTGCGCATGCCCACGCCAATGGCAGAAACCTTAGCTACTTGAGTATCATGCAACACGCCTTGCGCACCGATTTTATTTTTAATGGCTTCACACAGGGTAAGAGTTTTTGCTAAATCCTTACGGGAAATGGTGAAGGTCATATCGGTAAAGCCATCAAGGCTGCTATTTTGAATAATCATATCCACCAAGACGCCGCCTTCGGAAAGGGGCCCAAAGATGGAGGCAGCAATGCCAGGTTGGTCAGGCACACCGTGTAAGGTGACACGAGCCTGATCTTTATCATAGGCAATGCCGGAAACGAGCACGGCTTCCATTGTAGAATCCTCCTGAGTTACCAAGGTACCGGGATTGTCCGTAAAGGTAGAACGTACACGGACAGGAACTTTATATTTTTTTGCAAATTCCACAGAGCGAATGTGCAGAACTTTGGCACCCATAGAGGCCATTTCAAGCATTTCGTCGTAGGAAACTTTATCCATTTTACGGGCAGTGGAGCAAATATTGGGGTCTGTGGTAAACACCCCTTCCACGTCGGTATAAATTTCGCATTCAGCAGAGTTAAGGGCTGCTGCCACAGCCACGGCAGAAGTATCAGACCCGCCACGGCCAAGGGTAGTTATGCGTTTTTCTGCGGTACAACCTTGGAATCCGGCCACCACCAACACGTCATGCGTTTCCAAGTGTTTATACATGGCTGTGCTGTCGATGGAAAGAATACGCGCATTACCATGGCTGTCATCGGTGAGGATGGGAATTTGAAAACCAAGCAAGGAGCGGGCTTTAATGCCGGCATCCTTAAGCAACATGGTGAAAAGGGAAATGGAAACCTGTTCGCCTGTGGATACGAGTTGGTCGCATTCGGCAGGGTCTGGGCTTTGTGACCATTGATCTGCCAGGGCAAGGAGGGCGTTGGTATCTCCGGAACGTGCCGAGAGCACCACGACCATTTTGTAACCACGGGCAAGTCCGGCCATGACCTTTTCTTGCACTTGCTTCATACATTCCAAATTGGCCACCGAAGTGCCGCCAAATTTTTGTACAAGAATTTTCATAGTTTTGCCTAATAGTGTGAAAAGCTGAGGAAAGGAACACGCCATTACCGATAGTCTTAAAAGATGTCTCCCTACTGTAATACTTTACCTACTCTGCCTAAAAAAAACACTGGCTAAATGTCTTTTCACCTTCTAACTACGTCAGACTCAACTTACTAAGAGCGTTTATATCTTTATACTTGCACCCTTAATAAAACTCGCCTTTCTTTTGAGAGAACGGAAAATCTATCAAATCAGCATTTCCCTT
>CAYJDE010000121.1:0-7850 GCA_964368805.1 uncultured Desulfovibrionaceae bacterium
TGATTAGTACTTCCATAGCAAAATTATTTTAACAAAATGAGACTGTCGTTAACGCTCCATGAGGCCTTACATAATGAATTGCGCAGAGGTCTCAAAATTCTCAGTACTCTTTTAAAGATTTTTAGTCCGTTTCGTAATGCAGAGGTCTTAAATACAAGTAATTTCAGCTTGTCAACCTAGACGCAATACTATACTATGCATGTGGAAAAAATGTTTTTCATATGCAGTATGATGTATTTTTTAAAATTTTTTTTCAAGGGAGTGCCTCGTGGTAAAAGTCCTTATTGTGGATGATTCGTTGTTCATGTGTAAAGCTCTAAATCATATCCTGTCTGCGGATAAGGATATTGAAGTTATTGGCATGGCCCATAATGGTAAGGAAGCTCTTGAAAAATTAAAAACCCTTGACCCTGATGTCATCACCCTTGATGTAGAAATGCCACGTATGGATGGCTTGGCAGCTTTGCAAGAAATTATGAAAACAAAGCCGACCCCCACCATCATGATTAGCTCTCTTACCGAACAAGGGGCAGAGACCACCTTAAAAGCTTTGGAAGCCGGTGCTTTAGATTTTCTCCCCAAATCGCAAAGTACGCAAGAAATGTTTGGCCCCGACTTAACTCGTAAAATCAAAGTACTGGCCAGAAGAAAATCATTGATGCAGTTGCGCTTTTCCATGAAAAAAACCGATGGAGCACGACCGAGCTCTGCCTCAAGCACTACCACCGGAGCCGCAACAGCAAGAAGCAGTTCTTTGGCAAGTACTCGTACTGGCAATACGTCCACAAGCTCTACCCCTTGTAAAGGGGCACGAGATATTATTGGTATTGGAGTGTCCACAGGAGGACCGCCGGCTGTGCAAAAGCTGCTTGCAGCCTTACCTGAAAACTTTCCGGCCACCATACTTATTGCCCAGCACATGCCAGCGGCTTTTACAGGGCCTTTTGCTAAACGCCTTGACAATACTTGCAAAATCGCCGTAAGCGAAGCGATCAATGGAGAACGCCCAAAACAAGGACATGCTTACATAGCCCCTGGTGGGAAGCATTTGCGCCTGCGCATGAAAGGGCCTTTGCCAGAACTTGTGATTACCGAGGAACCCACCGAAGCCCTCTATAAACCTTCGGCCACAGAGCTTATGCATTCCATAGCCTCTTGTATGCCACGCAGATCCATAGGACTTATTCTTACTGGTATGGGTAGCGACGGCCTTGAAGGCATACGCGCCTTGAAGGAAAAAGGGGGCTATATCATGGCTCAAAACGAAGCCTCCTGTGTGGTGTACGGTATGCCCAAGGCCATTGTAGATGCAAATTTATCAGACAATACATTGGAGCTGGATGCCATAGCCAATGCTCTTATCACAGCCGTGAAAGGCTAATTCCAAAAAGGAATATATATTATGAGTACAGCAACAAACGCAAAAAACATTTTAGAAGCTTTGGAAAGCCAAGATACTGACGCCATTAGAGGTGCTGCATTTGAAGCCGGTGATACTTGTCTTATGGAAGCCATTCCTCTTTTGAGTGAGCATATTAAAAGCAAAAACATTGGCATACAAGAAGCGGCAGAATATGCCCTTCGCAAAATTCGTGGACCCCAAACCATTCAAATGATGTTACCCCATCTGCATAGTGAAGATTCCTCTTTACGCAATGTGGCCATGGATATTTTGCGTGAAATCAGTTGTGATGACATCCCTTCACTGACAACGCTTTTGCGTGACCCCGATCCCGACATTCGCATTTTCATGTCGGATATTTTGGGACATTCTAAAAGCAAACAAGCTGTACAACCTCTTTGTGAAGCCATGCTCAAAGACCCCGAAGTCAATGTGCGCTATCAAGCTGCCATGAGTCTTGGCACACTTGCCTTTCCAGAAGCTGCCGATGCTTTGCATCAAGCCATGCAAGATGAAGAGTGGGTGCAGTTTTCTGTGGTGGAAGCCCTTACAAAAATTCGCGATGATAAAGCCATCAACACCTTGGTGCAGTCGTTAAACACCTGCTCTCCCCTAGTTTCTTCTATTATTATTGACGCCCTTGGCGAATTAAAGAACATTAAAGCTGTGCCTTTATTGCTTAAATTTATTGAAAATGCCCCTGAAGTGTTACGCCATAAAGCGGTGAAAGCCATAGTGCAAATTTTAGGGGCTGACTCTTTATGTCTTATTTCTGAAAAAGAACAGATAAAATTCAGAGGCTATCTTGAAGAAGCCCTGCAAGATGAAGATGAAGATTTGTTACACATTGCTCTCATTGGGCTTTCAGTCATGGGAAAAGACACGTCTTCCGAAGCCATTATGCAACTGCTCGAAAAATATGCCCGTAAACCAGAGCACGACATTTACCAAGCTGCCACCAAAGCTCTGGCTGACATTGGCTATAATGACACCTTTGCCTCTTTCCTTAATCCTGCCAATGCTGTGCGGGCCCGTTTAGCCTGCGAAGCTTGTTTGCATATGGAAAATGCCCATTGTGTGCCTAAGTTGCAAGAAATTTTCTGGTCCTTAGAAAGAGACAGTCAACGCCTTGCTGCCAAATACCTTGCCACGCAAAGTGAAGCAAAAGACGCCGAATTCATGCTCACAGTTTTAGAAAAATGCGAAGATGAAGATATTTTGAAAAGTGCCATTGCTTGTCTTGGTAATAAGTTGCACCATGAAGCAGCCCAAGAAATTATTTTCACCCACCTTAATCATCCGTATACCGATGTGAAAGAAGTGGCCTTAGAAGCGTGCATTTATTTACACACCCCAGCTTTAGCCGATCATTTCACCGATTGGCTTAATGAAGGTAATGAAGAACAACGTATGATGGCCGCTTATGCCTTGGGGGCCTTTGGAGTACAAGAAAATTACCCTGCCATCTTACGGGCCATGCATGACGAAAGTGCCGCAGTACGTCAATTGGCTGTTGAAACGTTGGCACAGCCTAATGCCATAATTTTACATGAATATTTAGAAAACCTTTTTAAAATGCTCAATGACATGGCACCAGAAGTGCGCATAGCTGTCATTGATGTACTTGGTGCCTCTAAAGACGAAAGTACCATTCCTTACTTGCTTCATGCTTTAGAAGACAGTAATGAATGGGTATGCATACGTGCCATAGAAGCCCTCACAGAATTTATGGCACCGGAAAATTTGGAGAAGGCATTACTCCCCATTCTTCCCAATGCAACCCCCATGATAACATTAAAAATCATAGAGGTTTTCTCTATGACTGGCGGAGAAGATGCCTTTAAAGCCCTTCTTGACATGATGAAAACCGACATTGTTGAAATTCAACAAGCAGCTTCTGAAGCAATCGCAAAAATTAAGGCAGGCTAAACTATGTCTTCATTATTTAAACGACCTACGTCCCCTTTTAAGCAGGAGTTAAAAATTTCTGATGAGGAATTTATCCAGCTTCGGGACTTCATTTATCAACAATGTGGGATTTTTATTGCAGAAAACCGTAAATACTTAGTGGAAAATAGATTAAGCAATCGTATCAAAGAGCTTAAACTTAAATCCTATTCAGAGTATTATAATTTTTTACGCTTTGACCCCAGCAAAAAGTCAGAATTAAATCGTCTTTTTGAAGTGGTCACCACCAATGAAACCAGCTTTTATCGTAACCCGCCACAACTTAAGGTGTTTCAAAATACAGTAATGAAACAAACCCTTGATGAATGTCGCAAGGCTGGGCGTAAGCGTTTACGTATTTGGTCCGCAGGTTGTTCTACCGGTGAAGAACCTTACACCATTGCTATGATCTTACATGAAATTTTGAAAACAGAAATTTCTTCATGGGATATTAAAATCACGGCCAATGACTTATCTGAGGCGGTGCTTGCTGCCGCACGTCAAGGGAAGTATTCTGAATACAGTCTACGCACCACCCCCAAGGATATTGTGGCCAAATACTTTACCCAACGAGACGGTGTATATACAGTAAACCCCAATGTAAAACGCTTAGTCAGTTTTGGCCAAATTAATTTGAATGATAAAATGCAATTGTCGCGCGTGGAAAAATCCCATGCAGTATTTTGTAGAAACGTTATCATTTACTTTGACAATGACATGAAAAAACGAGTTATCAACGCATTTTATGACAATCTTCTTCCCGGTGGTTCTTTACACATTGGGCACTCTGAATCGCTGCACAGCATCAGTCGTGCTTTCACGCCTGAACATTATACAGGCATCATTGTGTACAGAAAACAAGCATAATGGGGCAAAAGCTAAGGTAGAGCCAGAGTGCCACCAATGAGTACACTTTCTAAAGCGAAGATTTTGGCCATTGCCAACCAAAAAGGAGGAGTAGGAAAAACCACCACTACCCTTACTCTTGGTAGTGCTTTGGCAAAAAAAGGAAAACGTGTTCTCATTTTAGACTTAGACCCCCATGCATGTGCGTCTTTGCACATGAAACTGTATCCGGAAGAGCAAGAAGTTACCTTACATGATCTTCTTTTGGCTGAACCCCATCAATGGGCAAGCATTTGGAAAAAATTGGCTCAAGATGTAGGGGAAGAAAATATACGCTTTGCAGCAGGCAGTATACGCCTTTCAGAATTGGAGTTGGATTTACAAGAACGCAAAGGCAAGGGCATGGTGCTTGCCAAAGCATTAACTCCGGTTTTACATGAATATGACTTTATACTGCTAGATTGTCCGCCGCATGTGGGTATTTTATTAGTAAATGCTTTAGTGGCATCAAATTTGCTTATTATTCCAATACAAACAGACTTTTTAGCCTTACATGGATTAAAATTGCTTTTTGATACATTACGCACCTTAAACAAAGTACTGCCAAGCCCCATACGCTACAAAGCTTTACCCACCATGTACGATAAAAGGGCCAGAGCTTGTACCAAGGTGCTTGAGCTTATGCGCAATAAAATGGGGACTGCCATGTTTGAAACCGTCATAGGCGTTGATACTCGCTTTCGTGAAGCAAGTGCCCTTGGCACAAGCATCTACTACATTGCGCCAGATTCACGAGGCGCCCTTGCCTATGATGCTCTTAGTGAAGAGGTGTTGCAATTATGGTAAGAACACCGGAACAATATTTTCAAGATCAAGATTTTCATTTGCCAAGTACGGACAATGAACAAGAAAATAAAAGCATTCCTCCAGAAGGAATCAGTTTAACTGCGGCTGAACAGGCTTTTTTATATAAGTATGTAGGTGTTGAAGGGGCACAGTCCATGGGTTTGGACTTGCAGCTTTCGCAACAAGATGTGTTGGCACTTCTTCCAAAAACGCCACCACTAGAAGAAGAATTAAAACATTTGCCCAATTTGCAAATAATCTTCTTTCGGTTGCAAGATCAAATCTTCACCATACCCATCGAGGCAGTACAAGAGGTTATACGCTATAAATACCCCATGCGTTTACCCTTAAGCCCCGGTTTTTTAGCCGGCATTATAAATTTACGGGGAAGAATTACTCCCTTAGTATTCATGGATAAACTTTTATGCGGAACAGACCCTGTAAGAAAAGTTTCTGAAGAAAACTTCATAATTGTGTGTCAACGTCGAGGTATACAATTTGGTATGATTATTGATCGTATTGACAATATGTATATTATTCCGCAAAAAAACATTTCTTGGAACGTAGAAGCAGAAATAGGTACCAGCATAGAAAGTATATGCGGTGTCCTAGAGCATGATACTAAGATTTTTGGCATAGTCTCCGTTGATAAAGTAGTTAATCATGTCTTGCAAACAAGAGGTATAAAATGAGTAAACACATCATGGTCGTTGACGACTCTAAAACCATTCGTAATCTTCTTGCTTTTGTTATGAAAGCGGAAGGATTTAAAGTCACTACTGCAGAAGACGGCCTTGACGGGCTTGAGCAACTGTACAATGGTGCCGAAGTAGATTTAATTATTTCAGATATTAATATGCCCCGTATGGACGGCTTCACCTTCATTAAAACTTTGCGCGAACAAGAGGCCTATAAAGATACGCCCATCATTGTGCTATCCACCGAAGGCCAAGAAAAAGACATTCAGCAAGGTATGCGTTTTGGTGCCAACCTTTATATGGTAAAACCTGCTCAACCAGAAAAAATGGTTCGAAACATAAAGATGTTGCTCGGATAGCCGATAGTACATTGTATAGATGGATAGTGACGTTTTATCATTAATTTTTGCAGCAAGGGTGTGCTATGAGTCAAGATTTTATGGATGCTGAGATTTTTGCTGACTTTATCATTGAAGCTCGCGAACATCTTGAAACTATTGAGCCCAATCTGCTGGAGCTGGAAAAGTTCCCCGACAATCTCGATTTAATTAACGAGATTTTCCGCCCCATGCACTCGCTCAAAGGGGCTTCTGGCTTTCTTGGTTTAAACAACATAAACAAGCTCGCTCACAGATGTGAGAATATTCTTGATGATGTCAGACATGCAAAAATGTCTATGACTTCTGGCATTATGGATATAATTCTTGCCTCCACCGATGCTTTGCGACAAATGCTTGACGTGCTGGAAAGCACCAATACTGACGAAGGTGTCCCCATCGAAGAGTTAGTCAACGAAATTGACAAACTTATGGAAAATAAAGGGGAAATCATCGCCGATACTGCTCAAGAAGTTGCAGTAGACGCCGATGAAACGTCTGCAGATGTTGCTTCTCCTGACGCAGGAAATGGCGACGCCCCTGACGTCACCGTTGTTAATATTGCTGGTACCAAGCTGAAAAAAAGTGACAAAAGCCCTAAGGAATGGATTTCTGGCTTTGCACTTTTACCAGAATATAAGCTTACTGCCTTTGGAGAAGGGCATTTAAAAGATTTTATTGATGAATCTTTAGATATTGTGGCTAACCTCAATGATGGGCTTTTATCCCTCGAAGGCGAAGGCCAAGGGCAAGAAGAACTCATCAATGACCTTTTCCGCTTTTTCCATAATCTTAAGGGAAATAGCGGTATCATTGGTTACGAACAAATCAATTTACTTACCCACGAAGCAGAAACGGTGCTCAACAATATGCGCCGCGGCGAAACCAAGCCCACGGCAGAGCTTATTGACCTCTTGCTGTTCGTTGTGGATATTATTGAAATTCTTGTGGAAGCCATCGACCCCAGCAAGGGTACTGCCCTTCCGCCAGATACCAGTCAGGTTTTACATCAGTTAAAAGAAGCCTTGGCCGGCGGCCCCATCATGCTACCACCAAGCATGTACGAAGAAGTGAGTGACGACACCTCCACAGCCCCTGCAACTACAAGCACAGCTTCGGATAGTGTAAAACCACCGGCAGTCGTTGCCATGGGCACCGATGATGATGATATGGAAATTTTCCGCCTTACTGTGGCCCAACAGTTAGAAATCATCCGTTCTGGCATGGAAACCTTGCAAAACGACAGCGACAGCATGCCTTCCAAAGATGCTATCTATCGCAGTCTCATCGCTATAAAAAATGCCTCTTCCTTTGTGGAACTGCCAGACATTAAAGAATATTGCGAACGTACGGCCGGCATTGTAGACTCTGCTCGTACTTCTGACATGGACTTTTCACTTTTGTTGGATATGCTAGCGCAAGAAATTGCCATCATCCGTGAAATGATAGAAAAGGCACTTAATGGTGCCAGTCTTGACTTATCTGGCGACACTACAGAAACTAAAGAAGCCGCAAGTGCCCAAAGTCAAAGCGCAACCGAGGCAAAAAGTGAGGCCCAAGCCCCCGAAGCGGCTAAAGCAACTGATAAAGCTGCTGGGGATGCGCCTATAAAAGAAGAAAGCCCAGCCCCTGAAGCTAAACCTGCACCAAGTGCTGAGGCAAAACCTGCTGCGCCTGCCGCAAAACCTGCTGCGCCTGCCGCAAAACCTGCTGCGCCTGCGGCAAAACCCGCTG
>CAYJDE010000122.1:0-7770 GCA_964368805.1 uncultured Desulfovibrionaceae bacterium
AAGGGCAAAACTTAAGAGGGGAAGCTTTTTTCCACCTAAAAAAGCTTCCCCTCTCAAGAAAAAGAACTAATCAGCTCTTGCTTATAAAATATAGCGGCTTAAATCTTTATCTTTGCGTACGTCTTCTAAGTGTTCACGCACATAGCTTTCGTCCACCACCACTTCCGTGCCCGGTTTATCAGGGGCTTCAAAGGAAATATCCGCAAGAATTTTTTCCATAATGGTATATAAACGCCTTGCGCCAATATTTTCTGTTTCATTATTAGTTTGTTCTGCAAAGGCTGCAATTTCTTTCAGCCCGTCATCGGTATAGGTAATATGCACATTTTCCGTGCCCAAAAGTGCGGCATATTGGCGTGTCAGTGCATTATCAGGTTCTGTAAGAATACGTAAAAATTCATCCTTACCCAGAGGCTGCAACTCCACCCGCAAAGGAAAACGCCCTTGTAATTCAGGAATAAGATCTGAAGGCTTACTAAAGTGAAAAGCACCGGCGGCAATGAAAAGTACGTGGTCGGTTTTAATCATACCGTATTTAGTATTCACCACACTTCCCTCCACAATGGGCAATAAATCTCTTTGCACACCTTCACGAGAAATATCAGAAGAACGCTGTGAAGAAGTGCTAGCAATTTTATCTATTTCATCAATAAAAATAATGCCCCCTTCTTCCACACGCAACCGTGCACGTTCCATAAGGGATTCTTCATCCACCAATTTGTCTGACTCTTCTTGCACAAGCACAGTAAAAGCTTGACCAATTTTCATCTTGCGTCTTTTAGGTTTAGGCGGAAAAGCCTTACCGAACATATCTTTCACTTGAGAACCCATATTTTCCATGCCCGGTATGGCAAAAACATCAATACTGGGGCCCGATTGTTCCATAACTTCCATTTCTACTTCACGGTCATCCATGAAACCTTGGCGAAATTGTTGACGCAATTTTTCTCGGGTGGAGTCTCGTCCGTTTTCTGCCCCAAAAGATGCCGGTAAAAGTAAATCGAGAAGACGGGTTTCTGCTGCTGCTTCAGCTGCTGCTTTTACACGAATATTTTCTTCTTCACGCACAAGCTTAATACTGATTTCCATAAGATCGCGTACCATGGATTCCACATCACGCCCCACATAACCTACTTCAGTAAATTTTGTGGCCTCCACCTTCACAAAAGGTACAGAACAGAGTTTTGCCAAACGGCGAGCAATTTCTGTTTTTCCTACCCCGGTAGGACCCATCATAATAATATTCTTGGGTGCCACTTCGTCACGAAGCTCTGGCGCAAGCTGCCCACGCCGCCAGCGATTGCGCACAGCCACAGCCACCATGCGTTTGGCTTGTTCCTGTCCAATAATATATTTATCTAATTCTGCAACAACTTCACGGGGAGTAAGGGTAATCATGTAAACACCTCTAAATACAATTATTTTAATCATTCTATGCTGTAAAATACCACAGCACTTGAAAATATAACCACCCTTTTATGATTTGCAATGCTTTTTTATCTACATTATGAAAATGCATGGACGCACATTTACAATGGAATATCATTTACGGGCCTACCCTACTCATCATGGGTATAATTTTTCAAGGATTTTTCTTTATACGAACAAAAACATCCTTCCTTATCCCTTGCTTTGGTGCCCTTTGCATATGTATCATAGCCTATAGAGACAGCGACATAACCTTGCTTCTTGGGCAATTAGCCTTACTTTTTTTACAATTTTGTTTATATCAAAACCATCGTTAAAACACTATGTATCGTATACTCTCACTTTTTCTTGTCTTGCTTATACTTTGTATTTTGATAAGCGTCTTTGATATTACCGACGCTGCCACTGAAGCTTGGATGGATAGCCATGTGCGCCATGAAGGGCTCTACGGTATGGGCCTGTACGTGGGCTTGGTTACTGCTTTAACTGCCATGGGCATTCCACGGCAAGTATGTAGCCTGTTAGGTGGTTATGTTTTTGGTATGTGGCTTGGAACGCTTCTGGCCACCCTTGGTACCGCCCTAGCTTGCCTTGCGTGTTTTTCCTACGCACGCTTTTTGGGACAAGACTGGCTACAGAAAAAATATGGACATAAGCTCAGCCACTTTAATGATTTTTTATGCCAATCTCCTTTCCTGCTCACGCTTGTTGTGCGCATTGTTCCCCTTGGAAGTAATTTTTTAACAAATTTTCTGGCAGGCATCAGCCGCATACCGGCAGGGCCTTTTCTTGGTGGCTCCACGCTGGGTTTTACAGTGCAAAATTTTATTTTTGCCACTATGGGAAGCGGTTTAAAAATTGCGGGCAGTATAGAATTTTTCCTCAGCGCAATTCTTTATATAATATCCCTTTCATTGGGATATTGGGTCTATGCACGTTATAAAAAACACAGTGAAAGTGTGCATAAAACAAACTAAAGCGTACACACCTTCACAGCTGTTTAAAAAGAACAAGATACTCTTATGCGCTAATATTTTCATCATTGCTTTTTTTACCTAAAAAACGTAGACTAAAGAAACTTTTACATGAAGGGGCACCATGATACTAGACGAAATTTTACGCCACGATGCCATTGCTATTCAATGTCATAATATTCCCGATGCCGATGCTTTGGCCTCAGGTTTTGCCCTGCACTCTTTTTTACAAGCCCAAGGAAAAAAACCCATCTTCTTTTATGGTGGCCCCGCCATAACCAAACCCAATTTATTAGTGATGATTGTACAATTAGGTATTCCCGTGCAACATCTCCCACAACTAGACCAATGGGATGGACTACTTATCACCGTAGACTGCCAGCACGACACAGGCAATGTATCAAAAGTAACTGCGCCGCATATTGTCGTTATTGATCATCACATTCAAGAAAAAGACTTGCCCCCCTTGTATGATTTGCGCCCATGGTTAGGCTCGTGCTCCACCCTTATTTGGGATTTGCTTTCTCAAAAAAACTTTCCGCTAGATGTTCATAATTCCACAGCTTTATACTATGGATTATTCATGGACACCAACTCTTTTTCTGAGGTACGCCACCCCTTAGATAAAGACATGTGGGATAATTTAAACTTTGATGAACGCATTTTTAAACAATTGCGCCTTTCTAATCTCTCACTGAATGACCTTTTACAAACATCATCTTCTTTAAATAATTTAAATATTATTCACGAAGAATACCGCCTTGCCCTCATTGCCGCCCCCATGTGTGACCCTAATATTTTAGGCGTTATTAGCGACCTTGCCACGCAAGTAGACAGTATTGATACCGTTGTGGCCCACTCTCCTCTGCCCAATGGTGATTTTAAATTTTCTGTGCGCACCACCACTCGTGATACCAAAGCCAACGACCTTGCCAGTTGGATTGCCCACACCATGGGCTCTGGTGGCGGTCATAGCGAAAAAGCCGGCGGTTATATTGCACAAAAGAAATTTGAAGAACTGCACCCTCAAAAAGCCTTTACTGAGTATTGTGAAGAGCGCATTTGCAATTATTACGAAAGCTTTCGACTTATTGACTGCCTTGATGCGCACAGTCTGCAAGGCTGGCCCAGCACACGAACCTACCGCTCCTATAGAAAACGTCCGGTTAGTCAAGGCTTTGTAAAAACCGCTGCGGTTTTTGGTCATGACGTCACTTTACATGTGCGCACCTTGGAAGGCGATATTTTTGTGCAAAGCAATGAAGATACATACCTTATGCTTGGCATAGATGGAGAAGTATATCCCATTGAGCGTAACGTATTTAAAAATATTTATAGCGTGCACACAACGGACTACACCCCTAATTGTAATTATTATCCCACCGTGCTGAATACACAAACAGGCATGCGTATCTCCTTGGAAGCATATGTACAACCATGTGTTAGCCTTGCCAGCCAAAAAATCCAAGCGTATTGCCTTAACGATGCAGAATATGTGAAAATATTTACCCGTTGGGACCAAGAAAACTACTATTCCGGCGGCCCGGGTGATTGGCTGCTTAGCCGCACAGAAAACGATTTATATATCGTACGCAGTGATATTTTTAAAAAAACCTATTTACGTGATTTTACCGATGAAAAAATTGAAGAATTGCCACAAGCACAAATGATATTCCTTAAAAATCATACAGATATGGCAGAGCACGCCTTATGGGCTCTACAAGTGCAAGAAGACTTTTGCGTAGAAAGACGTACACTTTCATCAGAAAGTACCCAAGATACTGCACAGAGTTTTGGGCAAAACCAAGATTGCTATTTAGGACTTGCCGGCTCATGGCTGGTACAAAATACTCAAGGGCTTTATACTATTCTTTCTCCAAATCAATGGGAAAAAGATTACACGCTGTCCTCACAGCAATAATATAACATTTGGCAAGTTATTCAAAAGCGTAGATTTTTGAAAGGGAGCTTTTTTAGGAAAAAAGTTCCCCCTCTCAGACTCTTCACTTCAAAAAAGCCATTGCGTCATCACCTTGCCCATGTAAAAGACTCCTGCACTATTCATTGTGAGAAAACTTATTACCTCACAATTTTCAAAAAAATAAAAAATTCCTCTTTTTTGAAAAAACACTTGACTGTATACAGTATTCAGTTTTATACAAGAGCACGCACTTTAGCGAAGGTAGAGATACGAGGAAGACGAAATCTTTCTATGCGTAGACGAATCTTCTCCAACAATCTATTAAAGGTACATTTTATGACAAGTAATAAAGCACAATATTTTTCCCACAAGCAAAGCGCATCCTTTGTGTCTTTCTTTGCTTCTTGGTGGTGCTGCCACACAATGTCGGCGGCTTCTTTTGTGCTGTAATTTTTTTATACATAGCATTATTAAGCCGCAGACTTAGGTTTGCGGCTTTTTTTGTGGCACTAGTTATGAAATATAATAAAAAATAAAAGGATGGACAGCATGTTACAAGTATTTTTACGTAATACCTTACTCACCCTATTGCTTCTTGGTAGCACCCTTATGCCTACTTTGGTTGACGCTACACTGGCCAAACCTTTGCGCTATGCAAACTTTCCTCCGGCAAGTACTTTTCCCAGCATGCAGATGGACGCATGGATTGCTGCCATACACAAACGTACCCAAAACAAAATACAAATACAAACCTTCCCTGGCGGAACGTTACTTAATGTTAAAGGTATGCTACGTGGCGTTGCTCGTGGGCAAGCAGACATTGGTTGTACAAGCATGCTCTACTACCCAGGATCCTTTCCTCTCTTTGAAGTTTTTGGCCTTCCTTTAGGCTTTAGTTCTTCCTCCGAAGCAAGCTTTGTGGCTTGGGAAGTGTTTAAAGCCCATAAACCTAAAGAGTTAGCACGCTATAAAGTACTTTCCATCTTTGCCTCAGCTCCTTCTCAAATTATGAGCACCAAACCTGTAAAAACGTTGGAAGATGTAAAAAAAATCACCTTGCGTGCTTCCGGTCCCATCTCTGATGCCTTGGAAGCCATTGAAGGTCACGCTGTGTCCATTCCCATGTCAGAAACTCCCGAAGCTTTACAAAAAGGTGTGGTAGATGGCGTATGCTCCTCATGGGACACCCTCTATGACATGAATTATGCCGAACGTTGCCAACACGGACTTAGTCTGAACATGCCCGTTTACCCCTTTGCCGTCATCATGAACAAAAAGACGTGGGAAGCTTTACCGGAAGATGTACGCCAAAGTATAGATGCCTATGCCGACGAACATGTACGCTACACAGGAAATCTGGTAGATACATCGGGAAAAAAAGCTCTAGACTGGGCCATAAAAAAGCATAACTTTCAACTTACTGTCAGCACTACAGCAGAACAAGAACAGATACGCACAGCCTCACAAAAACTTATAGATGCGTGGAAAAAGAAAGCGAAAGATAAAGGCATTGATGCCGAAGCCGTTTTAGCCGACATTAAAAAATTTCAAAAAATATATCAAGAACAGTATACAAAATAAGGAAAAACCATGTTTACTCAACATATTCAAAAAATGACAAAATTTCTTTTTTTCTTTGGCGCCTTGCTTTTTTTAAGCGGCCTTGCCCTTACTTTAAGTAATATTGGCATGCGGGCCATGGATTCAAGCTTGCGTGGTGCTGTGGAGCTGAGCGGATTTTTAGGTGCCGCCGCCTTAGGGCTCTGCTTGCCGCATATTCAATTACAAAAAGCCCATGCCAATGCAGGTATTTTTCATAAACACTTGCCTCCCTTAATCCAAAAGCTATTACATGTACTGGTTACATTGTGCTGTTTTGGCATCACCTTAGCTTGCACTAGAGAGCTTATGGATTTGACCCTTTTTACCTATGAAGGTATGGAAGTTATTGATGGCCTCTCTATCCCTTCAGCCTATTTCGTGGCTGCCCTTAGCCTTGGTTGCGCCGGACAATGTTTAGTACTAGGCCTTGAAGTTACGGGTTTTATACAAAAAACCCTGCAAAAACTTCGTACTTTTGCTGTAAAAAGTCCAGCTTTAGCCTATAGAGGAAAATAATATGTCCCCCACGCTTATAGCCAGCCTATCTTTAGTGCTACTTATTTTTGGCATTGTCTATATACGCATACCCATTGCCTTTCTTTTAGCAGGGCTTGGCATTGGCGGCTATGCCTTGTTAGATGGCATGCCGCTGGCCCTAAACATGGCTGGTAACGAGCTCTGGAGTCTTTTTTCTAACTATAGCCTCACGGTTATCCCTTGTTTCATATTCATGGGGCAAATTTGTTTTCATTCCGGTTTAAGCCAACGCATGTATGCCGCCATGCAAACATGGTGCGGCCATACCCGTGGTGGCCTTTCCTTGGCTACCATCTTGGCCTGCGGAGGCTTTGCCGCCATTTGCGGTTCTAACACAGCCACGGCAGCCACCATGTCCGTAGTGGCTTTGCCAGAGATGCGTCGCTATGGCTACAATCCCTTGCTTTCCACGGGAACTGTCGTGGCAGGCACCACCCTTGGCGCCATTATTCCACCGAGTGTGGTGGCTATTGTGGTGGGGGTACAAACCGCTCAATCCATCGAAAGTCTTTTCATGGGTGGCCTTATACCCGGCATGCTTTTGTTAGCATTTTTCATGATTAGCATACCTATTATTTTGCGTGCGCACCCACATTGGGCCCCAAATTCTCAAAAAAGCACTTGGAAAGAGCGTTTTTCTCATATGGATGGCCTTTTAGAAGGGGGCTTACTTTTCACCTTGGTAGTGATCTGCTTAGCCTTTGGCCTGTTTACCCCCACCGAAGCCGGAGCCGCCGGTGCCTGCATGGCACTACTTCTAGGTTTACTACGTAAGACATTGTCATGGAAAAGCTTTTTAAAAGCTTTAGAAGAAAGTTTGACCATAGCCACCATGCTTATCTTTCTTTTAGCGGCGGCTTCTATGTTTGGAAAATTTCTTACCCTCACCCGTTTACCTTTTGACTTAGCCACAAATCTTGCAGCCTTACCTTTGCCAGAACCGGTCATTCTTATCCTCGTCTTAGCTATCTTTATCTTGGGGGGCATGGTTATGGACGCATTAGCCCTGCTTGTCATTGCTCTGCCCATATTTTTTCCTTTGGCAGAACTTCTGCACTGGGACCCATTATGGCTAAGCATTTTACTTATTGTGGTCACCAGCCTTGGAGCTATGACGCCGCCCGTGGGCATTGCCGCCTATGTAGTATCCAATGTATCAGCCAAAAAAGAAGAAGATCGCGTGCCTTTACATACTGTCTTTCAAGGGGCCTTGCTCTTTGTGCCGGCATACATTATCTGCATGATTTTGCTGATACTTTTTCCAAAACTTATTACGATGTTACCTCACTTTTTAAATAGTCTGTCTTA
>CAYJDE010000123.1:0-7768 GCA_964368805.1 uncultured Desulfovibrionaceae bacterium
ATTTTGATACCCACAATATTACATAGTGAAATTTTTTTTGAAACTGATTTTTTCAACAGGCTGCTATATGCTGTAGAAAAGAACTTGACTTCATATACAAGAACAGCATATTAAGCAATTTTGTTTTATTTATCCTCATTCCTAAAGGGAAAAACTATGTTTAGCAACTCCTCACCTGTAGAAAAGCGTAAGAAATCTGTGTTTCGTGAATATGCCGAAGCCTTAATTATAGCCCTTGTTTTGGCCTTGTTTATCCGCACTTTCGTTGTGCAGGCTTTTAAAATTCCTTCTGAATCTATGCTTGAAACTTTGCAAGTGGGCGATCATTTGCTTGTGACTAAGTTTTCCTATGGGGTAAAAATGCCCTTTGGTGAAGGCTATCTTTGGGAAGGCAAAGATCCAAGCTATGGCGATGTTATCGTCTTTCAATATCCTAAAGACCCTTCTTTAGATTATATCAAAAGAGTTGTTGGGCTTCCCGGTGATGTTATAGAAATTCGTGATAAGCAATTCTTACGCAATGGCAAACCGGTAAAAGAAGCTTATAGCCGTCACTCTGACCCCCAAGGTATTTTCCCCACCAGAGATAATTTTGGCCCCTATACTGTCCCTGCCGGAGAATATTTTGTGCTGGGTGACAACCGTGATAATTCTCAAGACTCGCGCTTTTGGGGTTCTGTAAAAAAAGAAGCCATCCGTGGTAAAGCTTGGCGTATTTATTGGTCTTCCAATGGCTTGGATAATATTCGTTTCGATCGTATGGCCAAGGCCGTAGAGTAATGTTTGTTCAGCTTGCCAGTGGAAGTTTGCACGGCGTAGATGCCCTGCGTGTTGATATTGAAATTGACATGGTGCGCAAAGGTGTGCCGGATTTCGTCATGGTGGGCCTTGCCGAAGGGGCTTTACGCGAATCAAAAGCCCGAGTTTTGGCGGCATTGCGCACCAGCGGTTTTGTACTTCCACCGGCTCGCATTACTATAAATCTCGCCCCAGCGGACAGAAAAAAATCCGGCGCTGGCTATGATTTGCCTCTAGCCATTGGCTTACTTGCTGCTGCTGGTATTATTGAACCTGAAAAATTACGGCACCTTTTTTTTTCTGCAGAACTTTCTTTAGAAGGCAATCTTAAGCCCATCAACGGCACTTTGCCCTTGGCCATATTGGCGAGAGACGAGCAAGCCCATGCCTTCATTGTGGCACCGGGAAATGCCCAAGAAGGGGCTGTGGTACAAGGCCTATCTGTACTTGCCCCCAAAAATCTTTTGGAATGTGTGGCTTTTCTTAAAGGAGAAGGGCACTTGGAGCCTGTGCAAGCCCTTGCCCCTGTGCCATCTAATCCTTTAGGGTATGCGCTTGATTTTGCTGAAGTTAAAGGACAGTTGGCAGCCAAACGTGCCCTTGAAATTGCTGCTGCCGGAGGGCATAATGTTTTACTCATAGGGCCGCCCGGAAGCGGAAAAACCATGCTGGCCCAACGTCTTCCTACCATTTTACCGCCTTTATCCTTTGAAGAGTCCTTAGAAGTTACTAAAATTTATAGTGTGGCTGGCAAGCTACCATCGGGGGGCGGCCTTATTCAAACACGGCCTTTCAGGGCTCCGCATCACACCATCACAAGAGCCGCCCTTATAGGGGGTAAAAGTATTCCTCAACCTGGCGAAGTGTCGCTTAGTCATCGTGGAGTGCTTTTTTTAGATGAATTTCCTGAATATAATAAATCTGTTTTGGAAGTGCTGCGCCAGCCTTTAGAAGATGGCGTGGTAAGCATTGCTAGAGTGGGGCATTCGGGCACCTTTCCCGCCGCCTGCATGCTTATTGCGGCCATGAACCCTTGCCCTTGTGGCTATCACGGCGATAGCACGCATGCTTGCACGTGTAGCGTGCAGCAAGTTGCCAGATACACCGCTAAACTGTCTGGCCCTTTGCTGGATCGTATTGATTTGCATGTGGAAGTGCCAGCAGTTCCCTATGAAGATTTACGGGCCGCCACAGCGTCCAGCGAAAGTTCTGCCCATATGCGTGAAAGGGCCGTGGCTGCTCGTGAGCGACAATTGGCCCGCTATGCCGGTACCAACTGCTTGTGTAATGCCATGCTAGCTGGAAGCATGTTAGAAGAATATTGTGCCCTTGATGCCAAGGGGGCCGCTAGCCTTGAAAGAGTGGTACGTGGTCTTGGTCTTTCTGCCCGTTCTTATACACGAATCTTGCGCCTTGCTCGAACCATCGCCGACCTTGAAGACGCACCGCATATTTTGCAAGCGCATATTTTAGAAGCCGTGACTTTACGTGTGCTGGATCGGCAGTAATTTTATCAGGTCGTTGAAAAAGTGTGAATCTACTTCGTCAGCCGTGTTTTTTGGTTACGGCATGGACCAAAAGATTCTTATGCTAATGAAAACCCTATTAAATCAACACTTCCAAGTGTATTACAGGAAGGCTGATTAAATAAATTATTTTCTCCAACATATTTTTTAAAACCATACAGTATGCGCCATAATCTTTCCTTTCAAAGTCAAAGTACTGACGTAATTGTTTTTTTTGAAGGGGAGAGTTTGAGAGGGGAAACGTTTTTTCCCTATAAAAAGCTTCCTTTCTCAGGGACAAAAACGAGAGCATGTTCACATAAAAATTATGTAACTTCCTTTTTATGAAGAGTAATACACTTGTTTTACTAGAGAAGATATGTATAAGTACGTGCGTGCAGCAAAATTTTTTTGCTGCATCTCAAAAAATGTTAACGAAGGTCAATTTTAGAAGTTTCTTTCTGTGGGGGAGTAGGATGCGTTTTTCAATGCTACGTCGTTTTTTAGGCTGTGTTCTTTGTTGCTGTGTGTGTAGCGCGTTTTTTGTCAGTCCAGCGTGGGGGCAATGGATGCTTGGTGCCGGCGGCGTTTTTTCTTCAAGTCCCTATAGAGATTATGATAAATGGACACCTATTCCCATAATTGGCTATAATGGTAAATATGTGTATATACGTGGCACTCAGGCCGGAGTGCAGTATGAATTCAATGAATTTTTCACCGTAGGTGCCTTTTTAGAATACGATTTTACCAATTTTGATGCCGGCGAAAGTAGTGACGTGCGTATGCAATACTTGGATAGCCGCTTTGGTTCACTCTTGGCAGGGGTAGGCGTAGATGTGAAAATGCCCTTTGGTGGTAAAGTGCGAGGCAGTATTGCCAGCAATGTACTTGCTACCCATCAGGGGATTGTGGGAAATCTGACTTATGAACGCACTTTTTTTGTCCACCGTTTCATGATTAGCCCCTCAGTAGGACTGAAATTCTATGATAGCGAATATGTGAATTATTATTATGGGGTCAGCAACGGCGAAGCGGCTGTCTCTGGTTTAGAAAGCTATGAGGTAGATTCTATAGCTGTGGAACCTTATGTGGGTTTGCGCGTGGGCTATGCTTTTACGAAAAATATTTCCGCCATGGTGGGGGGCAATGTACGTTTGCTAGACTCTATAGTAACGGATAGCCCCATGGTAGGCGGAGAAAAAAGTGTGCTTTATACAGTATTTGGCGGATTATCTTATAGATTTTAATGGTTCATATAGCTATTGGCCTAGCATACAAATATTTACTGCGAACACGCTCTAGGCAAAAGTCCCTTTTTTTAAAGTAAGTACGCTCTACGTTTTTGTATCGACAGAGTGTATAATTTTTACTATAGAAAAGGGGACTTTTGTTTTGATAATTTTCTTATTAAAATACCCCTTTACCTAGGATGTTTACTGTGAAAAAAAATCTATTCTCTTTGATTTGCTTTTGTATGTGTTTATTGCTCATAACCCCCATAGCTTTGGCCAATGATATTTTTGTGGGCACAAAAGCCAATGACCTTGCCGCTGTGGAGAAACTGTTGCAAAGTGGCGCCCCTGTGAATGCTAAGGATGCAGAGCAAATGACACCGCTATTATACGCCGCAAAGGGGGGCTTTACTGCCATGGCAGCTTTACTTTTAAAGCACGGCGCCCAAGTCCAAGACAAAGATGCAAAAAGCATGACGGCATTGCATTATGCCGCTGAATTAGAAAAGCCTGAGGTCATGGCTTTATTATTAGAGTATGATGCCCCAGTAAATGCTCAAGATGAAGATGGTGTGACAGCACTTATGACCGCTGTTTTCTGGAGACAGCTTGAGATGGTGCGCTTACTTTTAGCCTATAAGGCTGATGTTACAGTAGAAAATAGGAGTGGTGGTTCGGCACTTTTTCCCGGCGTTACCAGAGGACATGATGAAATAGTAAAGCTTCTTCTTTTACATGGTGCCGATGCCACTCATGTGAGCAGCAATGGAGATACTTTGCTTATGATTGCCACAGGCTATGGCTATGACGCCACCATGGAGCGATTAATTAAAGCCGGCGCTAAGGTTAATGCGCAGAATAAAGAAGGACAAACGGCCTTGTTTCAGCTTATTACTGTACCCGCCGCCTACGATGCTTATATTGATCTTCTTGTGAAGCATGGCGCAGATATTTTTATTAAAGATAAAAAGGGTCGTACCGCTTATGACTTTGCTGTGGAAAATAATATTCCTAAAATGGCAGCGTATTTGAAAAAACTTATGGAAAAGTAGGAGGCAACAACGTTTATTTTTTAAGAAAACGCTGATGAAATAAACTATTTTTTCTGACATGTTTTTTCACATCATATGACATGCGCCACAATTTTTCTTTTCAAAGACAACACGCAATTGTTTTTTTTGAAGGGGATAGTCTGAGGGAGGAAGCTTCTTTTTCCTAAAAAAAGCTTCCCCTTTCAGGAAAAAGAATTAATCAGCGTGTTTTTAAATGCAAATGCTATTGTTGCTATGCTAGAATAAGAGCCCTCTATATACTATAGGGGGCTCTTTGCGTTAGGTTCTATTCGGTATACTGTTGCTTGCTAATTTATTCCGCAAACAGTCGCTTAATGATTGGAATATAGCCCTGTATAAACACAAATATGATAATAAAGGGCAAAATATAGGTGAGGTAAAAGCGTAAACCACGGGGGAAGGTGCGCCCTTCACCGGTGTTGGCTTCTTCTAAAAATTTATCATAGCCCCAGCCGTAACGAGATGTGCAGAAAATCAGCATAAATAAAGAGCCCAATGGTAATAGGTTATTGCTGACGATGAAATCTTCAAAATCTAAAATAGCGGTACCCTTACCTAGCGGCTCTATATGCTTCCACTCATTGAAACCTAAGATACAAGGCAGTACGCCTATCATAATAGCTACAAAGGTTACCAAAGTGCTTTTGACCCGAGAGAATTTATGCACGTCCATAAAATAGGCTATGATGCCTTCAAATACAGCAATGACGGTGGTAAGGGCAGCACAAGCCATGAAGATGAAGAAGAGCAAGCCCCAAATATGCCCGCCAGTCATTTCATTGAAAATGTTGGGGAGGGTGATAAAAATAAGGGAAGGGCCGGCATCGGGATGAACGCCATAGGTAAAACAAGCTGGAAAGATAATAAAGCCGGCCATGATAGCCACAAAGGAATCAAGGCCAATAATATAGGCTGCTTCGCCAGTAAGCGTACGTTTTTTACTAAGGTAGGACCCAAAAATCATCATGGAGCCAATACCCACACTGATGGTAAAGAAGGCTTGGTTCATGGCATCATTCAGCATATTGAAAATGCCCGCCTCTTGCACCTTAGCCCAATTGGGGGCTAAGTAAAAGGAAACACCAGCTCCGGCACCAGGTAATGTTAACGAATTGATGGCCAGCACAATGAGCAAGGCAAAAAGCCCCAGCATGAGGAATTTAACAATGCGTTCCACCCCATTTTGTACGCCAAGGACACATGCACCCATGCCAAGCACAATAACCAGCACCGACCAGCCATACATGGTTTTGGGGTCAGCCAGCATACTGCCAAAGAAATTTCCTACACCGGCAGGGTCGAGGGCTGTTAAAGTACCTGAGCCCATATGCGCACAATAGGCAAAAAGCCACGATGCCACAGGAATATAGAACATCATAAGTACAAAGCAGCCCAAGACTCCCATGAAGCTGATTTTGCTCCAATGGCTCCCTTTGGGCTGTAAGGTATGAAAAGCCTTGCCGAAGCTTTGCTGAGAAGCACGACCTATGGAAAACTCCATAATAAGGATGGGCAAGCCCATGGCCAAGAGGAAGAAAAAGTAGGCGGCAAGAAAATACAATCCACCGTATTTGCCTGCAATGAAGGGGAATCGCCAGACGTTGCCAAGACCAATGGCGCAGCCGGCTGAGACGAGTAAAAAGCCAATACGTGAGGCTAGTTGTTCTCTTTGCATAATTTTCTCCTTTCTTCATGAAAACAAGTATCTATACATTGAGTGTATACTACAATGGCAAGTAGGGCAAATAAAAATGAGCTCTAGCAGAATGGACTATATACGGCTTTTTGTAAAAAAAACTTAACGTAACGTATTATAGAGAGACCCTAATCTTATTCATTATACGAAGTCTCATGTAACGCTACAATCAGGCAAAAAAGTGCGAAAGTGGAGTAAATGTGCGCCGTAATACACTGTTAAAGCAGTTTTTACGTTTGATTGTTTCGCTAGCTGTTGACGCCATACTATATAACGATTACCATGTAATAATAGTCATATGTATGTACGCATACAAAACAACATAAGGAGAATTTTATGAAAAAACACTGGCGTCTTGTAACAATTATGCTTTTTGTACTTTTGCTTTCCCCATGGCAAAGCTTTGCAGAAAAACTCAATGTCATCGGTGAAGAATGGAATGGAAGTTACACCAATGATAAAAATGAAAATGTCATCATTACCTTTGAAATAGACCCTGTCAGCGACTTTGCTGAAGGTCCTGGTGGGTATCTTTTCACCTATAGAATTAAGTATCGCTATAAAGGCTATGGTAAGGATACCCTTTTACACACAGGCTCTGCCTTAATTCAAAGTGTAGAGGAAAATGAACTGTCAAAGCCTCTTACTAAGGGGAGCCCCTTGTTAAAAGCAGAATGCAATGAGGGCCTTTTTACCTTTATTATGCAACCAGATTTTACAAAAGATCTTCTACCGCACACCCTTATTGTTAAGAAAAGCCATGAAGCCGACAAATCTTTATTGAATACTGATAAAATTGTGGGTAGCTATGAAGGTGCAGCTGGCTAAAGCGTGTTCGCATCAGCGTCTTTTTCCATAGGCTGCTAAGTTGGTTATCTTCCTGCAGAGAGAAGAGAAGGGGCTTTGCCCCTTCTCCCTACCAAAGGACCTTCTTTAGTAAAGGCCCCTCTGAAAACCCTATGTGACGACTTTTAAGACCTTGGCACAACTTTTTTGCCAAGGTCTTTTTTTATGAGTTTTGTAGAGCTTTAGAGATGAGACTTGCATTTCTGTTTTGAAAAAGAAAAGGGGTTACAACATGTTGTCGTAACCCCTTGCTTTCTTGGTAAAATTCTGGTGCGAGGACGAGACTCGAAACCTCGAATCCATTCAGTCTTATAATGGGTTAAAAATATTACATAAAAATTTAGGGTAGGGTGATGTGTACCTTAACTTTGACCCATCACTTTGACCCAGTAAATGTTACGCTTACCAGCCTTGGGGTAACTGTCTTTTCGTGTGAAAAACACTCAAAATCTCGATGGCATTTTCTTTCACACGGCAAGGGACAATGTATGAATATCCCTGTATAATCAATTCACGCATTCCAAAGATACGCTCGGGTTTGCCTTTTTGGCGGAGTAGGGTGAGGTTTGCAGCAATTGGCATTGTGCCGCGATTTTATGGCGCATATCTTACCCCTTT
>CAYJDE010000124.1:0-7756 GCA_964368805.1 uncultured Desulfovibrionaceae bacterium
TTATAGTGAGGCCGAACGCTATGCTAAAAAACTAAAAAAATGTTTGTTATAATTGAGCTTTCTGCTAATTATTTTTTAAGGGAAGGCTACTAAGTTTTTTCCTGAGAGAGGAAGCTTTTTTTAGGGAAAAAAAGCTTCCTCTCTCAGACTCTCCCCTTCAAAAAAAGCAATTGCGTCAGTATCTTGTCTAAAAAAGACACATTGTGGCGCATACCAGCTGGTTAAAAAAAACGTATTACACTTCTAAGATAAGTCCCACAGGGCAATGGTCAGAACCATAAATATGGCTTTCAATCCAAGCATCCTTAATGGCAGGGCGTAACTCTTCGGAAACAAAGAAATAATCAATACGCCACCCTATATTTTTGGGCCGTGCTCCAGCTTTATACGACCACCAAGAGTATTCACCTTCCACATCTCCCTTACATGCTCGAAAGGTATCCACATACCCTGCAGCCACAAAGGCATCAAGCCAAGCTCTTTCTTCAGGTAAATATCCGGTATTTTTTTCATTGGCTTTAGGGCGGGCCAAATCTATGGCCTTATGGGCAATATTAAAATCACCGCACACAACAATGGGTTTTGTTTTGCGTAATTCTTCGGCGTATTGTAAAAAGGCGTCAAAAAATCCCATTTTATAGGGGACACGTTTAAAGCGCCCCGTGGGTTTACCGGCTTCGTTGAGCTCTGCTGCGCCGCCATTGGGAAAATAAACATTAAAATAGTGGAACCATGGAAATTCCATATGTACCAATCGGCCTTCGCCTTGATAGGCTTCGTGAGGCAGTTCAACTTCTGTGCGTAGGGGCTCCATGCGACTGAAGGCCGCCACACCAGAATACCCTTTTTTAACTGTGGAGGCTGCCCAAAGACTGTGCCAACCTTCAGGATGTACCAGCGCATCATGTAATTGTTCCGGTGCAGCCTTGGTTTCTTGTAAACCAATGATATCGGCATTGCTTGCTGCAAACCATTGCCAATCAGGCTTAGCAGAAACAGCACGTAAACCATTAACATTCCATGAAAGCATTTTTATCTGCATGATTTTTCCTTATAGCTTTAATTTTTATTGATTTTTGTGCCTTTACCTCTGCATACTTAATTTGACATTTCCAACGAATTTTCAAATTTTAGACACAAAGCTATATTTGAAAGTAATTGTGCAGAGGTCTCTATATGCTAGTTTGTATAAATACTTTCTCTTGCTACTATAATAAAAGGTAAAATTGCACTACTGTATAAATAAGAAAATGTATTGTGCAATATATGCAAGAATGCCCAAAGATACAGTACATTTTATAAAAGGAAAAGAGCTTTTCTTAGATAAAAAATATTTAAAATTAAATACTTATAAAATGATGTTTTTTTATAAAATAATTTTTGTAAACGGCTTGCATGAGATTGTTTTTTCTGGCACATTTTTTGTGGGAGGAAGATTATGGAACTTTTACCTATTAAACGTGCCATTTTATCAGTAACAGATAAAAGTGGCCTTGGCGAATTTGGTATTTTTTTAGCTGAAAATGGTGTGGAGTTGGTTTCCACAGGTGGCACCTATGCTTTTTTGGAAGGGCAAGGGCTTAAAGTAACTAAGGTGAGTGATGTGACGGGTTTTCCGGAAATTTTAGGAGGAAGAGTTAAAACTCTAAATCCGAAAATTCACGGGGGCATTTTGGCAGATAAAGATAAACCTGAGCATCTACAAACCTTGCAGGAACATAATATTGCGCCTTTTGATTTGGTTTGCGTAAATTTATATGACTTTGCCGGTGCTGTAGAGCGTAAGCTTTCCCGTCTTGAAGCGGTGGAAGAAATTGATATAGGTGGCCCGTGCATGATTCGTGCTGCAGCGAAAAATTACCACAGCGTTTTGGTGCTACCAGCTGCAGAGTGGTATACACAAGCCATGAAAGAAATGCGTGAACATAAAATGTGCGTGAGTCTGGCTTTTCGCCAGTTAATGGCATCAAGAGCTTTTGAGGCCACATCACGTTATGATTCTCTCATAACTTCATATCTTAGATAAATTTTGATGTATTGAATACATGTTGTTGTGAGGAAGCTTTTTTTAGATAGTGTTGTCAAATGCGCCTTTTTGGTTATCTCTGTAGCAAATTTTTCACGCTTTTTTAGTTAAATATACGTAGCGTATATTCTTTCAAAGCGTGTTTACTTTCCATGATATAACGGAAAAAAATTGTAAGTTGACGACACTATCTAGGTTTCCTCACAAATTCTTTAAAATATACTGAAGGAGTACTACCATAGCCAGCGCCGACATTGACGGAAATCTTGAAGGGCTTAAGCAAAGTCAGCTTAAAGCCATCAATCGACTCAGTACCCGCCGTTTTCCCATGCAAGAAGCGTTTAGTCTTGAACAAGCACGTGAACTTGCGGCACTTTCTCGTTCCATTGGACGTCAGATAGGCTTGCTTATTGACAGAAAAGGTAAAGTAGAATTGCTTATGGTGGGAGATACGAAGGGTATTCTTATTCCAGAACTTTCTCGTGGACGTGGCGGAGCAGGGCGTTTGCGTGGAGCACGTCTTTTACATACCCATCTTACTCCAGAATTATTGTCGCAAGAAGACCTTATGGATATGCTTTTCTTGCGCCTTGATGCTGTATGCGTGTTGACCGTAAGCCCCCATGGCGAACCTGTACAATGGCAATACGCTCATTTAATGCCACCTAATCCTGAAAATAAGCCTTATATGGTATACACTCCCCAACCTTGGGATAAACCTGAGGCAGATTTTACCATGGTGGAAGCTCTTGAAGAAGAGCTACGCCGAGAATTAGACGGCACCAAGGAAGCTGAATCTACTACCCGTGCCATACTTATTTCTGTGGGTACGCAGCCTCGTCCTGTGCAAGAGGGACATCTTGATGAATTGGCCGATTTGGCTTCAACGGCGGGCCTCACTGTGGTGGGCCGTGTGATTCAACGTGTGCCAAAGGTGAACCCAAAATTCATTTTGGGCCGGGGAAAAATGGCTGAATTGGAAGTGCAAGCTTTACAGGGACATGCCTCGGTGTTGGTCTTTGATGGTGAGCTTTCGCCAGCCCAATTGCATAATTTAGCGGATATTACTGAACGTAAGGTTCTTGATAGAACGCAGCTTATTCTTGATATTTTTGCGCAACATGCCGTGAGTAGTGCCGGTAAATTACAAGTGGAAAGCGCACAGTTAAAGTATACGCAACCCCGTCTTGTGGGTAAAAATAGAGCCATGGATAGACTTATGGGTGGTATTGGTGGACGTGGGCCCGGTGAAACCAAGCTTGAGACAGATCGTCGCCGTGTCCGAGATCGTATTGCCAAAATCAAGAAAAATTTAGATGAATTACGTAAACAACGTGCCTTTACCCGTGGACGACGTTCACGGCAAGGAATTCCGTTGGTGGCCATTGTGGGCTATACTAACGCAGGAAAATCTACCTTACTTAATACCTTGACCCGTTCGGAAGTCATTGCTGAAGATAAGTTGTTCGCCACCTTAGATCCTACCACAAGACGTTTACGTTTTCCTAAGGAGCAGGAAGTTATTTTAGCCGATACGGTGGGCTTTATCCGTAATTTGCCTAAAGAGCTAAAAGAAGCTTTTCAAGCCACCTTGGAGGAGCTAGAGGCTGCCGATGTTCTATTACATGTGGCTGACGCATCGCATTTAACGCTGGAGCAACATTTAGCTTCAGTAGAAGAAGTTCTTACTGATATGCATCTTGGGGAAGTGCCACGTATTTTGGTTTTAAATAAATGGGACAGCATTGATGATGAAGAAAAGGAATTATTACGCAATGCGCACCCTCGGGCCATTACCATTTCAGCGGCTCAGGGTACTGGACTAGAAGATTTATTAAACGAAATTAGTGAAATTTTACAATTTTAGTATCTGCATACTTTGTATTAGCCTTTTAAGCTAGCATCTTTCCATTTCGAGGCCTCTGCACAATTATTTCGAATATAACATTCCATATAAAAACGAAAGTTCGCTCTTTATGTGAATTTTATATGTGCAGAGGTCTCAAGGTAGTATAAAAAAAGGGCTTACGCTATTAAACGTAAACCCTTAAAATATATGGCGCGCCCAGGAAGATTCGAACTCCCGACCAAGAGCTTAGAAGGCAGATGTTTGCTATAGTATATTGTGTAATTTGTATAGCGTTTTTGTAATTTATTGTTGATTTAATGTAATTTATGTGTAATTTCTGAAAACGTGAAAGAACGAAGTAGGGTAGCAAAGAGGTAGCAAAATTCGTCACAGGGTAGCAATAGGGTAGCAAGATAGCATGCGAGAAAAGACTAAATATGTGGGCGTCTATGCTCGAAAACATGGTACACGGCGTCATCTTGGTAGGCAAGATATTTGTTATGATATTACCTATAAAGATAGTGCTGGTAAAAAGATTTGGATAAAGATTGGCTGGGCTAGTGAAGGTATTACAGCGGCCATGGCACATGCTACTAGAGCAGAGAAAGTGCGTATGCAACGTGAGATTCCTGCTCATGCTTTGCCAAGTAGCACTCAACAAAGCAATCTTACCTTTGCCGAGGCTTTTGCAATTTATGCCCGTGACCATTTGCCCAAGGTTAAACATGCTACTTTTGCTTATAATCAATATAAGTATGTAGCCGCTACCATTGGTAATGTATCGCTGAATGCTATTACGACTCATGATATTGATAGGCTTATAGGAACTATGCAGGGGCAAGGATATAGTGCCCAGACTATTAAGCATGCAATAGGGATTGTGCAAAGGGTTTATCGTAAGTTGACTGCATGGGGGTTGTACTCTGGATCTATACCTACCGAAGGTTGTAGCCTGCCCCGTATTGATGCAGCCAGAGTACGCTTTTTGACTATAGAAGAAGCCCAAAATCTTATGCAGGCTCTTAAGGCAAAGAGTTTTACTTGGTATGCCATTTCCTTCATTTCCCTGCACACAGGTATGAGGATAGGCGAAATTTTGCAACTGAAGTGGGAGGATATAGATTTTGAAACACGCAGCATCTACATACGAGAAGCCAAAAGCGGCAGTAGAGCGGCTATTATGACGCTTGATGTCAAAGAGCTGTTCTTGAGCCTTAAAGAGCGTTATGTAGATACTAACATCATTTTTACTGCAAAAGAAGTGAGTAAAACTTTTCCACGTTGTGTTGCCGCTCTTGGGCTGAATGATAACATTGCAGACAGACGTCAGCGTGTTGTTTTTCATACTTTGCGTCATACCTTTGCATCTTGGTTGGCTATAAAGGGGGTACCATTGTATGTCATTAGTCAGCTTTTGGGTCATAAGAGCCTTGAGATGACACAACGTTATGCCCATTTGTGCCCAGACGTGAAAAGGGATGCAGTTAATATGCTTGATGGGCTTATTGGTCATAAGTAAGTTTCCGCATTTTTATAATATAAGATTCAATGGCTGTGTGTTCATAAAACACAGATGTTCCTTTGTTTTCTTGAATATAAACAGGGCCACGTCCTTGATTGCGAAGATTACGCAACGAACCTCTATTTAGACCATATAGCTTTTCCACTTCTTTTTCAGTAAGAAGCTTTTTACGTTTCAACAGTTCCAGCTCCAGAGCTTCATCGGGCATGGCAGGAGAAGAAGCAGGCATAATTTCTTTCAAAATATTGGTCAACTCTTCGCGTGTAGTTACTATGACGGTATTCATAATAAAACCTCCAGCCTTTAGAATTAGCGTGAATTCTCAGCATTCCGAGCATTGTTCCAGTTTTCTTGATGTGCATCTAAGACGCCAATCGCCTTAAAATGTTCCATGTATTCAAAAAATTGTATTATTTGTTTAGCGTGCTCACGCATGTGTTCGCCGTAGTTTTTGCCATCTTTACAGACACGGTCTTTAACAACATCAAATGGGGGCAAAATCTTACCCTCTGCATCAAAGCAAAAGAAGACACTTTCAGTATGTAGCTTTTCTGCGAGCTCTTCTACATTTATGTATGTAAAACGTTTGCCAAGCATATCATCTTTAAGAGATTTACCTTGTTTGGTTCCTGTTTCCTTATTCATATCTCCCCCTACTGCGCAGCCATGAGGGCCGCCGCCATAGGCTTTACCCATATAGGTTGCGCACTCATGCTAAAGCTTTCCCCTGCCCACGTAAGCAAGAGCACCTCGCCCATCACGCTGGCGATGGCTTCTGCCGCCGCCGGAGGAACAGCATTGCCGATGCGCTCACGCCATGCGGTGTCTGATAGTCCATCCAGCTCCAGCTGTTCTTCTGGGTCAACTAGGCCTTGCAGGGCCGCGAGCTCTAGCGTGGTAAAAGGCCTATGCCATGTACCATCAAGGCTGATGATACGTGCTTCGCAGCGCTCGTTATCAGCTGGCATGCGTGGGTCAGCCACAGAGAAAAAGCCATTATCCAGACAAGCAGAACCCACCACCGCCTTGCTCGGCTTATGCCACGCAAGCACACCATAAGGCCCATTGGCAAAGCTTTTTCGCCCTTCTTGCCATGCCTTTGGTCTTGGGTCTGCCACAGATAAAGCCCCATCTAAAACGCTGGGCTTACCTATGACGGTACGCGCTGTATTACGCCAGGAAACCACGTAGACTTTGCTGTGCGTTTTGGCAGACCATAAAGGCCGCGGGTCAGCCACAGAAAGGCCGCCACCGGCCACGTGCTTTGCGGAGGTCACGGTTTTGGATAGGCCTTGCCACGGCACCACATAAAATATGTTTTGATGCGCACTTTCTGCATAGCCTGTGCGTGGGTCGGCAATACAAAACTTGCCATTGTGAGGAAAGCCCCTCGATGTAACCGTGCCCATGGCTTTGTCGTAAGGCACAATACCAAGGCAATCATTGCGCATGGCATCAACGCAGCGAATATCCTCCACCGCCTTAGCCATAGGGCTAGATACAGGCATGATGGCATAATCTTTCAAAAACCCATCTTCTACCGCCAGCCCGTTTAATGACCGCCAATCCTTGCCGGCTTCAATGAATGCCAACCGTACCCACGTTTTCCATTGCAACTTTGGTACACGGTGCATGGGCCCAGCAGAGACATCACCCGGCATGGGCATTTTTGAGAGTACATCACCCACAGTACGCATGGGCTTTGTGATGGGCTCATACAAAAAGCTTGGCACACGTTCTTTGTGTCTGGCCACGAGCAAAAAGCGTTTGCGTGACTGGGCAAGGCCGCCAAGTTCTCCGCAATCGTGGGTGGTTTCTGCCACGGCATATCCGTATTCTTGAAGAAGACCTGTAATTTGGTTGAGCAGAAAACGCCCGCGGGTGGCAATACGCGGCACATTTTCAAAAACAATAAGCTCAATGGGGTCGTCTTTATACGCTTCTAAGGCAAGCCAAATACCGCGTAAGGTTAAACCGTTAAGCGCTTGATACTTATTGCTTTGAGACTTGGCACTTGAGAGCAAGCCGGAAAAGCCCTTACACGGCGCAGACAAGAAAAGAATATGCGGATGCTTATGCCCAAAAGCTTTTACGATGTCGCTGGGCATGGCCTCTTGCCAATGTGCAGAGGGCTCTTGCCCATGAAAATCTCTATATTGCTCACGGCTCATTAAATCCATGACGGTGCCGGGTACTCCGGCTAGCTTTTCAAAATCACGAATAGCCGCAGCGTCCACGTCAATGCCCCCGATGCACTCAAAGCGGGCTGATACGCTGCCAAGCTGTGCCTTGCCATGGTTCATGCCTTTGGCACCGCCTCCAAGGCCGCAATATAAATGAGCGTGGTGGATGGGAATAT